>CAZKGD010000001.1:0-106334 GCA_964552215.1 uncultured Caldimonas sp.
CAGCAGAACGCCGCCCTCGTCGAGGAGTCGGCCGCCGCCGCCGAATCCCTGCGCGAGCAGGCCCAGCGCCTGGCCGGCGTGGTGGGCACTTTCAAGCTTCAGACCCATAGCGCCGCCGCCTGAACCCTTCACGCTCGAACGGATCCCGGTCTCATATGAGCAACATGCAACTCCCTCCTGGGGCGGTGGCCGATCTGGCTGCCACACCAGTCGACATCAACCGAGAGTTCAGCTTCGACAAGACCGATTTCGAGCGGGTGCGCCACCTGATCTACCAGCGTGCCGGCATCAGCCTGCATGCGGGCAAACAGGCCATGGTGTACAGCCGGCTCTCCCGGCGCTTGCGCGAAACCGGGCATCGCAGCTTCGCGGCCTACCTGCAGTGGCTGGAGCAGGCCCAGGGACCGCTGGCCGAAGCCGAGTGGCAGGAATTCGTCAACTGCCTGACGACCAACCTCACCGCTTTCTTCCGGGAAGAGCATCACTTCATGCTGCTGGCCGACTTGCTGCGCCGGCATGAGGCGTCCAAGCCGCTTCGCATCTGGTGCAATGCCGCCTCGACCGGCGAGGAGCCATACTCCATCGCCATGGTCGTGGCCGAAGTGCTCGGTCCCCAGGCGCCGGCCCGCATCATCGCCAGCGACATCGACACCAAGGTGCTCGCCACAGCGAGCCGCGGCGTCTACGCCCATGATGCCCGCGGCCTGTCGCCCGAACGGCTCAAGCGCCACTTCCTGCGGGGTACCGGACCGAACGCCGGATTCATCCGTGTCAAGCCCGAGCTGGCGCGCCTCATCGAGTTCCGCAGCTTCAACCTGATGGCATCCCATTGGTCATTGGGCGACCCCTTCGACATCGTCTTCTGTCGCAATGTGATGATCTATTTCGATAGTCCGACACAGCGCAAGGTGCTCGAGCGCATCCATGCCGTGATGCGTCCCCAGGCCACTCTCTTCGTGGGTCATTCCGAGAACTTCACCGACTCCCGAGACCTCTTCCACCTCCAGGGCAAGACGGTCTACCGCCGCCTGTGACACAGGGTGTTACCCCTGTGCCCTCAAGCTTCCGTCCCCACCGCCGAAAAGACGATCATGCTTGCCCGCAGCTCCCACTCCAGCGCCGAAGCGCCGCCGCCCCGCTTGTCCAGCGCCATGAGTGGCCTGGCCGGCGCCCCCGAGCGTGCCCGCCTGTCGGCGCTGAAGGCCGCACCGCGCAAGCCCGGGGAGGCCTCGTTCTTCTTCTATGACGCGCATTTCAAGAACGATGCCGTCAAGGTGCTGCCCGGCGAGTACTTCGTCCATGACGAAGACCTGCTCATCATGACGACTCTGGGGTCCTGCATCGCGGCTTGCCTGTGGGACCGCAACGCCCGCATCGGCGGGATGAACCACTTCATGCTGCCCGAAGGCGGCGGCGCCCAGGACAGCGGGCGCTACGGCTCTTTCGCGATGGAACTGCTGATCAACGAACTCCTGAAGCGGGGAGCAACGCGTGGCACCCTGGAGGCCAAGATCTTCGGCGGCGGTCAGGTCATCAGCGGAATGAACACCTTGAACGTCGGCCAGCGCAACACCGACTTCGTGCTGCAGTACCTGCACACCGAGCGCATCCCCGTGGTGTCCAAGGACGTGCTCGACATCTATCCCCGGAAGGTGTGCTTTCTGCCGGCCAGCGGCAAGGCCATGGTCAAGCGCCTGGCGCCGAGCAACCCCGAGGCCCTCATCGCGCAGGAGCGCGCTGCCAGCCAGCGCGTGGCACCGCCCGCCAGTGGCGCCGGCTCCATCGACCTGTTCTGAGAAAGATACGACCCATGTCCAAGATCCGAGCCGTGGTGGTCGACGATTCGGCCCTGGTGCGCAGCCTGCTGACGGAGATCATCAACCGCCAGCCCGACATGCAGTGCGTGGGCGCCGCCGCAGACCCCTATGCGGCCCGCGAAATGATCCGCAACCTGAATCCGGACGTGATCACCCTGGATGTGGAAATGCCTCGAATGGACGGCATCGACTTCCTGTCCAAACTGATGCGCCTGCGGCCCATGCCTGTGGTGATGGTCTCGACACTGACCGAGCGCGGCGCGGACGTCACACTGCGCGCGCTCGAGCTGGGCGCGATCGACTTCGTGGCCAAGCCCAAGATCGGCATCGCCGACGGACTGCAGCTGCTGGCCCAGGAGATCACCGAGAAGATCCGCATCGCCGCCAAGGCCCAGGTGCGCAAGCTCCAGGCGGCCCCGGCCGCCGCGACCCCGGCAGCCACCGCCGACAGCCGGCCCATGCCACTCCAGAGCGTGGGGCGCCTGTCCACGGAGAAGATCATCTTCATCGGCGCATCCACCGGCGGCACCGAGGCGACGCGCGAGCTGCTCGCCGCCCTGCCGGCCGATGCGCCGGCCGTGGTCATCACCCAGCACATGCCCGCCGGCTTCACGAAGAGCTATGCCACCCGCCTGAACGGCCTGTGCCGCATCGCCGTGAAGGAGGCCCAGGACGGCGAGCGCATCCTGCCCGGCCACGCCTACATCGCCCCGGGCGGCCACCACCTGAGCGTCGAACGTTCTGGCGCCAACTACATCGCCCGAGTGCAGGTGGGCGAACCCGTCAACCGACACATGCCGTCGGTGGAGGTGCTGTTCAAGTCAGCCGCCCGGGTGGTCGGGCCCAACGCCATCGGCGTGATGCTCACCGGCATGGGGGCCGATGGAGCCAAGGCCATGCGCGAAATGCACGATGCCGGCGCCTACTGCGTGGCCCAGGACGAGGCCACCTGCGTGGTATTCGGCATGCCCAGAGAAGCGATTGCAGCGGGCGCCGTCGACGACGTGCTGCCGCTGCCGCAGATCGCCCCCCACCTGATCGACCGCCTGAGGTCCATCGCCGGGATGAGCCTCAACCGCGTCTGAGCATCTGGGCCACCGCCTCGGCCGAGAGCGGCTTCTCCAACAGGGCCTCCATGCCCGATTCCAGGGCTCTGGCGCGGTCATCCACATCGGCACTCATGCCCACGACACGAACGCAGGTCCCGCCCGCCAAGCTGCGCAGGGCGCGAGTGAGCTCATAGCCATCCATGCGGGGCATGCGGCAGTCGGTGATCACCAGCACGTGCCGATGTTCCTTCCACAGCATGAGGCCCTCTTCGCCGTTCTCGGCAATATCGACCGTGCAGCCCTGACGCTCGAGGTGGGTCGACACGAGTAGCTGCTGTACGCGGTCATCTTCGACCAGCAGCACTCGCGGCTCGGTGGACGGTTCTGTGGGAGGACTCATCGAAGGGAAATGCGCCGATCCATGGATTCAGGCGCACATCGTGCCATGGCATGCAAAGAGGTCAAGCGCTTTCCGCCAGGAACAGGGCCTGCAGATCGCTCAGGAAGTCGAACCCCTTGTCCGTCGGCTGCACGCGCTGCCAGTCGCGCAGGATCAGGCCACGACGCTCGGCCTCGTCGAGCGCCCGGGCGATTGCGGTCACGGGCAGGCCCGTGCGCTCGCTGAACTGGGCGATCTCGAACCCCTCCCTCAGTCGCAGGGCATTGAGCATGAACTCGAAGGGCAGCTCGCTGCGCGCCACCTCCAGATCCTGCGCCACGGCCTGACCGGCCCGGGCGGCGCTCATGTAGTGTGCCGGCTCGCGGTAACGCACCTGTCGCACCACGCGATGGGGAAAGCTCAGTTTGCTGTGCGCGCCAGCACCGATCCCAAGGTAGTCTCCAAAACCCCAATAGTTCAGGTTGTGCGCGCAGCGATGGCCCGGCCGCGCATAGGCCGAGACTTCATAGCGTCCCAGTCCGACGGCCGCCGTGCGCTCGGTGATGCGGTCCAGCATCTCGAAGGCCATGTCGTCATCGGGCACCGCAGGCGGAAACTTCGCGAAATAGGTGTTGGCCTCGATCGTGAGGTGATACACGGACAGGTGGGGCGGCTCGAAGGCGAGCGCCTGGGTCAGGTCGGCATCGAGCTCGTCGAGCGTCTGCCCGGGCAGGGCGTACATCAGGTCGACGTTGAAGGTGTCGAAGCAGGCGCGCGCCTCCTCCAGCGCGGCCTTCGCCTGGTCTGCGTCATGGACACGGCCCAGCCGCTTGAGCTTGTCATCATCGAAACTCTGTACCCCCACCGACAGACGGGTCACCCCAGCCTGGCGATAGCCGCGGAAACGGTCTCGCTCGAAGGTGCCCGGGTTGGCCTCGAGCGTGATCTCGCAGCCCGCCTCCAGCGGCAACCGGGCGCGGACATCCGCAATCAGCCGGTCGATCGCCTCCGGCGCGAACAGGCTCGGGGTACCGCCACCGATGAAGACCGTCTGCACCTTGCGCCCCCACACCAGCGGCAGGGCCGATTCCAGATCCGCCCGCAGGGCATCGAGGTAGGCCGCCTCAGGCAGTTCCATCGAGCCTGCACGCCGCTGGGCGCCCAGTTCGTGGGAGTTGAAGTCACAGTAAGGACATTTGCGAAGACACCAAGGCAGGTGCACGTACAGGGACAGCGGCGGCAGCGCTCCAAGCCGCAGCGTGCCCTCGCGCAGGTAGCGCTGGGCCGCATTCGCCGGTGCTCCAGGGACGTCAGCCAAGGCTCCAGACCTCTCGAAACAGCGCACGCAGGCGCTGAGCCGCCAGCGCGCGATGGCTGTGGGCATTCTTCGTCGCCGCATCGAGCTCTGCCACGCTGGCACCCAGTGCCGGGACGTACATCAGCGGATCGTAGCCAAACCCCCCCTGCCCGCGCGGTGCATCAAGGATCTGCCCTTCCCAGCGACCCATGGCCACCAGAGGCTCGGGATCCTGCGCGTGGCGCACGGCCACCAGCACGCTCACGAAACGCGCGCGGCGGTCGCTCACGCCCTGCAGGCACTGCAGCAAGCGCTCATTGTTGGCGCGGTCCTGCGCCGCACGTCGGGTCTCTCGATCGCCATCCACCGCGGGGGCTGGTGCGAACACCGCCGAGTGCACACCGGGCGCGCCGCCCAGCGCGGGCACACACAGGCCCGAATCGTCGGCCAGCGCCGCCCCGCCGGCGGCCAAGGCAGCGTGCCGGGCCTTCGCCAAGGCGTTTTCGATGAAGCTGTCGTGCGGCTCCTCCGCCTCCGGGATGTCCAGGGCCCCTTGTGGCACCAGCGTCAACCCCAGACCGCCCAGCAACGCGTCGAGCTCACGCAGCTTCTTGGCGTTGTTCGAGGCCAGAACGAGGCGCATCGCGATCACAGGCCCAGCGCCGCCCGCTGGGCCGCCAGCAGCTCGCCGATGCCCTTGTCGGCCAGGGCCAGCAGGGCGTCCATCTCGGCTCGCGTGAACGCGGCCCCTTCGGCCGTCCCCTGCACCTCGACGAAGCCCCCACGGCCCGTCATGACCACATTCATGTCCGTGTCACAGGCCGAGTCCTCGACGTATTCGAGGTCGAGCAGCGGCGTGCCCTCCACGATGCCCACCGAGACCGCGGCCACGGCATCCTTGAACGGGGAGGTCGTGATGCGGCCCTGCTCCAGCAGCCATGTCACCGCATCGCAGGCGGCCACGTAGGCGCCGGTGATGGCGGCCGTGCGCGTGCCGCCGTCGGCCTGCAGCACGTCGCAATCGAGCTGGATCGTGCGCTCCCCGAGCGCACTGAGGTCGAAGACCGTGCGCATCGAGCGGCCGATCAGCCGCTGGATCTCCTGAGTGCGGCCACTTTGCTTGCCGCGCGCGGCTTCACGGTCGCTGCGCGTGTGCGTCGAGCGCGGCAGCATGCCGTACTCGGCCGTCACCCAGCCTTCACCCGAGCCCTTCTTGTGGGGTGGCACCCGCTCCTCGACCGAGGCTGTGCACAGCACCTTGGTGTCGCCGAACTCGACCAGTACCGAACCCTCGGCATGGCGGGTGTAGTGACGCGTCAGGCGCACGGGGCGCAAAGCATCGGCGGCACGGCCGCCAGGGCGTTGAAAACTCATGATCTTGTGAAAAAAAAGAAAAGGAAGTCGCCAGACTCAGGGCTTCTTCTGCGACGACCGCTTGATCGCCTCGTTGATCTCGCGAATGGAACGCTCGATCTCCGCCTCGTCGAGTTCATCGGGCTCCTGCCCCATCACGCTGGCCTGGATCGTGGACGCGAAGACCTCTTCACCCAGGCTCTGCGTCGAGATGCCCCGGGTGGAATCGTAGTCCTCGGAGGACTCCCATTCCACGGCCAGCACGGTCACGTTGTCGCTCTTAGCCCCCGCCTTGCGCAGGGCCATTTCCACCAGCTCCGGCACCGCATCGGCGATGGGGCGGGTCGCCATCTGATCGGTGATGACCTGGTCCGAGAGGGTGCCCCACAGGCCGTCGGAGCACAACAGCACGCGGTCACCCTGGTGCAGCAGCAGCGGGCCTACGGTGTCGACCACCGGCTTGCCCGGGCTGCCCAGGCAGGTGAAGAGCACGTTGCGGTTGAAGCGCTCTCCCATGGCCACCACGCCGTTGAGCGTTTCCTGCAGCTCGGAATAGGAGTGGTCGCGTGTACGGGCGACGAGCTTGTCGCCACGCACCAGGTACAAGCGGGAATCGCCGCAATGCGCCCAGTAGGCGGCACCGTTCTGCATCACGCAGGCCACCACCGTCGTGCGCGGTGTGTCCACCAGCGCCCGCTCGGTGGCATAGCGCAGGAGCTGATGATGCCCGGCGATCACCGCATCGTGCAGGAAGCGGATCGGGTCCTTCAGCATGGGCTTGGCGTCCCGCTGGAACAGGGCCGCCATGGTCTGCAGGGCGATCTGAGAGGCCATCTCACCCTCGGGGTGCCCACCCATGCCGTCGGCCAGTGCGAAGAGACCCGAATCGCGCGTGTAGCAGTAGCCCATGCGGTCTTCGTTCTTTTCGCGACCGCCCTTGCGGCTGACTTGATAGACCGAAAACCTCATCGATTGATCTCCCGCAGGGCTGTCAGGCCTGCTTGCCGCCCTTGAGGTTCTCGAGCTGCAGCTTCAGGCGTTCACTGAAGCTGAGCTTGGTGTAGCGGCGCTCGGTCTCGCGCGCCAGTTCCTTCTGCAACGCAAACACGCTCTGGGGCCGTGACAGCGGGTCGAGCGCCATGCACCATTCGGTCACCTCGATGAGGTTGTCGGAATAGACATTGCGCAGGCGCGACAGCGACAGCGCCAGCCGGTCCTTCTCCAGGCGCTGCGGGGCATCGTTGGGCGGATAGCCCTGCATGCACGCATAGATGCACGCGCCGATCGCGTAGATGTCGGTCCACGGGCCCAGGGTGCCATCGCGGCGGTACATCTCGGGCGCAGCAAAACCCGGCGTGTACATCGGACGGATGAAATTGCCTTCCTTGCTCAGCACCTCGCGGGCCGCACCGAAGTCGAGCAGCACCGCCTTGTTGTCGTTGGTGATGAAGATGTTGGCCGGCTTGATGTCCAGGTGGAGCATCTTGTGCTGGTGCACGATGCGCAGGCCGCGCAGGATCTCATCGAACAGCGAGCGGATGGTGGATTCTCGGAAGACCTTGTCGCGCTTGAGCTCGCGGGCCGTGACGATGAAGTCCTGCAGGGTGTCGCCCTGCAGGTAGTTCATCACCATGTAGACGGTTTCGTTCTCGCGGAAGAAGTTGAGCACCGAGACGACGCTGGGATGCGAGATCTGCGCCAGCGAGCGGCCTTCCTCGAAAAAGCTCTTGAGACCCAGGCGGTACAGCGGCTGCTTCTCGGGCTTGACGCGCGGCGCCAGCTCACCGGGTGCACGCTCGGCCAGCGAGGACGGCAGGTATTCCTTCAGGGCCACCAGGCGCTTGTCCTGGTCTTCGCAAAGATAGACGACGCCAAAGCCCCCGGCAGCCAGCTTCTTGATGACCTGATAACCACCGACCACGGTGCCTGGCGGCAACGGGGAGGGTTTGGGCTTTGACATAATCGGATTTTGCAATGCGATAGGTGTCATGTCAGTTTACAGCATGACCGGGTATGCGAGCGCTTCCTCGCAGGCCCAGGTTTCCCCGGGCGAAGACGCCCCCGCACGTGGCGCCGGCGTCACGGTCGAGTTGCGCTCGGTCAACGGCCGCTTCCTGGACCTCGCGTTTCGCATGCCCGACGAACTGCGCGCCCTGGAGCCCGCCCTGCGCGAGTTGCTCACCGCACGCCTGCGGCGCGGCAAGATCGAACTGCGGCTGAACACCCAGCGCGACGCCGACGCCGCCTGGCCCCAGCCGCAGCCGGAGCAGCTCAACCGGCTGGCCCGGCTGGAATCGACCGTGCAGGGCTGGCTGCCCAAGGCGCAGCCGCTGTCCGTGCACGAGGCCCTGCAATGGTGCAAGGGCAGCGCCCCGGCCGAGCGCCTGGACGAGGCCGCCCTGGCCGCGGCCCGCGCCTGCGTCGAGGGCCTGGTCGACGCCCGGGCCCGCGAAGGCGAACGGCTGGTGGCCATCCTGATGGAGCGCATCGTCAAGCTGCGCGAACTGGCCGTCCAGGCTGCCCCCCTGGTGCCCCAGGTGGTGCAGCGCCAGCAGGAGCGCTTCCTGGAGCGCTGGCAGCAGGCCCTGGAAGCGGCTGGCGCCGCCCAGAGCATGAGCGCCGACGCCCTGCGCGAACGCGCCCTGAGCGAGGCGGCCGCCTATGCCTTGCGCATCGACGTGGCCGAGGAACTGTCGCGCCTGTCGGCCCATCTGGACGAGATCGAGCGATTGCTGCGCACCGGCGGCGAGATCGGCAAGCGGCTCGATTTCCTCATCCAGGAACTCCACCGCGAGGCCAACACCCTGGGCTCCAAGGCCTCGGCCCTGGAACTCACCCAGATCTCGGTGGAGATGAAGGTGCTCGTCGAGCAGATGCGCGAGCAGGTGCAGAACATCGAGTGAGGCGGCCGGACGCTTGGCGGGCTGGCAGATGGGCCTGAAACCCGATATTCTTACGCCATCCCCATCGATTCATGAAGAGTACGAATGACCGCGACCGCCACCCTGTCGAGCAAGTTCCAGATCTCGATCCCCAAGGCTGTGCGCGAAGAGCAGCACTGGCGGGCCGGGCAGGAGTTCGTGTTCATTCCGAAGGGCAGAGGCGTCCTCGTCATGCCTGTGCCTGAGCTGCAGGAGTTGGCAGGCATCGCCAAAGGAGCGCGCAAGGACGGTTACCGGGACCGCAAGGACCGCTACTGATGGCGGGCCCGTTGCGTGTGGTCGATACATCGGCCTGGATCGAGTGGCTCACCGACAGCCCCCTGGCACGGGAGCTGGCCGGACACCTCCCCGAGAAACCGCAGTGCATCGTACCCACCATCGTGCAACTCGAGCTCTCGAAGTGGCTGGCCCGGGAAGTGGGCGAGGAGCAGGCCGACCAAGTGATCGCCTACACGCAGAAATGCACCGTCGTGCCACTGGACACGACGATCGCCCTGCTGGCCGCAGAGTTGCATCGCGAGCACAAGCTCGCCACAGCCGATGCCATCGTCTATGCAACGGCTCGGCACCAGCGCGCTGAACTGCTGACTTGCGATACCCACTTCGAGAAGCTGCCCGACGTCGTCTTCATTGCGAAAGCGGCGAAGTGAACCATCCGACCTCCCCTGCTTGGTAGACTTCAAAGCGTTCCGACATCCTCCCAGGCAGATGGACTACCCCGGCAACCTCTTCGTCGTGGCCGCCCCCAGCGGGGCCGGCAAATCCAGCCTGGTCAAGGCCCTGCTGGAGCTCGACTCCCATCTCAACGTCTCGGTCTCGCACACCACACGCCCCCCGCGGGGGCAGGAAGTGGATGGCCGCGAATACCACTTCATCACCGAACCCGAGTTCCGCGCGAAGATCGCGCACGGCGACTTCTTCGAGTGGGCCGAAGTCCATGGCAACCTGTATGGCACCTCGCGGGCCGGCATCGAGGCCCGCATGGCCGCCGGCGAGGACGTGATCCTGGAGATCGACTGGCAGGGCGCACTGCAGATCAAGAAGCTGTTCCCGAACGCGGTGCTGATCTTCATCCTGCCGCCCAGCTTCGAGGAGTTGCTGCAGCGTCTGCGCCGGCGTGGCGAGGACGGCGCCGAGGTGATCGCCACGCGCATGGAGAATGCCCGCACCGAGGTGGCCCAGGCCCGGCATTTCGACTTCGTTATAATCAATGCCCTGTTCGAGACGGCGCTTTTCGATCTGAAAGCCATCGTGCACGCCCAGCGGCTGAAGTATGCCGCCCAGGCGCGCAGCAAGCGCGCCGTCTTCGAAGCCCTCAATCTGAACTGACACGCAGCGCGTCGTCCGCCTGCCTGGAGTTGCCATGGCCCGCATCACTGTTGAAGACTGCCTCCAGAGAATCCCCAACCGCTTCCAGCTCGTGCTGGCCGCGACCTACCGGGCCCGCATGCTCAGCCAGGGTCACGCCCCCAAGATCGAGAGCAAGAACAAGCCCGGCGTGACCGCCCTGCGCGAAATTGCCGCTGGCGAGGTCGGCGTCGAGATGCTGCGCAAGGTCCCGACCTGAAGCATCCGGCGGCTTGGGCCGCCGGCCCCAGCCCCACCGCGCCCGAACCCGTGTCGGGCGCAGTCGTTTCCGGCCGGTCGCGGCGAGGCTGACGAAACCGCGCTAAATTCGCGTCATGGCCCCCCGAACTGCGACCGCCACCGCCAGCAAACGCCCCGCCCCGCCCGACGCCGTCGGGCAAGGGGCGCATGTCGATGCGGCCGCGGCCTCCTTCGCTGCCCTGACCCACAAGCTCGACTACCTCGAGGATGCCGACATCAAGCGCATCCGCGAGGCCTACAAGTACGCCGATGCGGCCCACCTGGGCCAGTTCCGCGCCAGTGGGGAACCCTACATCACCCACCCTATCGCAGTGGCGGGCCTGTGCAGCGACTGGAAGCTCGATGCCCAGGCCATCATGGCGGCGCTGATGCATGACGTGATGGAGGACAGCGGGGCCACCAAGCTCGACCTGGCCGAACGCTTCGGCCCCACCACCGCCGAACTGGTGGACGGGCTCACCAAGCTGGACAAGCTGCAGTTCTCGACGAGGGAGGAATCGCAGGCCGAATCCTTCCGCAAGATGCTGCTGGCCATGGCGCGCGACGTGCGCGTGGTGCTGATCAAGCTGGCCGACCGGCTGCACAACATGCGCACGATGGGAGCCATGCCCTCGTCCAAGCGTGGACGCATCGCCCGCGAGACCCTGGACATCTACGCCCCCATTGCCCACCGCCTGGGCTTGAACCAGGTCTACCGCGAGCTGCAGGAGCTCTCCTTCGAGTACCTGCTGCCCTGGCGTCATGCTGCCCTGAACAAGGCGGTGCAGCGCGCGCGCGGCTACCGGCGTGATCTGGTCAACCGCATCCAGACCGATGTGGAGAAGGCCTTCACCGAATCCTCGCTGAAGATCCAGATCTACGGCCGCGAAAAGACGCTTTATTCCATCTACACCAAGATGCGCGAGAAACACCTGAGCTTCGCTCAGGTGAACGACATCTTCGGCTTCCGCATCGTGGTCAACACCCTGCCGGAGTGCTACCTGGCCCTGGGTGTGCTGCACCAGCTCTACAAGCCCATGCCGGGGCGCTTCAAGGACTACATCGCCATTCCCAAGGCCAACGGCTACCAGTCGCTGCATACCACGCTGGTGAGCCCCCTGGGCACGGCGGTGGAGTTCCAGATCCGCACGGAAGCCATGCACATGGTGGCCGAAAAAGGCATCGCGGCGCACTGGCTCTACAAGTCCAGCGAACTGGCCAGCGCCAACGAGGCCCAGCGCGCCGGCACGGTGTCGCTGCAGTCGCTGCTGGACATCCAGGACGAGACCCGCGATGCGGCCGAGTTCCTGGAACACGTGAAGGTCGATCTCTTCCCCGACGCGGTCTACGTCTTCACGCCCAAGTCGAAGATCCTGGCCCTGCCACGCGGGGCCACGCCGGTGGACTTCGCCTACGCCATCCACTCCGACATCGGCGACCACATCGTGGCGGCCAAGGTCAACGGCGAGCAGGTGGCGCTGCGAACCGAACTGCGCAGCGGCGACGTGGTGGAGGTGATCACCGCCCCGGTCTCGCGGCCCAACCCGGCCTGGCTGAGCTTCGTGCGCACGGGACGTGCGCGCTCGAAGATCCGCCACTACCTGAAGAACATGAAGCAGGACGAGTCGCTCGACCTGGGAGAAAAACTGCTGGCCCAGGCCATGCGGGCGGAGGGCCTGCAGATGCCTGCAGGCGACGAGTCGAACGGGCCGGCGACTGCGCTGTGGCAGACGCTCATCCGCTGGAGCGGCAACCGCCACAAGCGCGAATTGCTGGTGGACATCGGCCTGGGCAAGAAGATCGCCACCATCGTGGCCAAACGGCTGGCCAAGCTGCTGGCGGAGGCCGGTACCAAACCCGACGCGCTGACGTTGTCGATGAGCCGCTACCTGACCGACGACAGCACGCCCACCCAGGCGATGATCACGCTGGACGGCAGCGAGGGTGGCACGGTGCAGATGGCCTCGTGCTGCCGCCCAATCCCAGGCGACGCGATCGTGGGGTACCTGGGCCGTGGTGAGGGGCTGGTGGTGCACACTGGTGAGTGCCTGGTGGGCAAGCGCCTGTACCAGCGCGACAGCGAGCGCTGGATCGCGGTGGAATGGGCCGACGAACTCACGCGCATGTTCGACACGGCTGTCGTGGTACTGGTGCTCAACCAGAAAGGGGTGCTCGCCAAGGTGGCGCAGGCCGTGAGCGAAGCCGAGGCCGACATCACGCACATCGACATGGGCCACGACCCGGGCCAGTCGACCACCGAGCTGAAGCTGTTGCTGGCGGTGCGTGACCGCATCCACCTGGCCCACGTGCTGCGCACACTCAAGCGCTCGCCGCTGGTGCTGCGCGTGTCGCGCCTGAAGCCGCAGTGAACCGGGAACCTTGGCCGTTCATGCCGGCGCGGGGTAGCGCACTTCGAGGATCTCGATCTTCTCCACGCCGCCGGGCGTGACCAGCGACACTTCGTCACCCTCGCGCGCGCGCAGCAGCGCCCGCGCAATGGGCGAGATCCAGCTCACCTCACCCTGCAGGGGCTCGACCTCGTCGATGCCCTTGATGGTGACAGTGCGCTCCTCACCCTGGGCATTGGCGTAGGTGACGGTGGCGCCGAAGAAGACCTGGTCCTTGCCGTGATGGGCCGACGGGTCGGCCACCTCGGCGATCTCGAGCCGCTTGGTGAGGTAGCGGATGCGCCGGTCGATCTCGCGCAGGCGTTTCTTGCCGTAGAGGTAGTCGCCGTTTTCCGAGCGGTCGCCATTGGAGGCGGCCCACGATACCACCTCGACGACTTTCGGACGCTCGTCGTTGACCAGCGAGACCAGCTCGGCACGCAGCCGGCCGTAGCCTTGCGGCGTCATGTAGTTGCGCGTGCCCTGGGGCAGCGCCGGCAGGGCGAGGTCGTCGTCCTCGTCCGCCGCGTCGGTTTCCTTGGTGAAAGCCTTGCTCATGCGAGAGAACCTCCCGCGACGTCCAGGTCAGGACTGCTCAAGGTCCTTGCAAGAGGGCTTGCACACCATCTCGGTGCGGCCCAGCACGCGCTTGGGCTGAAGCTGGTCCGGGGTGCGGTGCTTGCCGCACTTGAAGCACGAACGGGTGTTTCCGTTGCCCACGAAGGGCGAGCCGCCCACCTTGGAACGGTAGCGAAGCCCATCTTCCTTGATCTTGGTGGTGACCGGTTTGCTGCTCATGAGTGGAAGCCTTTGGGATTCAGTCCGGCCCGGGGGAAGCAAGCCCGGGCCAAAGCGGCCGCAGTGCGGTGACGCAAGGCCCGCCTGATCGTCGCAAACGGATTGGGCGGGGCCGGCGCTCGCGAGGCTCCGGCAGGGTGGCCGGGCTCGTCGATCAGGGGCGATGACGGTGTAGGCCGTCCGCGAGCGACCGAATATTGTACCTCAGTTGAAGGTTTTTCCCTCGGCGGCGAGGCGCTTGAGCAAGGGCGCCGGCTGCCAGGACGGGTCGGCTCCCGCCTCGCCTGCAAAACGCTCCAGACAGCGCACCACCTCGGCCAGCCCCACCGTGTCGGCATAGAGCATCGGTCCGCCGCGGTGCTTCGGGAAGCCATAGCCGTTGAGGTAGACGAGATCGATGTCCGAAGCGCGGGCGGCGATGCCCTCCTCCAGGATGCGCGCGCCCTCGTTCACCAGGGCGTAGATGCAGCGTTGCACGACCTCCTCGTCGCTGATCGCACGCGGCGTGATGCCGCGGGCCGCACGGTAGTCCGTGATGAGCTGTTCGGTCACCGGGTCGGGCAGCGGTTCGCGGCTGCCGGCTTCGTAGCGGTACCAGCCGGCACCGGTCTTCTGGCCGAAGCGGCCACTCTCGCAGAGCTTGTCGGCCACGATGGGCTGCATCGGCACACCCGCCTCGGCGGCGCGACGCTTGCGCGTGGCCCAACCGATGTCCAGGCCGGCCAGGTCCCCCATGCGGAAAGGGCCCATGGCCATGCCGAAGACCTGCAGGGCGCCATCGACCTGCTGCGGCAACGCACCGGCATGGATCAGCCCCTGGGCGGCAGCGCCGTAGCGCGCCAGCATGCGGTTGCCGATGAAGCCGTCGCACACGCCCGACACCACGGCCACCTTGCCGATGCGCCTGGCCAGCGCCATGCTCGTGGCCAGCACGTCGCGCGCCGTCTTCGCCCCGCGCACCACCTCCAGCAGGCGCATCACGTTGGCGGGGCTGAAGAAGTGC
Source organism: uncultured Caldimonas sp. (assembly GCA_964552215.1). Classification (GTDB taxonomy): domain Bacteria; phylum Pseudomonadota; class Gammaproteobacteria; order Burkholderiales; family Burkholderiaceae_C; genus Caldimonas. Next base: position 14,613 of record CAZKGD010000001.1, read on the forward strand.
AGGCCCAGCACGTCCTCGGGGCGTTTCGTGAAGGCGGCGATGCGGTCGATGTTGAGGTAGGAGGTGTTCGACGCCAGGATGGCGCCCGGTTGCACCACCTCGTCGAGCGTCTTGAACACCGTCTCCTTGACGCCCATGTCCTCGAACACCGCCTCGATCACGAGGTCGACATCGCGCAGGCCCTCGTAAGCCAGCGTGGGCGTGATGAGGGCCATGCGTGCCTCGACCTGTTCGGCCGTGAGCTTGCCCTTCTTCATGGAGTTCTCGTAGTTGCGGCGGATGGTGGCCAGACCGCGGTCCAGCGCGTCCTGCTTCATCTCCAGCAGCACCACAGGCAGGCCGGCATTGAGGAAGTTCATCGTGATGCCGCCCCCCATGGTGCCCGCCCCGATCACGCCCACCTTGCGGGTCGGACGCAGCGGCGTGTCGGCCGGCACGTCAGGGATCAGGGCAGCCACGCGCTCAGCCCGCTCAATGGCGGCCGCCACCTCCGGCGGTACATCGGGTCGTGCTGGACTGGAAGAGGGCGTTGCGCTGTTCATGGAAGCTCCGGGACGATCGTTGTTCTGCATTACAGAACATGATTCTGAAAACCATTCATCGTAGCCGCCACCTCGCGGGCTGTAAACCGGGCTCAAGGGGCGCTGCGGCGCTCGCGCTCCTGCAGTTCGCGCCACATCACCTTGCCGGTGCCCGACTTGGGCAGGCTGTCCACGAATTCCACGATGCGCGGCACCTTGTAGGCAGCCATGTGCTCGTGCGACCAGTCAATGATCTGCTGCTCGCTCACCTCGCCCGCCGCCCCGGGCTTGCGCACGATGACGGCCTTGACCGTCTCGCCGCGGCGCGGGTCCATCGCGGCGATGATGCAGGCCTCCTGCACGGCCGGGTGCTGGTAGAGCAGCGCCTCCACCTCCGCCGGCCAGACCTTGAAGCCGGCCGCGTTGATCATGCGCTTGAGGCGATCGACGAAGAAGAAGTAGCCGTTCTCATCGGTGGTGCCCAGGTCGCCGGTGCGCAGGAAGCGCTTGCCGTCGATCTCCACGAAGGCCTGGGCACTGGCCTCAGGCTGCTTCCAGTAGCCCAGCATCACTTGCGGGCCGTGCACCACGATTTCGCCCACCTCGCCCGGGGGCAGCTCCTGGAAGGTCGCAGGGTCCACCACGCGGGCGTCCACATCGAAGAGCGGCACGCCCAGGCACTGGGCCTTGGGCGCATCGGGCGGGTTGCTGTGCGTGGCGGCCATGGTTTCGGTCATGCCGTAGCCTTCGCCATAGCGCAGGCCCAGCTTGTGCTCGAGCGCATGGGCCACGGCCTTGGGCATGGCGGCGCCGCCGCCGGCGATGCGGCGCAGGCTGCTGAGGTCGTACTCGGGCAGGCGTGGGTTGGAGACAAAGTCGATCACCATGGCCGTGATGAGGGCCAGGCCATACACGCCATGCTTCTGCACGCACAGTGCGCAGGCGTCGCGGTCCCAGCGGGGCAGGACCACGATGGTGCTGCCGGTGTAGAGCGGCCCGTTCATGCCGGCCTGCATGCCGGTGACGTGGAAGAGCGGCAGGATGGCCATGCCCACCTGGCCGGGGTTGGCCTTCCACCAGACACTGCCGGCCGCCACGTTGTACATGGTGGTGCGATGCGTGTGCATGCAGCCCTTGGGCAGCCCCGTGGTGCCTGAGGTGTAGGGCATCACGGCCAGGTCGTCAGGGCCGGCCTGGATGGGGCCGGGGCGCAGGTTGGCGGCCAGCACGTCGGCCCAGGCGACAGCGCCGCGCTGCGCAAGCGCCACCCGGGGAGCGGACACGAAGTCGGGCACCGGCAGATCGGTGGGGGCGGTGGCGTAGTCGCTGTAGGTCGCGACGATGAGGTGGTCCAGCGCCTGGCCCAGCAGCGGACCCATGCGAGGCAGCAGTTCCTGCGCCACGAAGGCCACGCGCGCACCGCTGTCGCGGGCGTAATGCTCCAGCTCCTTCGTCAGGTTCATCGGGTTGACCGGGACCACCACCGCGTCGGCCCTCAGGATGCCGTAGTAGGCCAGCATGAACTGCGGGCTGTTCTGCATGTCCAGCAGCACCCGGTCGCCCTTCTTGACCCCACAGGCGCGCTGCAGGTAGCCGGCAATGCGTTCCGTCTCGTCGTGGAACTGGGCGAAGCTCAGCGGCGTGTCGTAGAAGATCAGGAAGGGCTTGTCCGGGAAACGCATCGCCGAGACCTCGACGTTGCGGTAGAGGTGCGTCTGCGGCACATGCAGGTGCCGCGTGGCGTGCTCCGGCCAGAAGGCGAAGTGCCGGTCGGACATGGCGGTCTCCTCGAAGGTCTTGTACCTTCGAGTATCCGGCAGGCCGGCTCCCATTCACTGTCACCTAGGCGAATCGGGTTCTCCCTGAGACGCTCCCTGAGACGCTCCCTGGTCAGCGCTCGGCCCGCGAGGCCGAGGCATTCGCACCTGCAGCCGCCTCGATGGCGTCCTGCACGCGGCCGCGGCGCCGCAGGTCCCCCTCATGCGCCGTGCGCACCAGGGTGAGGAGTTCACGTGTCACCTGCACGTAGGTCCGCAAGCGAGCCGCGATCGCACGGCCGTGGTCCACCAACGTCATGAGATCCTCGATCGAGATGGCGAACGCAGCGGCCTCGGACTCTCCCAGCTCTTCGCGCGCGAGCGCCATGGCCTCTGCCTCATCCGCCGCCTGATGGTATTCCGTTTCTCTCGTCTGGAACCCGAGCAGCAGCTGTTCGACATCTGCCAGTTCATCCAACCGACCCCGGACCGCGCCAAGCAGGTAACCGCCCAGGTCGTCGAGCAGGCGATTGAGTGCGTCCTCGTCCTGTGCTGCAACCGCTGCATCGAATCGCCGCACAAAGTCCCGGTCCCAATCTCCGCCGCCCTCGGTGTATTCACGCCGCACCCAGTGCTGTGCGGCCCGCAGCAACTGATCCAGATCGTTGTGATCGAAGTCCCAGGCAGACACGTCCAGGCGCCGCTCGATGTGGCTGCGCAGGTTGAACAGATCGATGCCATCGATCGGAAGCGCACGGTGCCGCCGGGCAGCCCTTCGCCGATCAGCCGCTCTCAGCTGATCGACCAGCTCGGAGTAGGTGGCGGCCCGCGCTCCGGAGGAAATGACCAACAACAGGGTGGCAATCCCGCCTGCTGCTGCAGCGCGGCGTGCACGGCTTCGACGCTCAGGCCTTTGTCGGCGCGACAGCCTGAAGCGTTGAACAAATTCCTCGAGCGCATCGGAACTGAGATCGGCGTAGCGTCCCATGGGGAACGGCGTGGCGGCGCCGAAGCGGTTCAACCACTGCCGGTTGAAGCGGTCGACCTGGAGGTGGAAGTTGCGGGGCTGAAAGGTGTAGAACGACACCCGGTCGCGCGGGATCATGTGGTCGATGTCCACGGTGATCCAGCGGGCAGCGCCCCCCGGCGGCTGGTAGTGGAACTCGGGAGCCAGTCCCCTCGCCCGCGCACCACGACTCAGACGCATCCGCCCTGCGGCAATTTCCCGATCGATGATCGCCCCACCCTCCGGGCTGCTGTAGACAGCCCGCCACATTGCCGACCGCGCATTCCCCCATTGCCCGTCGCCGATCTCGTACGCCCGGTCGAGCAACGCCAGGGCACGGGTACGGTCACCCGGGGCAAGTTCGGTGCCGCTGCGCGCCATGATGTCGCGAAACTCGGTTTCCAGCCCGACGATGGAGGCCTGGGCACGCACAACGCGCGCGTCGCCCGCGAGCGCTGCAGGCGCTTCCTGGCGCAACACCCGGCTGAGTTCACCCAGCACGCGCTCGCGCTGGCGCAAGGAGGCCTCCAGGGCAAGGCGATCGGCACTCGGCGGCGGAACGATGCCGCTGCCTGCGCCCGGCATGCGCGTGCCCGGCGGGCTCGTCGGCGCGATGGCCCGCTCCACCGCTCGGTCGACATCCGGGTCGATGCCCCTGGCAGCAGACCCCGTTCCGCGTTCGGCATGCGTCTGCGGGTCGCACATGATCAGGCCTCGATGACGCCGCCGGGCTGCCCTTGCACCACCACGAACTTGTCCACGCTGGCCGGGTCGACGTCCAGCATGTTCCCGGCTATGCGGGCGGCGCGACGCAGGGCATCGATGCGCTTGGTGCGGACTTCCTCCTCCACCTTGAGCACGTCCAGACCGCGATGCGCCAGTTTGAAGGGCTCCAGCAAGGTCCCGTCTCCCTTGATGGCCTCCATGAACAGCTGGCCAGTCGGGAGCACGACTTCCTGTTCGGCATCGGGCCATCTGAGCATGGCATCCACCACCATGCGTGCCAGCCGGTCGCGGCCCGCATCGTCCAGGCCCGCCTGTGGATCGCGCCATGCCTCCTGTGCGTAGGCCAGCAGCTCCGCTCCCGTGTAAGGCAGTTCGTAGGCAGGGTCACGCACGCCGAAGTATTCGTCGGCAAAGGGGTGCAGCATCACATCGGTGAGTTGGCTGCAGACCCTCAGGGGAAAGATGGCGAAGTTGCCCCGGAAGCCCAGCAGGCGATCGAGGTCGGCAATGTCGCCCAGCCGGCGCCTGGGCAGGCTGTCCAGGCTGGCTGGCGGTGCGGGCGGAACGAACTCCAGCACATAGGCGCTGCCGTCCCGTTGCAGACCGGGGACCTCCTGAGACAGCTCGTCTGGGCGTGCAGCGCGCAGGCGGTAATCCGACGGGTTCGGCGGGAAGAACGGCACTTCGCGGTCGTAGAGGGAGAAATAGCGGGCATCGGGATGCTCACGCATCCACTGTTGCTGCATGTAGTGGAAGATGTTGTTCTTCACGTGCAGACGCAGCTGCAAGATCGCCGTGTCGCGCTGCGCCTTTTGCTTGATCGCTTCGCTCAGGCGTTTCGTGGCCTCCTCGAGCGCAGTCTGTGCGCGCGCCAAGGCGGCGCCCTTGGACTCGATCTCCGACTCAAGGTACTCCAGCGCCTTCTCGGCCGCCTTGCGGCGCGATTCCAGGCGCTCGTTCTCGTCGCTCTGGCCGCCGCCGAAGAGCTCGGTCAGCCCGCCGCTGAAGATCGCGGCGGCAATGCGCTCGCCGTCGCTGGCTTCGTCGGCCCGCGCCTCGCCTTCACCCTGCAGGAACCGGACAATCTGCGCACGGCGATGACGGGCTTGTTCGGCCAGCGCGTTGTATTCCGACTCCAACGCCACGGTGAGCCGCTGCTGCGTCAGAAACGCCGCTCTGCGCAGTTCCAGGTCGAGCGCATCGCCGCTGCGGCCCTCCTGCAGATGCTCGAGCGCCGGCCGCAGTTCGGGCTCCAGCAGGCTGTCACGCAACAAGCCCGCGTGCTCCAGCAGCCAGCCTTCGTCGATCTCGTGTGGCATGGGCATGTCCATCGCCACCAGCACCACAGGCTGGACACGATGCAACTGGCTGGACACCCGGTAGCGTCGTTCCAGTTCGTAGAGCAGATAGGTGACTGTGATCTCGTTGTTGGGATTGGACAGCGTGTGCTTGATGTTGCTTTCGCTGTAGACCTCGGTTTCGGACTCGACGGTCACCTCCGATTCGGTCTTGACCTGTTCAGCGGCCTTGCGGGCGATCTCGGCAAACGTCTTTTGCAGACGCCTGCTTTCCTGCGTGAAGTTCTGGCTGAACTCGGAGGCGGCCCCGATGGTGCCGATGCCGATGTTGAACTGGGCCTCCGTCGACAGGCGGTTGTTGATCGCCAGGGTGCTGGCATCCAGGGCCTCCTGCTCGGTTCGCGACGTCGACTGGCTCTCCCGCGACGACTCCTGCATCTGCTTGCTGGCGCGACGCTGGCGGTCAGTCCGCTTGCTGGTGCGCTTGACGGTGAACTCCCTCGTCTCGCCCGGCGCCAGCGGCAGGGTCTCGACCAGCCGCCCAACCTGGTAGCTGACAGGTGACCACTGCTGACGATAGGTAAGCAAGGTCCCGTAGTTGATGGTTCCCGGGGCAAAGACCGAGAAACGGTACGTCTCGGCCAGCGAGGCTTCGAGGTCTGCCACCAACGCCTCGGCTGCCGCAAGCGGGCTGCGGCTGTGCGCCGCGAGAATGGCGTCCGCCCGTTCGCGCAAGGATCCGTCCCCCGCCGGGGCGTTCACCCTGGCCCCCGACCCCGGCGCGACCACCACGACCGGCCCGCGCCCTCGCCCATCCACCCTGACCGTTGCTGACGATGCCACACCTTCGGCCAGGCTGAGCATGGCCGCCTTGCCGGTACGGTCCAGGCCGTTCCACTGAGCGGCCGTCAGCCACGGTAGCGCCCTGGCGACCTGCGCAGGAACGGCCTCTACGCCTGCGTAGGTGGCACTGCTCAGCAGGTCGTCGAGCAACCGCCGCAACTCGGCAGCGCTGCTCACGGCATCCAGATCCGAGCCCAGCACACCGTAGTCCTCGTCCAGCTGCACCAGGGTGCGGTAGAGCTCTCTGGCCTTGCGTTCGAAGCGGCGGTCGAAGAAGCTGGTCCACACCGACTCGAAGGCAATCTGGAGCACGTTCAGATCACGCGATGCCACGACATTCGCGGGACCACCCGACATCTCCAGCCGGCGAACGATCTCCTTGATGCGCAGCAGGTCTTCCGCCGGCGAGCCGTTCCTCGCCGCCTCGATGTCGGGGAGCTGTGCCACCTGGGCACGCAGGCGCTGCAGGATTTCCGCGCGCACATCTTCTGCCGTGGCGCCAGTGCCGTCGTTGGCGTCGCCGCCTCCCGGCAAAGGATCCGCGACAGGCGGCGCCGACAGCGCCTGCACCGAGCGCCGCGCCCGAAGGGCCGTGAGCAGATCCCGATGGCGCAACAAGCTCCCGTCCGAGCCGAGACGCCGCGACAGATCACAGAACGTCACCGCCACGGTGCCGCCGCGGGCCAAGGCTTCGGGGTCGCCGCCAAGGTCGCGCACCGCAGCATCATCGAGGCGAAAACGCATCGCCACACGGGTTTCGCGATGCCGCTCCAGCGTGCGACGCCAGCGCTCCATCAGGCCCCGACGAATGTCGTCGAGCGCGGGGTTCAGACCCAGGAAGCCGGCTCGCGCAAACACACCCTCATCGGCCAGACGGGACAACATCCCGGAAACGGCCACACGCTCCCGGGCCATTGCGGGCAACGCATGGGCAGCGAACTCCCGCTGCACCTGCGCTACGGCCTTGTACTCCTGCGTCTGGACCTGCAGGCGCTCGCGCAGCGCTGCGGACCCCAGCACGGCCTCGTCCGTCTGCGGCAAGCGCACGCCGGCGCGCTCGAGCCGCGCCCTCTCCACCTGGATGACAAAGCTTTCGATGTCGCCCGCATCCATCAGCGGGGCCGCCGTTCGGAACAGCAGCCTTTGTTCAAGATCGAGTCCGTCCGGCTTGCCGGGAGGGCCGGGACGGTCAGGCCCGAACACACACAGCACCAGGTCGGGCCGCGCGGGACTCCCATCTCCTGCGGCAAAGCGCTTGGCGTCGAAGGCCAGCCAGAAACGACCTTCTGCATCGGTCAACACCGATCCGAGTCGCTCCATGCCTCCGGGCTGGACAGGCCTCGCATGGGTGGGCGGCGACACCGGCGCCGGATCGACGTCCAGCACACTGACCACCAGATCGGGCACACCGGCGCCCGTCTCTGAAACCACGACCCGGCCCTGCACGCGAAACGCCATGTTCCGATCCTCCTGCGGTTGCGGACGCGTTTCGCCATGCACAGGCCCACGTCCAGCCGCGCTACTGCGCGGGTTGAGAGTGAATCCCCAAAACTGCAGGGCTTGTGAAGAGCTTGGAGTGTAGGCGCCGCCGGTTGCTGCAGTGAACTCCTTTTCTGTAACGGAACCTTCGGAGGGTCCGCCTCAAGAGGCGATCGCACATGCGGCACAATCGCGCGGCCCGAATGGTTCGGGCATCCTTCACTGAACTCTGACATCCAACGCATGAACAAGACCGAACTGGTTGAACACCTGGCTTCCAAGCACGATCTGTCCAAGGCCGAAGCCGGCCGCATCCTGGAGACCCTGCTCGACGCGATCGTCACGACCGTCAAGAAGGGTGGCGCCGTGACCCTGCCGGGCTTCGGCTCCTTCAAGCAGCACGCCCGTGCCGCCCGCAATGGCGTGAACCCCAGCACCGGCGCCAAGATCAAGATCGCCGCGGCCAAGCTGCCCAAGTTCGCTCCGGGCGCTGGCTTCAAGGCCGCCGTCGACCCCAAGGCCGCTGCCCGCAAGGCCGCCAAGGCCCCGGCTCCGAAGGCTGCGCCCAAGAAGGCCGCCAAGAAGAAGTAAGCCTTCCCGGCCCAACGCTTCGACCCCGCCGTGTGCAAACACCGGCGGGGTTTCTGCTTTTCAGACCCCGGCCGTCACCTGTTCGCCGATCGCGAGCGCCGCGGTCAGCCCCGGCGACTCGATGCCGAAGAGGTTCACGAGGCCACGCACTCCATGCTCGGCTGGCGTCTGGATCATGAAGTCCCGGGCCGGCTCGCCCGGGCCGTTCAGCTTGGGCCGGATGCCGGCATAGGCGGGCTGCAGGGCGCCCTCGGCAAGACCCGGCCAGTAGCGGCGGATCGAGGCATAGAACGACGTCGCGCGGGCCGGATCGACCCGGTAATCCAGGGCCTCGACCCATTCGACGTCGGGGCCGAAGCGGGCCTGGCCACCCAGGTCCAAGGTGAGATGCACCCCCAGGCCCCCGGGCTCCGGCACGGGGTAGATGAGGCGAGAGAACGGCGAGCGGCCGCTCAGGCTGTAGTAGTTGCCCTTGGCGCGGTGCAGTGGCGGGATCCGATCGGCCGGCAGGCCCTCGAGGCGGTGGGCGATCTCCTGGGCGTGCAGGCCCGCGCAGTTCACGACGAGCCCGGCCTCGATCTCCATGGGGCTGTCTCCCTGGACATCGAGCACGATGCCGCTCGCCCCGCAGCGCCCACCGGCCACATCCGCGCCATAGGCCAGCACGCCGCCTGCGGCTTCGAGATCGCCTTGCAGCGCCAGCATGTAGGCATGGCTGTCCACGATGCCGGTGCTCTCGCTGTGCAGCGCGGCCTCGCAGGCAAGCTGCGGCTCCAGCGCACGGGCCTGCGCCCCTGTGAGCAGGTGCAGCCCCTGCACGCCATTGGCCCGCCCGGTGGCCTGCAGCTGCTCCAGCACCTGCACCTGCTCGACCGAGGCCGCCACGATCAGCTTGCCGCAGCGGCGGTGAGGGATGCCCTTGTCGGCACAGTAGGCGTAGAGCAGCTCCTTGCCTCGCACGCACAGCCGGGCCTTCAGCGAGCCCGTGGGGTAGTAGATGCCGGCGTGGATGACTTCGCTGTTGCGTGAGCTGGTGCCCGTGCCGATGCTGGATGCGCGCTCCAGCACGATGGTCTCCAGGCCCCGCAGGGCCAGCGCCCGGCCCACGGCCAGACCCACCACCCCAGCCCCGATCACGATGGCATCGACACGTTCCATGATTCAACCCGTTGGGTTCAGACTGCCGGACAAAGAAAAACGGGCCAGTCCCTGAGGAACTGACCCGTTGTTCTAGAACCAATGTTCTGGCGCGGCTGGCAGGATTCGAACCCACGACCCCTTGGTTCGTAGCCAAGTACTCTATCCAACTGAGCTACAGCCGCGAAGACCGAAACTATAACATGATTTTTGAGTTTGTCATCACTCGATGCGCGCCGCTCGGCGAAAGCAACTGCGCGCCCGGTCGTGATCCTCATCCTGCTCGGCCATCTCCGCCAGACGGCGCCAGGCGCTGCGGCGCTGGCTGGGCGAGAGCGTGGGGTCGTCGGCACAGCGTTCGAGCTGCTGGCGCGCCTTGCCCCACAGCTGCAGCTCGGCCAGGGCACGGCCCAAGGCGTAGGCGAGTTCCGGTCGTGTGGGGTGAGCGTGCGCGGCGGCCTCCAGGCGGGGCAGCCAATCGGTGCCCAGCCCTTCAAGCGAACGCACCAGAGCCTCGGCGAGGGCCTGCCACTCCTCGGCACTGCGGCCCGCCGGGGTGTCCCAGAAGGGCTGCAGCATCGCCCGCGCTTCCGCAGGGCGTCCGTGGCGCGCCATGGCCATGGCCGCACGCGCCGCGATGAAGGCATCGCGGCGATCGGCGGCATCGAGTTGCTCCCACACGCGCTGCAACTGGTCAGCATCACGCGCGGTATCGAGCGCTTCCAGGGCCAGGGATCGCAGCAGGCCCTGCGCCGCCACCTGAGAGAAGCCCTGGTGCTTGGCCAGCAGGCGTGCGGTCCGCAGGGCATCCAGGGGCTGTCGGGCCAGCCGCGCAGCCTGCAGTTTCAGGCGCAGGGCCTGGGTGCGGCGGGCCAGTCCTGGGGGCAGTTCGGCAATCAGCTCCAGCGCGCGTTCGGCATCACGGTCTTCCAGTGCCCACTCGGCGGCCATCAGGCGCACTCCTTCGTCGGCCGCGCGGCCGTTGGAGCCCGAGGGCGAGTTGGACAGGGCTTCCTGCAACAGTTCGTCGCGTCGGGTGCGGTCTTGCAGGCGGTGCATGCTGCCGGCGGCCAGCAGGCGGGCCAGGGTGACGAACTCCGGGTCGGCCTGAAGCTCCGGCGTGACGTTCTGGATGGTCAGCGCACGTTGCGCGGCCTTGTGGGCACGGCTGTAGCGCGCACCGAAGTACAGCGCCAGGGCCTCGCGCAGCGCCTGCTGGGCATGGTGGTCGCGCCGCGCGATGCGCCACTCGCGCGCGCGGCGCGGCAGGCCGATCAGCGTGTGCAGCGTCTGCAGCGCCACGAACAGCCCCAGACACAGCAGCAGCAAGGCCAGGATGAAGAAGTTGAAGGACAGGTCCATCCGCCACGGCGCCCAGTAGAGCGTGACGACCGCGTCGTTGCGCCCCAGGACCGCAGCGGCCAGCACCGCGAAACCGAACAGCAGGATGAACCAGACGACGTTGCGCATCGACGCAGCCCCCCTCAGCGTCCGGCCGCAGCGGCCTGCAGCGCCGAGAGCGTCTCGTCCGGACGGGGCAACTGGCTGGCGCGTGCCTGCGTCTGGACCTGGCGCAGCGTGTCGGCGACCTGCATCACCCGGCGCGAGCGCGGATCGAAGTAGCGGTCGAGGGCCTGCTGGGCCTGGCGCACATCGGCCTGGACCGTGTCGAACTGACGACTCAGCAGGGCCAAGCGGGCATTGAGCAGGCGCAGCTTCAGATTCTCGCGCAGGAAAAAGGCCTGCTCTGGCGCGATCAGCATGGCTTCGGGCTGGTCGATGCGCGTCACGCGCACCAACGAACGCAACTCCTGCCACACGTGGGCGGCAAGATCCCGGCCGCGCTCTGGCCACCCCGTATCCGCGCGTGGAACCTGCGCCGCTTCAGCCGCAGCGCGCTCGGCCACGCCCGCGCCGGGACTCGAGAGCAAGGGCAGGTCATCGGCGAGGCGCGCGGCTTCATCCAGACGCGCCACCAGCGACGGCACATCGGCCACCGCCACCGCTCGCACTCGCTCCACATCCAGAGCGATGGCGCGTCGAACACGCTCAAGACGCGGTTGGTTCAATCGCTGCAGCCGCTCGTCGGCCGATTTGAGCGCACTCACGAGCGGCTCGGCGCTGCCCGTGAGGCCAGCCTGCTGCAAGGCCACGCGGATGCCGGCTTCGATCTCGATCAGCACATTCTCGTCGCGCGAGCGCGACAGCGCCTGCAGCAGATCGTCCAGCTGGTTTCGTTGAAGGCTGACTTCGGCCAGGCGTGTCTCGAGCACAGCCGTGCGGGCGGCAGATTCACGCGCCACATCCTGGGCCTGACGCGCGAGCGCACGGGCTTCGGTGGCCAGGTCCTGGCTCACCTGCTGGCGCGCCACCAGTTCACGCTCGAGATCGCGCAGCTGCTGATGGGTCTGGTAAGCCAGCACCACGGCCACCATGCTCAGGATGAGCAGGCCCACCACAGCCACCCACCACAGCGAGCGGGAGGGGGAGGCGGGCGCGGAAGGGGGCGGCGCTGGAGGAGAAGAAGTGTCGCTCACGGTGACTTTCATTGTATCGAGCCCCCTGGCAGGATTGCCTTGCAGGCGGCCCCAGGCCTCGGCCACGGCCTGAGGGGCTGGATGCGAAGCCTCGATGCACCCCAGGCCCAGGGCCCTTGCGCGCTCACCGATGCGTGGGTGGGTCACCACGGCGCAGTGCCGCGACCAGTCCGCCTGCAGTCCCTGCTGGCGCACGAGCTCCACCAGGTGATCGATGGCCTGCGAACTGCTGAAGAGCCAGGCCTGTCCGGCCGGGTCGGCCAGCACCTCGCGCAGCCGCTGGCGGTCGGCATCGTCCAGCAACGGCACACGCCGTCGGTAGGCGCCGAGGAATTCGACGGTGGCCCCCGCGGCTTCCATCTGCTGGGCCAGCCAGGGCCGCCCCCCCTCGCCGCGAACGATGAGCACGCGCCCCCCGTCCCAGGGCTCGTGGCGCAGCACCTCCCACAGCGACTCGGAGTCGAGCTGCTCGGCATCGTCGGCGGGGCGCCGCCGCAGAGCCTCGGGTACCCCCGCGCGGGCGAGGGCGGCGTCCGTGCCGGGCCCGGGCGTGGCCACCCGCACCCCCTCGGGCCAGGCCGCCGGTGCGGGCCCCTGGGCAAAGAACTGCTCGACGGCGCTGGGGCTCACGAAGACCAGCAGCTGGTACTCCGTCAAGCGCGCCCAAGCCGCCTGCACGGCCTGCGCGTCCTCAGGCGGATCGATCGCGATGAGTGGCAGGGGTTGCGCAGGCACGCCGAGCTCGCGCAGCTGCGCCACCCACTGGAGCGCCTGCCCCTGCGGGCGCGTGACGAGCAGCGTCGTGGGGCTCGCGTGCATCCTCACGCGTCCGCGGCCAGGCGCGCGAGGATGGCGTCGGCCCCCTGGGCGCGCAGCTGCTCCGCCGCCTGTGTGCCCAGGGCCTGGGCAGACTCGGTACTGTCCACGGGCGCCTCGCAACGCACCTGCAGCAGTTGCAGCGTCGTGGCAGAGGGATCGCCCAGCGCCGCATGCAGGACCAACTGCGTCCCTTGCCAGACGCCATGGGCGGCCAGCGGGACGCTGCAGCTCCCGCCCAGCGCACGCGAGACGGCGCGCTCAGCATGCACGGCCAGCCAGGTGGGTCGATGTACAAGGCTCTCAAGCACCGCACGCAGCTCGGCATGGTCGGCGCGGATCTCCAGGCCCAGCGCACCCTGCCCGGCCGCCGGCAGCATCTCCGAGGGTTCGAAGACGCTGCGGATGCGCTCGGCCAGGCCCAGGCGCTTCAGCCCGGCCGCCGCCAGCACGATGGCGTCGTAGTGACCGTCGTCGAGCTTGCGCAGCCGCGTGTCGAGGTTGCCGCGCAGCGGCTCGATGCGCAAGTCGGGGCGTGCCGCACGCAGCTGCACCAGGCGGCGCAGGCTGGAGGTGCCCACCACGGCACCGGCTGGCAGCTCCGCGAGGTGGGCGTAGCGCGGCGAAACGAAGGCGTCCCGCGGGTCTTCGCGCTCCAGCACGGCCGCGAGCACGAAGCCCTCGGGCAACTCCATCGGCACGTCCTTGAGCGAATGCACGGCCAGGTGGGCACGGCCCTCCTCGAGCGCGACCTCGAGTTCCTTCACGAACAGGCCCTTGCCCCCCACCTTCGACAAGGTGCGGTCGAGGATCTGGTCGCCGCGTGTGGTCATGCCCAGCAGGTCGACCGTGCGGCCGAAACGCTGCTGCAGCAAGGCCTGCACGTGACGGGCCTGCCACAGTGCCAGGCGGCTTTCGCGCGTGGCGATGATCCAGTCGGTCGTCGCCGAGTTCGGGGAGGAGAGGGAAGCACTCATGCCGGCATGCTACCCGAGCAGGGGAGGCGAACGGTCGTGCGAGGGCCGCGCAGCGCTTTGCGCAGTGCTACCATGCGGCCCTTGTAATTTTGTTACCACCCTGAGACGCACCGAGGTAACCATGCCGCGCCCCGCCTCCCCCGCCCGCCCCCGTTCGAAGTCGAACATCCAGGCGGATGCCGCTGAAAAGAACCGCCCCCTGGTGGAAGACATCCGGCTGCTGGGCCGCATCCTGGGCGACGTGATCCGCGAGCAGGAAGGGCGCGAGGCCTTCGAGCTGATCGAGCGCATCCGCCAGCTTTCGGTGGCCTACCGCCTCAAGCGCGATGCCCAGGCCGGCCGTTCGCTGGACCGTCTGCTGAAGAACCTCAGCAGCGACCAGACCGTGTCGGTGATCCGCGCCTTCAGCTACTTCTCGCACCTGGCCAACATCGCCGAAGACCGTCACCACGTGCGCCGGCGCGATCACCACGAACGCCAGGGCCACGTTCAGGAAGGTTCGCTCGCCTTCTGCTTCGAACGCCTGGCCGAAGGCGGCGTCCGCGCAGACGACGTCGCCCGCACCCTGGCGCAGGCCTACATCTCGCCAGTGCTCACCGCCCACCCCACCGAGGTGCAGCGCAAGTCCATTCTGGACGCTGAACGCGCCATTGCAGAGTTGATCCACCAGCGCGACGAGCTCCACACCCAGCGCGAGCTGGACGACAACGAAGCCCAGATCCGCGCGCGCGTGACGCAGCTGTGGCAGACACGCATGCTGCGCTACACCAAGCTCACGGTGGCCAACGAGATCGAGAACGCGCTCAGCTACTACCATGCCACCTTCCTGCGCCAGATCCCGCGCATGTACCGCAGCCTGGAGCGTGCCCTGCCCGGCCACGAGGTGGCGCCCTTCTTCCGCATGGGCAACTGGATCGGTGGCGACCGCGACGGCAACCCCAATGTCACGGCCGACACGTTGGCGTTCGCGCTGCGCCAGCAGGCCGAGACGGCCCTGCGCTACTACCTCACCGAGGTGCACGAGCTGGGTGCCGAGCTGTCGATCTCGGCCATGCTGGTGGACGTGGCCCCGGCCCTGGCCGCCCTGGCCGAGCGTTCGCCCGACACCAACGAGCACCGCCGCGACGAACCCTACCGCCGCGCGCTGATCGGCATGTACGCCCGCCTGGCCGGCACGCTGCAGCAGCTCACCGGCACCGAGGCCCTGCGCCACGCGGTGGCCCCTTCCACCCCCTACGACAGTGCCGCCGAGTTCCTGGCCGACCTGCGCGTGATCGAGGAGTCCCTGGCCCATCACCATGGCAGCGCCCTGGCCGAGGTGCGGTTGCGCCCGCTCATCCGTGCCGTGCAGGTCTTCGGCTTCCACCTGGCCACCGTGGACCTGCGGCAGAGTTCGGACAAGCACGAAGCAGTCGTGGCCGAGCTGCTGGCGGCGGCGCGCGTGGAGTCGGGCTATGCCCACCTGCACGAGATCCACAAGATCGAGCTGCTGGTCCAGCAGCTGCGCGACCCGCGGCCCCTGCGCGTGCGCGGGGCGCACTACAGCGAGCACACCGAATCGGAGCTGGCGATCTTCGAGACGGCGCGCGTGATGCGCGAACGCTTCGGCCGCGAGGCGATCCGCCACTACATCATCAGCCACACCGAAACGGTGAGCGACCTGCTGGAGGTGCTGCTGCTGCAAAAGGAGGTGGGGCTCATGCGCGGCACGCTGGGCGAGGACGCCGTGGCCGATCTGATCGTGGTGCCGCTGTTCGAGACCATCGGTGACCTGCGCCAGGCCGCGCCCATCATGCGCACCTTCTACGCCCTGCCAGGCGTGCTCGACCTGGTGAAGCGCTCGGGTGGCGAGCAGGACATCATGCTGGGCTACAGCGACAGCAACAAGGACGGCGGCTTCTTCACCAGCAACTGGGAGCTCTACCGTGCCGAGATCGAGCTGGTGGAGCACTTCAACCGGCTCAAGGCCGAACATGGCATCACGCTGCGGCTCTTCCACGGCCGCGGCGGCACCGTGGGTCGCGGCGGCGGCCCGAGCTACCAGGCCATCCTGGCCCAGCCTCCGGGCACGGTGAACGGCCAGATCCGCCTGACCGAACAGGGCGAGGTGATCGCCTCGAAGTACGCCAACCCCGAGATCGGCCGGCGCAACCTCGAGACCCTGGTGGCCGCCACGCTGGAGGCCACGCTGCTGCACCCCACCAAGAGTGCGCCCAAGACCTTCCTGGAGGCCGCGCAAGCGCTGTCGGAGGCCAGCATGAAGGCCTACCGCAAGCTGGTCTACGACACCGCCGGCTTCACCGACTATTTCTTCGCGGCCACGCCCATCCGCGAGATCGCCGAGCTCAACATCGGCTCGCGCCCTGCCTCGCGCAAGGCCACGCGGGCCATCGAGGACCTGCGCGCCATTCCCTGGGGCTTCTCCTGGGGCCAGTGCCGCGTGGCCCTGCCGGGCTGGTACGGCTTCGGTTCGGCCATCGAGGCCTACCTGGGCCAGGGTCCACAGCGCAAGGAGCGGCTGGCGCTGCTCACGCGCATGCACCGCCAGTGGCCCTTCTTCCGCACTCTGCTGTCGAACATGGACATGGTGCTGGCCAAGACCGACCTCGCCGTGGCCTCACGCTACGTGGAGCTGGTGGAGGACAAACGCCTGGGCCGGCGCATCTTCAAGGCCATCGAGGCCGAGTGGCAGCGCACGCAGGACGCCCTGGCACTGATCACCGGCGAGAAGCAGCGCCTGGCGTCCAACCCGGCGCTGGCGCGCTCCATCGAGCACCGCTTCCCCTACCTCGACCCCATCAACCACCTGCAGGTGGAGCTGATGCGCCGCTACCGGCAGCAGAAGGAGTCGGGCGAGGTGAACGAGCGCGTGCAGCGCGGCATCCACATCTCGATCAACGGCGTGGCGGCGGGCCTGCGCAACACGGGTTGATCAACCGCCCTTGTTGCGCATCCAGTCGGCGGTGTTGAAGAAGGACTCGCGCAGCCGGCCCACCAGCACCGGGTCGAGCTGCAGTTCCTGCATGGCCTGGTCCATGCATTGCAGCCACTGGTCGCGCTCCTTGATGCCGATCGGGAACGGCAGGTGGCGCGCGCGCAGCCGCGGGTGGCCGAAGCGCTCGACGTAGTGCTGCGGGCCACCCAGCCAGCCGCACAGGAACCAGAACAGCTTGTCGCGCGAGCCCTCCAGCGCCGTGGGGTGCAGCGCGCGCAGTTCGGCGTAGGCCGGCTCCAGGTCCATCAGGTCGTAGAAACGGTCCACCAGGGCGCGCACGGCGCCCTCGCCGCCCACCCACTCGTAGGCGGTCTCGGGTTGCGTGGCTTGATCAGGGGGATTCGAGGTCATCGAGTCTTCACTTCACGTATCCCCAGGCCTTCAGGCGACTGGCGGAGTATTGGGCGGCCTGTCCCTGGGCGCCCAGGCGCAGGAAGGCGTTGTACTGGCGTGCGGCGGCCTCGCGCTCGCCCATGCCCTCCAGGGCGACACCGCGCAGGAAGGTCACGCCCGGGTCGCCAGGCAGCATGCGGTCAAAGGCCAGCAGGTCGGCATGGGCACGGGCGGGTTCACCATCGGCCAAGGCCAGCACGCCCGCGAGCTTGCGCGCCTGGGCTTCCTGGGGGTAGATGGTCTTGGCGGCCTCGGCATAGCGCTGCGCGTCGCGCGTGCGGCCCTGGGCCTGCAGGCACTGGGCCATTCGCAGGTTGGCCGCATAGTCCTGCGGGGTGAGCTTCAGGGCCTGGGTGAACTGGGTGTTGGCGTCGGCATAGGCCTTGCGCGCCATGGCGGTCTCACCGTTCTTGCAGGCGTCGATGGTGGGCTTGATGCGCCGCACGCCCGCGATCGAGTCCATGTAGCGCTCGCGCTGCACCGGGCGCGAGGCCGTGGCGCCATAGCGCTCCTGTGCCAGGCGGCGCGCCGTGTCGCGGCGCTCGCCACTCATTGGGTGCGACGAGAACATGGTCTGCAGCAGGCTGGGCTGGGCCTTTTCCTGATCGACCAGCATCTGGTGCAGCTCGGTCATGCCGCTGGCCGGGTAGCCGGCGCGCACCATGTACTCCTGCCCCAGGGCGTCGGCCTCGCGCTCGTTGTCGCGCGAGTAGCTGGCCAGCAGCGCACTGGCACCCACCTGGCTGCCCAGCCCCACCAGGGCGCCCCATTGCGAATTCGAGGCCGCCACGTTCAGCCCCACCACCACCGATTGCGCAATGAGCGCCTGGCCCTGGCGCTGGGCGGCGTGGCGAGCGTTCACATGGCCCATCTCATGGCCCAGCAGTGCGGCCAGCTCGGCTTCGTCTTCCATCTCGGTGAGGATGCCGCGTGTCACGCCCATCGCACCCGCCGGGAAGGTGTAGGCGTTGACGTAGTTGGCGTTGAGCACCCGGTAGGAATACGGCATCTGCGGCCGGTGGGTGTGCTGCTGCAGGCTGCGCCCCACCGAGACCACGTAGTCGTTGACCCCGGCCTCCTGGATGGGCCCGAGATCCTGCGAGAACTGGTGGGGCGACATCTGGGCGTCCACCTGACGTTCCTGGGCCTCGCTCATGCCCACGACGATGGTCTCTCCGGTGACGGGTGAGGTGGCGCAGCCCTGCAGCCAGGGCAGCACGACCACGCTGGTGCTGGCGCCGAAGAGCCACAGGGCGTCGCGCCGGCTCAGTCGATTGCGCCGGAGGTTATGGGCCAGGGCGGTGGGGATCATGGGGCATCCTTTCGGTCGTCGAAGGGAAGCACCCATTGTAGAAAGCCGCCATGCGGCGCCCGCCCGAGAGGGCATTCAGGCCGTGGCTGACGCCGGCGCCGCCGCTTCGATGCGCGTGGCCAGTTGCGCGATGGCCTGGGCCGCGGCCGTGCCCGGCAGGGCTTCAAACAGCAGCTGGCGCCGCTGCAGGGCCTCGCGCACGGAGGGGTCACTGGGAATGTCGCCCACCAGAGACAGCTTCACGGCCTCGCCCTGGGGCGTGGACACGAAACGATCGACCACCTGCTGCAGTTGCTGGGCCACGACCTTGCCGTCGCCCACCTTGGCCACCTGGTTGACGGCCAGGTGCAGCAGGCGGCGGCGCTGCTGCGTGGCCAGCACCTTGATGGTGGCATAGGCGTCGGTGAGCGAGGTGGGCTCGGGCGTGGCCACCACCAGCACGTCGTCGGCCAGCGAGATGGCATAGAGCACCACGTCGGAGATGCCGGCGCCGGTGTCCAGCAACACGTAGTCGTAGCGGGGAACGAGCGTGGCCACCACGCGCTGGAGCTGCTCGCGCACCTCGGGGGTGAGGCGCGAGTACTCCACCAGTCCCGAGCCGGCCAGCAGCACCGAGAACCCGCCCGGGGCCTTCAGCACCGCCTCGTCGAGCGTGGCCTTGCCGGTGAAGACATCGTGCAGGGTGATCTTGGGGTACAGGTTGAGCACCACGTCGAGGTTGGCCAGGCCCAGGTCGGCGTCGAGCACGAGCACGCGGTGGCCACGGCGGGCCAGGGCAGCGGCGGTGTTGGCCGAGACGAAGGTCTTGCCCACGCCGCCTTTGCCGCTGGTCACGGCCAGGACCCAGGCACGCCGGGTGCCGGGCAAGGGAAGCGAAGAGGTGCTGGCAGGGGTGGTGTTCATGGGATTACTCAAGGCTGTCGTCCCAGGTCGTCACGCCGAAGAGCATGCACTTCTCTTCGCTGCTGACGCTGCTGACCACCGATTGTTCGAGGCAGACGCGATTGCGGCCCTCGGTTTTCGCGCAATAGAGCTGCAGGTCGGCCCGCTCGGTCCACAGCGCAGCCGAGGAGCGCACCCATTGCGGGGCGAAGGCCCCCCCGACACTCACCGTCACATGGATCTCCTGGCCCGACGGCAGGCGGATGGCATGACCCTCGACGGTGCGGCGGATGCGCTCGGCCACGGCTTCGCCGTAGGCCGGGTGACAGTTGGGCAGCACCATGGCGAACTCCTCGCCACCGAAACGCGCCACCGTGTCCATGGGGCGTACGCACTCGGCCAGGCGCTGGCCGATGGTCTGGATCACGAGATCGCCAGCGGCGTGCCCGTGAGTGTCGTTGACATGCTTGAAGTGATCGATGTCGATCACCAGCAGCAGGGCCGACTCTCCTGTGCGGGCCACACGATCGATCTCCCGCTCGACCACCGCTCGGAAGTGGCGGCGGTTGGGCAGGCCGGTCAGGGCGTCGCGCAGGGACAGGTCGCACAGGCCGTCGATGAGCGCCTGCAGGATCGTCTGCATGGGCGCATCCGACAGGGACGGCAAGGGGTAGCCGGCATGCTGCAGCAAGCTCAGTGCCTGCTCAAGCTTGAGCTCATGCAGTGCAGGCAAGGAGGTGTCGGCGGTGGATTGCACAGCGTGTCGGCCTTGGGATGGCGTCCAGTCTAGCAGCGGGGCCCAGGGCGGGATGCTGCCGAAGTGGCCGCAGATTCACTGGCATATCGGCCGACACACCGAAGACTTGAGTCCCGTCGGTCAGGTGGACGCCTTGCGCAGGGTTTCCACCACGGGGCGGCGCAGGACCTCGCGCAGGCCCCACCAGCCAGCCGCCAGGGCCAGGGCCGCGCCGGCCAGGGTTCCGGCGACCGGCACCCAGGGCGAAGGCCCCCAGCTGAACTCGAAGGCGTAGCGCGCCAGCGCCCAGCCCACGGCAATGGCTGCACCCGCCGCCAGCAGTCCCGCCAGAGCCCCCACGCCCAGCAGCTCGGCGCGCTGCACCCGCTCGAGCAGGCGCCGCCCCGCCCCCATGGCGCGCATCACGGCGAATTCGCGCTCGCGCGCCTCGCGGGTGGCCGTCACGGCCGCAAAGAGCACCACCAGGCCCGCCGCCAGCGTGAATCCGAAGAGGAACTCCACGGCACGGATCACCTGGTCCAGCACCCGCTGCACCTGGGCGATCGAGGCCGAGACATCGACGTTCGTGATGTTGGGGAAGTCGCGGCCGAGACTGTTGTCGAAGTCGGCCTCGTCGGGTGCGCGAAAGGCCGCGATGTAGGTGATGGGCAGGTCGTCCATCCGGCTTTGCGGGAACATCGCGAAGAAGTTGACCCGCATCGAGGCCCAGTCCACCTTGCGCACGCTGGTGATGCGCGCCGGCACGATGATCCCGGCGATGTCAAACCCCAGCGTGTCTCCCATCTTCAGCCCCAGCCGCTGGGCAATCCCTTCCTCGATGCTGATGGCGCCCTCTTCCTCCGGCACCCAGCGCCCCTGCACGAGTTCGTTGTGCACCGGCAGCTCGGCCGCATGGCTCAGGTTGAATTCCCGGTCCACCAGACGGCGTGCCCGCTCGTCGGTGTAGCGGTCCGGGTCGACCGCCTCGCCGTTGATCGAGACCAGACGGCCCCGCACCATGGGATACCAGTCGTAGCCGCTCACGCCCGCCTGTGAGAGCCGCTCGCGGAAGGGCTCGGCCTGCTCGGGCTGGATGTTGATGACGAAGCGGTTCGGTGCATCGGGTGGCGTCGCCTGGCGCCAGCTGGAGATCAGGTCGGTGCGCAGCAGCACCAGCAGGACCAGCGCCAGCAGGCCCACGGCCAAGGCCGAGACCTGCAGCACGGCAAAGCCGGGGCGCGCCGCCACTTGACGGGTGGCCAGCAGCAGCCAGCGCGGCGCCCCCACTTCGGAGACTGTGCGTCGCAACACCTGCACCGCCAGCCAACCCATCAGGGCAAACAGCGAGATGGCGACGGCGAAGCCCCCCACCACGATCAGGCCCAGGCGCAACTCGCTGGATGCCGCCACCAGCAAACCGGCGAAGCCCAGTGCGCCAGCCGCCAGCACAGCCAGCG
Source organism: uncultured Caldimonas sp. (assembly GCA_964552215.1). Taxonomy (GTDB): domain Bacteria; phylum Pseudomonadota; class Gammaproteobacteria; order Burkholderiales; family Burkholderiaceae_C; genus Caldimonas. The sequence continues at coordinate 36,076 of CAZKGD010000001.1, forward strand.
AAGCCGGCTTGAGTTCGCCGACGTCCCGGCGGATCACGCGCAGCGGCGGCACCTGGGCCAGTTGCAGCACCGGCGGCAGCCCGAAGCCAAAAAGCAGCGTCAGGCCCACCCCCAGGCCGAACACCGCCGGCCAGGGCCCCGGCGCGGGCAGCGTGGCCTCGACCAGCCCCGCCAGCAGGGCAACGAAGACATGGTGCACGGCATAGCCCAGCACCACCCCCAAGGTGCTGGCCAGCAGTCCCACGAAGGCGAATTCCAGGGCGTAGCTGCCCGCAATGGTGCGCTGCGACAGGCCCAGCACACGCAACATGGCGCAGTCATCCAGATGGCGGGAGGCGAAGTCGCGCGCGGCGATCCCGACCGCCACCGCCGCCAGCAGCGCTGCCAGCAGCGCCACCAGGTTCAGGAAGCGCTCGGCGCGGTCGAGCGTCTGGCGCATCTCCGGGCTGCCGCTCTCCAGCGACTCCAGGCGCACCCCTCGCAGGCCGGCCGAGTGGATATGGGCATCGGCCCAGGCCAGGAAGCGCCCCACCTCGGCCTCACGCCCGGCGGGCGCGGCCACGGCCAGGCGGTAGGTCACCCGGCTGGCGGGCTGGATCAGCGCCGTGGCCGCCAGGTCGGCCTCGTTGAGCATCACCCTCGGGGCAAAGGCCATGAAGCCGGCCCCGCGATCGGGTTCGAGCGTGATGACCCGGCTGATGCGCAGGCCGGCATCTCCGAGCATCAGCTCATCACCCACCCCCAGTTGCAGGGCATCGAGCAAGGCGGCATCCACCCAGACACTGCCTTGCTCGGGGATGCCGCCGGCCGGTTCGTCCCCGGCTCCCGGCTGCCGGGTCACCCGGACCTGCCCACGCAGGGGATAGCCTTCGCTCACGGCCTTCACGGAGGCCAGCCGCGTGGCACCCCCTTGCGCGTCGGGCGCACGCGCCATGCTGGGGAACGCCACCGTGTGGGCCTGCTCCAGCCCCTGCGCCCGGGCCTGCTCGACAAAGGCGGCGGGCGTGGGCTGATCGCTCGCGACAATGGCATCGCCCCCCAGCAGCTGGGCGGCGTCGCGGTTCAGACCGTTCTTCAGGCGATCGGCGAAGAACCCCACGGCGGTGAGCGCGGCCACCGCCAGCATCACGGCCACGACCAGCAGGCGCAACTCGCCGGCACGGAAATCGCGCAGGGTCTGGCGGAGTGCAAGGGACAGGACGTTTCGCGACATGGGATTTCCGGGTCTGTGACAGCGGCAACGATAGCCGAGCCAGGGCCCTCGCGCGGGCCTGGGGTCTTGTCAGGGGATGAACGGTTCTGAACGCAGCCATCAAGTGCATGCAACCCCGCCGGTCCCGACCCATGGTCCACTGGATGGCATGATGTCCTCCGCCCTGCCCCCGCTCTTCCTGTCCCATGGCTCGCCGCTGGTTGCGCTGGAGCCCGGGGAGACCGGCGCCTTCTTCCGACGCCTGGGCCCGGCGATCGAGCGGGCCTTCGGCCGTCCTCGCGCCATCCTGGCCGTCTCGGCCCACACGACCACGCGCGAGCCCGTGCTGCTGGCCGCAGCTCGGCACGAGACCATCCATGACTTCGGCGGCTTCCCGCAGGCGTTGTACGAGATGCGCTACGACGCGCCGGGCGACCCGGCGCTGGCGCAGGCCGTCTCTGCTCGCCTCGGCGCTGCCGGCATTGGCCACCATGTGCTGGCTGAGGGTGGGCTCGACCATGGCATCTGGACGCCGCTGGTCCATGCCTGGCCCGCGGCCGACATCCCCATCGTGCCGCTCTCACTGGTGCCCTTTGCCGCGCCGGCCGAGCACTTCGCCATCGGAGAAGCCCTGGCACCGCTGGCCGAGGACGGCGTGCTGATCCTGGGCACCGGCAGCATCACGCACAACCTGCGCCTGGCACTGGGCAGCGGCCGCATCAATGGCCTGCCCGAAACGCCCGAGAGCGCCGCCTTCCGGCACTGGGTGTGGGAGCGCAGCACCGCGCGCGACTGGCCGGCGCTGCTCGACTACCGGCGCCTGGCGCCACATGCCGCGCTGATGCATCCCACCGACGAACACTGGCTGCCCTTCTATGCCCCGGCAGGCGCCGGCGGCCGCGACGCGGTGCCGGTGCGCCTGCACGCGGGCGTGACCTATGGCTGCCTGGGCATGGATGCCTATGCCTTCGGGCCCCGGGCCACGGCGCTGGCCGAGGCCCTGGCCGGCTGATCAGCGCCCGGGCAGCTGGCCCACCACGCCTTCGACGTAGTAGTCCATGGCCGCGATGCGGCGGTCGTCCATCGGGCCGCCCTCATGGCGCACACGGCCCTGGTTGTCGACGATGCGGCCGGCAAAGGGATGGAAGCGGCCCTCCTCGATGGCTTGCCGACGCTCGCGCACGAGTTTGGCCACGTCCGCCGGGATCTCCGGGTGCAGTGGTGCGAGGTCGATGAAGCCGTCCTTCAAGCCGCCCCAGGCCGGTGTGGGTGTCCAGCGCCCGTCCAGCATCGCCTGGGCCACCCGGGTGTAGTAGCCCCCCCAGTGGTGGGTGACGGCCGTGAGCTGGCGCTTCGGGGCGAAGCGGCGCATGTCGCTCTGGTAGCCGATGAACCAGCGCCCTTCGGCCTCGACCGTCTGGGCCACCGCGGTCGAGCCGCTGTGGTTGGTGATCACGTCAGCGCCCTGGCGCATCAGCGTGAGCGCCGCCTCGCGCTCGCGCGCCGGGTCGAACCAGGCGTTGAGCCAGATCACCCGCAACTGCGCCTGTGGGTTGGCCTCGCGCAGCCCGCGGGCAAAGGCGTTGATGCCCTGCACCACTTCCGGCACGGGGAAGCCCGCCACATAGCCCGCCGTGCCGCTGCGCGTCATGCGCCCGGCGATCAGCCCGGCGAGGTAGCGGCCTTCGTAGTAGCGCGCGTTGTAGGTGTTGAGGTTGGCCGCGGTCTTGTAGCCGCCGGCATGCTCGAAGGCCACCTGCGGGAAGTCGGCCGCCACCTTGAGCGCCGGCTCGAGGTAGCCGAAGCTCGAGGCGATGATGAGGCGATGACCCTGGGCGGCCAGGTCGCGCATCACGCGCTCGGAATCGGCCCCCTCGGCCACGTTCTCGACGAAGGTGGTCTGGACCCTGGCGCCCAGGTTCTTCTCGAGATCCAGACGGCCCTGGTTGTGCTGGTAGGTCCAGCCCGCTTCGCCCACGGGGCTCACGAAGACGAAGCCGACCTTCAGCGGCGCGGGAGCGGACGGCAGCGGCTTGGGTGGAGGGGTCTGGGCCGACAGGCCACTGGTGATGGCAAACGCAAAAGCTGCGGCCACGGCCGCGCGCTTGAGGTTTTTGTACATGGTGTTCCTCTACATGGCCCCGAGACAGGCGCGTGGCCTCCTGGGGCGCAGAGGCACGCGTTCAGTGAAAGCTTGCGAAATGGGCGTCGAGCTGCTCGATCCAGCGCGCCTTGGCCGAGGCCTCGGCAAAGCTCGCCTCGATGCTGTTGCGGGCCAGGGTGTAGGCCTGGGGTGCCTGCAGTGCAGGCAGCGCGGCAAAGGTCTCGACGAAGTTCTGGTGGAGGTAACCGCCGAAATAGGCCGGGTCGTCGGAATTGACGGTGGCCACCAGACCCGACGCCAGCAATTGTCCCAGATTGTGGTCCGACAGGCGGTCGAACACCCGCAGCTTGACGTTGGACAGGGGGCACACCGTGAGCGGCACCCGGTCGCGCGCCAGGCGTTGCACCAGATCGGCATCTTCCAGTGCCCGCACGCCGTGGTCGATGCGCTCGACCTTCAGCACATCGAGCGCGCTCCACACATAGGCCGGCGGGCCCTCTTCGCCCGCGTGGGCCACCCGGCGCAGGCCCAGCTCGCCGCAGCGGGCAAAGACCTTGGCGAACTTCTCGGGCGGGTGACCCCGTTCGCTGCTGTCCAGCCCCACGCCCACGAAGTGATCCCACCAGGGCAGCGCCTCTTCCAGCGTTTCGAAGGCAGCCTCTTCGCTGAGGTGGCGCAGGAAGCACAGGATGAGGGCGCTGCTCAGGCCCAGCTCACGCTGTGCCGTCTGGCGCGCCCGCGTCAGGCCGCGGATCACGGTCTCGAACGGCACCCCTCGGTCGGTGTGCGTCTGCGGGTCGAAGAAGAGCTCGGCGTGCACCACCCCATCGGCGGCGGCCCGGCGGAAATAGGCCATCGCCATGTCGAAGAAGTCGGCCTCCTTCTGCAGCACGCTGGCGCCAGCGTAGTAGATGTCGAGGAAGCTTTGCAGATCCGTGAATGCATAGGCACGGCGCAGGCTCTCGACATCAGGGTAGGCCAGCCCCATGCCGTTGCGGCGCGCCAGCTCGAAGATGAGCTCAGGCTCCAGCGAGCCTTCGATGTGGATGTGCAGCTCGGTCTTGGGCATGGTGCGCAGCAGTTCGGACAGCACATCTGGGGGCAGGGTGAGGTCGGTTCGCATGGGAAGAACTCCGCAAGATCGATGCCACAACTGTCGCACGGGTGACGCCCTTGGTGCGGGTTCATCCCGCCGCACAGGTGACACCTCATCAACGGGTGCCGGTGGAATCATGCCAGGGAGCCTCGACGAGGCTGCACAACAACGATCCAGGAGACCGCCTTGTTCCACCCTAGCCTCACTCGACGTTCCCGGCCGCTCGCCCTCGCCGGACTGGCCCTCGCCCTGGTGCTGGCCGCCTGCGGTGGCAGCAGCAGCGACTCACCGCCGGGAGATCCCACGCGGGTGAACACCACCTCGGGCCCGGTGCGCGGCGAGTCCCATGCCAGTGGCGCGGTGCTGCAGTTCAAGGGGATCCCCTACGCCGCTCCGCCCGTGGGTGCCCTGCGCTGGCGCGCTCCCCAGGCGCCCGCGCCATGGACGGACGAGCGCGATGCCACGGCCTTTGGCCCGGCCTGTGCCCAGCCCGGCAGCGCCTTCGGCCCGCCCACCACCACGGTGAACGAAGACTGCCTCACGCTCAACGTCTTCCGTCCCACGACCGCCGGGCCGCACCCGGTGATGGTGTGGATCCACGGCGGCGCCTTCTACCTGGGCACCAGCGCCGGCTACACCGACGTCTCCAGCCTGGTCAGCCAGGGTGTGGTGGTGGTGACGCTCAACTACCGCCTGGGGGCCCTGGGCTTCATGGCGCACCCAGCCCTGAGCAGCGAACAAGGCGGTGCCTCCGGCAACTACGGCCTGATGGATCAGCAGGCTGCGCTGCGCTGGGTGCGCGACAACATCGCAGCCTTCGAAGGCGATGCGGGCAACGTCACGATCTTCGGAGAATCCGCCGGTGGGTTCAGCGTGATGTCGCACCTGGCGGCGCCTGCGTCGGTGGGGCTCTTTCACAAAGCCATCATCATGAGCGGCGCCTACGGCCTGGACGTCCAGGACACCCTGAGTCTTTCCGAGGGCAAAGGCCAGTCCCTGGCCGCAGCCGCCATGGGCATCGTGACCGGTGCCGGCGGTTCGGCCTGCGATACCAGCACCGCCGACTGTCTGCGCAGCCTGCCCGTGGGCGCCCTGCTCGGTGCGCAGATGACCGCCTACCCACGCGGGCCCGTGCCCAGCGTCGACGGTCAGGTGCTCGATGCCTCGGTGCGCACGAAGGTGTGGGCCGGCACACAGCATGCCGTGCCCGTCATCCAGGGCACCACACGTGACGAGTACCGGCTCTTCGCCGCGCTGAACGAACTGGGCGGCGCGGCCCCGCTGACCGCCGACACCCTGCCGGCGGCCATCGAAGGGCTGGGGCTGCCCGCGCCGAGCGCCGCCTTCCTGGCCAGGATGCCCTACCACCCAGCCTTGTTCGACCACAACGCGAGCTTCGCCTTCGGGGCCCTGGGCACTGACATGGTCTTCGCCTGCAATGGCCTCAATGTGGCACGCCGACTGTCCGGTCACGGCCAGGCCGTCTATTCCTATGAGTTCCGCGACCGCAGCGCGCCAGAAGTGCTGCCTGCGGTCAGCTTCCCGCAGGGTGCGGCTCACTCGTCCGAGTTGCAGTACCTCTTCGACATGCCACGTGCGCTGAACGCGGAGCAGACGGCCCTCAAGGAGGCAATCGTGCGCTACTTCTCCCGGTTCGCCCGCACCGGCCAACCCGATGCGGCCGGCCTGCCCGCCTGGCCCGCCTTCACGAGCGGTACGCCCAGCTACCTGGGCCTGGATGTGGCGGCCGGCGAGGGCATCGCCACGCGCCTGAACTTCGCCGCAGAGCACCAGTGCGACACCGTCTGGGGCAGCCTGAACAGCGACTGATCCACTCTCAGAAACCTCAGGGAACGGGGATTGGGCCCGCCGCCTGGCGGGCCCTTTTTTTAGCAGACGCCGAAAGTGATGCCCTGCTGGCGCAGGTAGCGCCGGTAGGCGGCGCTGAGCCGATCGGCCGCGCTGTGCAGCTCGCCACCCGTCAGGGGCAGGCGTCGGGGGCGCTGGGACTCCAGCACCGGCTGGTCCTGGGTGAAGATGGTGTGCTGGAAAGCACGCAAGTCTTCGTCACTGGAATCGAAGTCGGTCACCGCCAGACGAAACCATACGCGGCTGCGTTCGGGTTCGATGGGGCAGACAAGGAGGTGGATCACGTCGCGGTAGCCCGACTGGGCCTGCGGCAGCTTGGTGAGCACCGCCCGGTAGGGGCCCGGCACGGTGTAGGTGTACTCCACCTCGCTGCCCTGCTGCGCCAGACGGTGGCTCTGGGGCTGCCAGGTGCGGCAGCCCGTGGCCACCAGCCCGGCCGGCGACTCGCTCACCTGGTACGGCGCCTGGGCCACGTGGTCGCGGTCGCCCAGCCAGCCTTCGTGCACAAAGCCGAAGTGAGACATGTCGAGGAAGTTCTCGACGATGCGCGGTGCACTTGTCGCCACGTCGTAGGGGCCGACCGTGAGCTTGCGCAGCCGCGGGTCGTCCTCGCCGTCGATCGTGAGCAACGCAGCCTCGGAGGCTTCGAGCCGCACCCACACCAAGCCGGCCGTCTCGGCCACATCGAAACAACCCACCCGGTGCCCCACGGGCGGTGTGAAGTCGGGCACGGCCGGGATGGCCACGCACTGGCCGGAGCCTTCGAAGCGCCAGCCATGGTAAGGGCACTCCAGCAGGTCGCCCTGCACCCGCCCCAGCGACAGCCGGGCGCCGCGATGCGGACACTGGTCCTTGAAGGCCCGGGCCTGTCCGCTGGCATCGCGCCACAGCACCAGATCGCGTTCGAGCAGACGCACGGCCAGGGGCGCGGCAACCAGGTTGTCACCGGCACACACGGGGTGCCACAGCGTGGATTCCATGCTCAACATCCGTCCTGCAAAAGAAAAAGGCCGCCGGGCCTTCGCCTCGGCGGCCTTCATGCCCTGGGATCAGCTCCCGGCCGGCACGCGGCCTTCCACACCCTTGATGTAGAAGTTGATGCCGTGCAGGAACTTGTCGTCGGCGACCTCGCCGTCCTTCAGGACTTCCTTGCCGTCCTGGCCGGTGATGGGGCCCTTCCAGATGTGGTAGCTGCCTTCCTTCAGGCCGGCACGGATGGAGTCCACCTTGGCTCGGATGTCGGCCGGCACCTTGTCGGAGATGGACACCAGGTCGATCGCACCTTCCTTCACGCCCCACCAGGTGGTTTCGGTCTTCCAGGTGCCTTCGAGGACGTCACGCGTGGCCTTGATGTAGTACGGCGCCCAGTTGATGATGGCCGAGCCCAGGTGGGCGTTCGGGCCGAAGTGGCTCATGTCGGAGTCCCAGCCAAAGGCCAGCTTGCCAGCCTTTTCGGCCGCCTGCAGCACGGCCGACGAGTCGGTGTTCTGGAATAGCACGTCGGCGCCCTGGTTGAGCAGGGACTGCGCGGCTTCGCCTTCCTTGGGCGGGTCGAACCACTTGTTCACCCACACCACCTTGGTCGTGACCTTGGGGTTGACGCTCTGGGCGCCCAGGGTGAAGGAGTTGATGTTGCGGATCACCTCGGGGATGGGCACCGAGCCCACCACGCCCAGGGTGTTCGACTTCGTCATCGCACCGGCAATCACGCCGGCCATGTAGGCCCCTTCGTAGGTGCGCGAGTCGTAGGTACGCATGTTCTCGGCCGTCTTGTAGCCGGTGGCATGCTCGAACTTCACGTCCTTGTGGTCACCCGCGATCTTCAGCATGTAGTCCATGTAGCCGAAGGTGGTGCCGAAGATGAGCTTGTTGCCCTGGTTGACCATGTCGCGGATGACGCGTTCAGCGTCGGCACCCTCGGGCACGCTCTCGACGAAGGAGGTCTGCACACGGTCGCCGAACTCGGCCTCGACGGCCTTGCGGCCGTTGTCGTGAGCGAAGGTCCAGCCGGCGTCACCCACCGGACCGACGTAGGCAAAGGCGATCTTCAGGGGGGCAGGCTTGGCAGCAGGCGCCTCGGCCGTGGCGGCCGGTGCAGCAGGCTCTTCCTTCTTGCCGCAGCCCACGAGAGCGGCGGCGGCGGCCAGGGTGCCCAGGCCGGCCAGCCGGATCAGGGTGCGCTTGGTGAAGTCGGTCATGTCGAAGCGTCTCCGATGAGAGAGTGGCGGGGTGGTGAATGAACAATTATGAAGCCATCAACTGCCGGGGTAGAAGGGCTTGCCCAGCGACGCCGGCATGTTGACGCGGATGAAGGTCGGATTGCGCGAGATCAGCACCAGCACCACGATGGTGGCCAGGTAGGGCAGCATCGTGAGCAACTGGCTCGCGATCTGCACCCCCTGCCCCTGCAGGTGGAACTGGAGCATGGTCACGCCCCCGAACAGGTAAGCCCCAAGCAACACGCGTGCCGGGCGCCAGGTGGCGAAGGTGGTGAGCGCCAGCGCGATCCAGCCCTTGCCGGCGATCATGCCCTCCACCCACAGCGGGGTGTAGATGACCGAGATGTAGGCCCCCGCCAGGCCGCACAGGGCCCCGCCCGCCAGCACGGCCAGCAGGCGGATGCGGCGCACCGGATAGCCCAGCGCATGGGCCGACTCGGGCGACTCGCCCACGGCGCGCAGCACGAGGCCGGCGCGCGAGCGGTAGAGGAACCAGGCCAGCACCACCGTGAGCACGATGGCGATGTAGACCATGGGGTGGTGCTTGAAGAAGGCTGGCCCCACGAAAGGCAGGTCGGCCAGGCCCGGGATCTCGAAGCGCGGACGGTCACCGAGGCGTTCCTGGGTGTAGCGGATGCCCACGAAGGCCGAGAAGCCCACGCCGAAGAGGCTGAGCGCCAGGCCCGAGGCGTACTGGTTGGTGTTGAGCCAGATCACCAGCACCCCGAAGACCAGGGCCATGGTGGCGCCGGCACCGGCTCCCGCCGCAAAGGCCAGCCAGTCGTTGCCGGTGTGCACGCCGGTGGCAAAGCCGGCGATGGCGGCCACCAGCATCATGCCTTCGGCGCCGAGGTTGACGATCCCGGCACGCTCATTGATGAGCAGGCCCAGCGAGGCGATGGCCAGCACGGTACCGGCGTTCATCGTGGCGGCGATCAGGAGGGCGATGGGTTCCATTCAGGCCTCCTGCCTGGCGGTGGCGACCCTCGCACCGCGCTGCCAGCGGATGCGGTGGTGGATCAAGGTGTCACAGGCCAGCAGCGCAAACAGCAGCAGGCCCTGGAAGACACCGGTGATGGACTTGGGCAGGCCCATGCGCGACTGGGCGAGTTCACCGCCGATGTAGAACATGCTCATCAGGATGGCCGAGAACACGATGCCCACCGGGTTCAGCCGCCCGACGAAGGCCACGATGATGGCTGCAAAACCGTAGCCCGAGGGCACATGCGGCGTGAGCTGCCCCAGAGGGCCCGCCGCCTCCAGCGCCCCGGCCAGCCCGGCCATGCCGCCCGACACCAGCAGCGCCGTCCACAGCGCCTGGCGAGAGGAAAAGCCCGCATAGCGCGCCGCCATCGGGGCCAACCCGCCCACCTGCAGCTTCAGGCCTGCATAGGTGCGGAAGAGGAAGACCGTGAACACGGCCACCATGACGAGCGCAATGACCAGCCCGATGTTGACCCGCAGGCCGGTGAACAGGCGCGGCACCGTGGTGGCGTCGGCGAAGGTGATGGTCTGCGGGAAGTTGAACCCCGCCGGGTCCTTCCAGGGCCCGTACACGAGGTAGCTCAGCAGCATGTCGGCCACATAGACCAGCATCAGGCTCACGAGGATCTCATTGGCGTTGAAGCCGTCTCGCAGTCCGGCCGTGATGGCCGCCCAGACCATGCCGCCCACCACTCCGGCCAGCAGCACGATGACGAAGAACCAGCGCCCCGTCTCGGGCCCGGCCTGCATGGCCATCCCGCCGGCGAAGATGGCGCCCAGGATGAACTGGCCCTCGGCGCCGATGTTCCAGACGTTGGAGCGGAAGCACACCGCCAGGCCCAGGGCGATCAGCACCAGGGGCACGGCCTTCATCGCCAGTTCGCTGAGCTGGTAGCCGCTCTTGAGCGGCTCCACGAAGAACATCTGCAGGCCGCGCACCGGGTCCTTGTCGAGGATCACGAACAGGCCGATGCCGATCAGCACGGTGATGGCCAGCGCCAGCAGGGGCGAGGCGACGGACATCGCCCGCGAGGGGTTGGCGCGCGCTTCAAGCTTGAGCATGGACTGCTCCGGTCGTCTGCGGCCACAGGCCACTCATCCACTCACCGATCTGTTCCACGGTTGCCTCGCGTGTGGGTACCGAAGGCGAGAGCCGCCCCTGGGCGATCACCACAAGCCGGTCGCTGATCTCGAACAATTCCTCCAGTTCCTCGCTCACGACCAGCAGTGCGCAACCGGCATCGCGCAGGGCCAGCAGCTCGCTGCGGATCTGCGCGGCGGCCCCCACGTCCACACCCCAGGTGGGCTGGGCCACGATGAGCACCCGGGGGTTGGCGCTGATCTCGCGCCCAACGATGAACTTCTGCAGGTTGCCCCCCGACAGGCTCTTGGCCGCCGCGGCGGCCCCCCCGGCCTTGACCTGGAAACGGCGGATGATCTCGTCGGTCATCTCGCGCACGCGTCGCATGTCGATCCAGCCGGTGCTGCGGTGCACGGCTTCGGTGCGTGTGAGCAGGGTGTTGAGCGCCAGCGACAGCGTGGGCACGGCACCGCGGCCCAGGCGCTCTTCGGGCACGAAGTGCAGGCCCTCCTTGCGGCGGCGGCGGGCATCGTGGCGGGCAATGTCCTGACCGAACAGGCGAAGGCTGCCTCCTGGCGCGCGCGTGTCCTCGCCCGACAGCGCGGACAGCAGTTCCTGCTGACCATTGCCCGAAACCCCGGCCACGCCGAGGATCTCGCCGGCGCGCAGTTCGAAGGCGATGTCGCGCAGCACCGTGCCAAAGGGGTGGAGCTTGGGCAGGCTCAGTCCCTGCACGGCCAGCGCCACCTCGCCAGCGCGGGCCTCGCGGTGCACCAGCTCCGGCGGGTCGGAGCCGATCATCAGCCGCGACAGGCTGGCGTTGGTTTCCTTCGTGGGATCGACCTCCCCCGTCACGCGGCCGCCGCGCAGCACGGTGCAGTGATGGCACAGCGCGCGGATCTCGTCGAGCTTGTGGCTGATGTAGAGGATGGAGCAGCCCGTATGGGCGAGCTTGCGCAGCGTCACGAAGAGCTTGTCGACCGCCTGGGGCGTGAGCACCGACGTGGGCTCGTCGAGGATGAGCAGCTGCGGATTCGTCAGCAGCGCGCGCACGATCTCGACACGCTGGCGCTCACCCACACTGAGCGTGTGCACCGGACGCTGAGGCTCGACATCCAGCCCGTACTGCCCGGACACCTCGCGGATGCGATCGCTCACCTGGGCCAGGCTCAACCGCTTGCCCAGGCCGAGCCAGACGTTTTCGGCCGCGGTGAGGGTATCGAAAAGGGAGAAATGCTGGAACACCATGCTGATGCCCAGTTCGCGCGCTTCGTGCGGATTGCGCACACGGACGACCTGGCCGTTCCAGCGCATCTCTCCTTCGTCGGGTTGCACGGCGCCATAGATGATCTTCATCAGCGTGGACTTGCCCGCCCCGTTCTCGCCCAGCACGGCATGGATTTCGCCTGGCGACACCTTGAGGCTCACGCGGTCGTTCGCCTTGACGGCAGGGTACTGCTTGCTGATGCCCAGCAGTTCGAGGCGCAGGGGCATGGGATTCTCCGTGGGAGGGGCAGGCGGGTTCACGGCCCGTGATTGTGCCTGTGCGGGCGTGGCTCCGGCCAGATGCAAGTGCCGGGCCAGCCTGAACGACATGCCTCCAAGCGTTTCAATGCCCCCCGATGAAGATGAACTTGAAGAGAAAGATGCCGCCGATGATCCACACCATCGGATGGGCTTGGCGGGCCTGTCCGGTGCACAGCTTGAGCACCGCATAGCTGATGAAACCGAAGGCGATGCCGTTGGCGATGGAGTAGGTCAGCGGCATGGTCAGCGCGGTGACGGCGGCCGGGATCACTTCGGTGGTGTCCTCCCAGTCGAGTTCGGTGAGCTCGCGCAACATCAGGCAGGCCACGAAAAACAGCGCCGGCGCCGTGGCATAGGCCGGCACCGAGCCGGCCAGCGGCGAGATCATCAGGCAGGCCAGGAAAAGCGCGGCCACGGTCACGGCCGTCAGGCCCGTGCGTCCGCCGGCCTGCACCCCCGAGGCGCTCTCGATGTAGGCCGTGGTGCTGGACGTGCCCAGCAGCGATCCCGCAAAGATGGCGCCGCTGTCGGCCAGCAGGGCCCGGTTCATGCGGTGCATCTTGCCTTCGCCAAGCAGGCCGGCCCGCTTGGCCACGCCCATCAGCGTGCCGGTGGCATCGAAGAGTTCGACCAGGAAGAACACAAGGATCACGTTGAACACGCCCACCGCGAGGGCCCCGCGGATGTCCAGCTCCAGGAAGGTCGGCGCGATCGAGGGCGGTGCGGAGAACACGCCCACGAAGGTGTTGCCCGCGAACAGGAAGGACAGCACGGTGGCCAGCAGGATGCCGATCAGGATGGCGCCGCGCACCTTGAGTCGGTCGAGGACGACGATGGTGAAGAAACCCAGGACGGCCAGCACCACCGAGGGCTGGTGCAGGTTGCCCAGCGTCACGTAGGTGGCCTTGGATGCGGCGACGATGCCGGCGCTCTTGAGGGCGATGATGGCCAGGAACATGCCGATGCCCACCGTGATGGCCACCCGCAGCGAGTGGGGAATGCCCCGGATGATGAGCTCGCGCAGCTTGAGCAAGGTGACGAGCAGGAAGAGGCAGCCCGAGATGAACACCGCCCCCAGCGCGACCTGCCAGGTGTAGCCCATGCCCAGCACCACCACGTAGGCGAAGTAGGCGTTCAGCCCCATGCCCGGGGCCATGGCGATCGGGTAGTTGGCGTACAGGCCCATGATCAGTGTGCCCAGTGCCGCGATCAGGCAAGTGGCCACGAAAACGGCATCCTTGGGCATGCCGGCATCGCCCAGGATGGAGGGATTGACGAAGATGATGTAGGCCATCGTCAGGAAGGTCGTCAGCCCTGCGGTGAGTTCGGTGCGCACGTCGGTGCCGTGCGCGCGCAGCTGGAACCAGCGCTCCAGCAGTGGACGTGGAGCGGCTGCGGGCACCGGCGGGGTGATGTCGGCAACGCCGGGCGTGGGATCGGTCTGGGCCTGCATGGCTTGTCTCCTGTTGGCGGGTCGTCGGGTGCCCGCTCTGATGGCAAAGTGCTCGGAAAGTCTCTGGGCGCGTCAACCCGATTCGCGCCGGAACCGCGACGCCCCGGCCACGAAGGCCTGGGCCAGATGACGCTCGTCGGCCAGGGTCATCCAGGCGAACACCCGTTCGTGCAGGCCGGTGGCCACGGCGAGGCGGCGCTCGCCCACGGCGCCCAGGGCCCAGTCCCACACGCACAGGTCGGCCATGCGGCCGGCCTCCAGGCTGCCCATCTCGTGGTCCAGCCCAAGGGTGAGCGCGCCGCCGCGGGTGGCTGTGTACAGGCCTTTCCAGGCAGTGAGCTTCACGCCCTGCAGGGCCTGCACCTTGTAGGCCTCGGCCAGGGTGCGGATCATCGACAGGCTGGTGCCGCCGCCCACGTCGCTGGCCACGCTCACCCGGGCGCCCGCATCTTCCAGGGCCCGCCAGCCGAACAGCCCACTGCCGAGAAAGAGGTTGGAGCTCGGGCTGTGGGCGATCTGGGCCCCGGTGGCCGCCAGCAGGGCACGGTCGGCGTCGTCGAGCCAGATGCCGTGAGCCAGCACGGCACGCTTGCCAAGCAGGCCGTGGCGGTGGTAGACGTCGAGGTAGCTGCGGGTCTGGGGAAAAAGCTCGCGCACCCACTCCACCTCGGCGCGGTTCTCGGCCACATGGGTCTGCATGTACAGCCCCGGCACCTCGCGCATCAGGCGGCCGGCCATCTCGAGTTGCGCCACCGTGCTGGTGGGGGCAAAGCGCACGGTCATCGCATAGGCCAGGCGGCCGCGGCCGTGCCAGCGTTCGATGAGTTCGCGGCTGTCGCGTTCGGCGCTCTCGACCGTGTCCAGCAGCCCAGGCGGGGCGTTGCGGTCCATCAGCACCTTGCCGGCCACCATGCGCATGCCGCGGGCGTGGGCGGCAGCCAGCAGCGCATCGGCACTGACCTTGTGCACCGTGGGGAAGACCACCGCACTGGTGGTGCCATGGGCCAGCAGGGCATCGCAGAAGCGCTCGGCGCCGGCCTGGGCCTCGTGCGGATCGGCATAGCGCTGCTCGGCCGGGAAGGTATAGGTGTTCAGCCAGTCCAGCAGCTCGGTGCCGAAGCTGGCGATCACGTCGAGCTGGGGGGCATGCACATGGGTGTCGACGAAGCCCGGCAGCACCAGGCGGCCACGGTGGTCAATGCGCGTCCAGCTCGCGTCGAGGGCGGCATCGCTGGAATGCGCGCCGCGGATCACGCCGTCCTCCACCAGCAGCCAGTGGTCGGGCCGGAAACGCACGGCCGCGCCCGGCTCGATACCCCAGCCCGGATCGGCGGTGAAGTCGAGGAGGTCGCCGCGCAGGGCAAACTTGGAGCTGGGGACGGCGGTCATCGGGAAGGCATCGTGGGGATCGGGGTCATTGGGGTGCCAGGGCACGGGCGACGTCGCGCACCTGCTCGCGGAACCAGCGATGGGCCGCGGAGGGGTGGGTGCGGTCGTGCCAGAGCTGGTAGTAGCTCATCGGCGGAAAAGCGACCGGGCAGCGCACGATGCGCACCGGCAGATGGTGGACGTAGCGCTGGCAGAACTGCCGCCCGGTGGTCAGCACCAGCAGGCTGGCGGCCACCATCTGCGGGATCTGCCCGAAGTGGGCGCTGCGCACGGTGACGCGCCGGTGCAGGCCCTGGGCGTCGAGGTAGGCGTCGATCACGCCCAGGGCTTCGCGCCCGGTGTGCAGCGGCGTGGGGGCGACATGCTCGCAGTCCAGGTAGCGCTCGACCGTCCAGCCACGGGCGCTGCGCACGGCCGGGTGATCCTGGTTGACGAGGCAGACCACCTCGTCGGTGAGCAGACGCCCCAGGTGCAGTTCCTCGGGCGGTTCCAGCCAGTTGCCCACCACCAGATCGACCTCGCCCGAAGCCAGGGTGCGGCGCACGTCGAACTCGGCCGTCAGCGGGACGAGATCGAGCTGCACCAGCGGCGCCTCGTGCTTGATGTGGGCCACGAGCTGGGGCAGGAAGAGCGGGTCGAGGTAGTCGCTGGCGGCCACGCGGAAGGACCAGGTGGCCGTCTTCGGATCGAAGCTGCGGCTGCGCTGGCGCGCCCCGAACAGGCGCTCGGCCTCGCGCAGCACGGTGGCCGCAGGCTCGAGCAGGTCCAGCGCGCTGGGCGTGGGCGCCATGCCGTTGCCCGAACGCACCAGCAGCGCATCGCCCGTCAGCTCGCGCAGACGGCGCAGGTGGGCGCTGACGGCCGGCTGGGTCAGGCCCAGCTTCAAGGCGGCACGAGAGACGCTGCGTTCGGTGATCACGGTGTGCAGGACGCGGATGAGATGAAGCTCGATCTTGTCGAAATCGGCGCGCAGTGCCATATCGGTTCTCCGATAACCTTTATTCGCATTCTCGTATACGCTGGGCGAGCGTTGGCGTTACCGTTGCGGTATCCGCCCCCGGCCGCCGCCGTTGCGGCAGCTGCCTTGCACCATCACCTTCGACGCCATGCTCACGCGACCGATCCGCTTCTACGCCCAAGGCCGGCTGCACACCCTGCCCGAGGCCGTGCCCACCCGCACGGTGCTGCAGCATCTGCGCGAGGACCTCCACTGCACCGGCACCAAGGAAGGCTGCGCCGAGGGCGACTGTGGCGCCTGCACCGTGGTGATCGGCGAGCTGGCCGATCTTTCCGCCCCGCCGGCGCCCGGCGTCAGCCGCGTGGGTGCGCTGGACCTGCGCAACGTCAACGCCTGCATCCAGTTCCTGCCGACGCTGGACGGCAAGGCCCTGTTCACGGTGGAGGATCTCAAGCGTCTGGCCGGCGGCCGCCTGCACCCGGTGCAGCAGGCCCTGGTCGAATGCCACGGCTCGCAGTGCGGCTTCTGCACCCCGGGCTTCGTGATGTCGCTGTGGCACACCTATGAACGCCATGGCTGCGGTGCCGCCGGCCGGTCCAGTCGCCAGCAACTGGCCGACGACCTGTCGGGCAACCTGTGCCGCTGCACCGGCTACCGGCCGATCCTGGACGCAGGCGAACGCATGTTCGACCTGCCGGCGGCGACCTTCGACACCGCGCCCATCGAACAGGCGCTGCGCAGCCTGGTCAGCGAACAGGGCGCGCAACTCGCGTCCCCCGCCGGCGCGGCCCGCTTCTTTGCCCCACGCACGGTGGCCGAGCTGGCCGAGCTGCGCCTGGCCCATCCGCAGGCCCGGCTGCTGGCCGGCTCCACCGACGTGGGCCTGTGGGTGACCAAGCAGCTGCGCGATCTCGGTGATCTCATCTACCTGGGCGAGGTCGCCGAGCTGCGGCACATCGAGATGCGCGGCGGCCTGCTGCACATCGGCGCGGGCGCCACGCTCGAGGCGGCCTGGAGCGCGCTGGTGGCGCAGTATCCGAGCCTGGCCGAGCTGTGGCTGCGTTTTGCCTCGCCGCCCATCCGGCATGCCGGCACCATGGGGGGCAACGTGGCCAACGGGTCGCCCATCGGCGACAGCGCACCGGCGCTCATCGCCCTGGATGCACAGATCGTGCTGCGCCGCGGCGAGCGGGTGCGCCGTCTGATGCTGGCCGACTTCTACCTCGACTACATGAAGAACGCGCTGGAACCGGGCGAGTTCATGCAGGCGCTGGAGGTGCCCCTGCCCCAGGCGGGCCAGGTGGTGCGCGGCTACAAGATCAGCAAGCGCTACGACAGCGACATCTCGGCGGTGTGCCTGGGGCTGTCGCTGTGGCTGGACGGCGACACCGTGCGTGACGTGCGCCTGGCCTACGGCGGCATGGCCGCCACGGTACGCCGCGCGCCCCGCGCCGAGGCCGCGCTGCACGGCCAGCTTTGGTCGCACGAGCGCGTGCAGGCTGCGATGGAGGCGCTCTCGCAAGACTACCAGCCGCTGACGGACATGCGGGCCACGGCCGAGTACCGCCTGAAGGTGGCGCGCAACCTGATCCTTCGGGCCTGGCACGACACGCGCACCGGTGCAACGCCCGTGGTGGTGTGGCACGACATGCCGCACGCCCTGCCCGCCTCGGCCGATGTGTGAGGACCCCACCATGAACAAGCGTGCCGACCTGACCGAACTGAACCCCAGCGAGCCCTTTCCCGCCTACCAGGACAACGTGGCCCTGCGCATCGATGCCAACGACGAGGCGCAGCGCCTGCGCGCGGGGGCCCGCGTGGGGGTGAGCCGCCCCCACGAATCGGCCCACCTGCACGTGGCCGGCGAGGCCACCTATACCGACGACATCCCCGAAGTGGCCGGCACGCTGTATGCGGCGCTGGGGCTGTCGCGCGAGGCCCATGCGCGCATCACCGCGCTGAACCTGGGTCCTGTGCTGGCGCAGCCGGGCGTCGTGGCGATCTACACCGCGCGCGACATCCCAGGCACCAACGATGTCGCTCCCATCATGAAAGGCGACGACCCCATCCTGGCCGACGGCCTGGTGCAGTACGTGGGCCAGCCAGTGTTTGCGGTGGTGGCCACCTCGGTCGAAGCCGCCCGGCGCGCCGCGGCTCTGGCGCGGCAGCCCGAGGTGGTGGCCTACGAGAGCCTGCCCGCCCTGCTCACCCCGGAAGCGGCGCATGCGGCCGGCCGCTACGTGCTGCCGCCCATGCACATGATGCGCGAGAGTGCCCCAGGCGCACTCAGGCAGGTGCTCGCCCGGGCACCGCGCAGGCTCAAGGGCGTGTTCGATGTGGGCGGCCAGGAGCAGTTCTACCTGGAGGGCCAGATCGCCTACGCCCGCCCTCTCGAAGACGACGGCATGCTGGTGCAGTGCTCCACCCAGCACCCCACCGAGATGCAGCATCTGGTGGCGCATGCCCTGGGCCTGCAGGCCCACCACGTGCGGGTGGAGTGCCGGCGCATGGGCGGCGGTTTCGGCGGCAAGGAGTCGCAGTCGGCGCTGTTCGCCTGTGTGGCGGCCATGGCAGCCCGGGCCCTGCGCCGCCCGGTCAAGCTGCGCGTGGACCGGGACGACGACTTCCTCATCACCGGCCGGCGCCACTGCTTCCACTACGAATACGAAGTGGCGTACGACGACGAGGGCCGCGTGCTGGGCGCCGAGATCGACATGGTGTCGCGCGCGGGCTTCTCCGCCGATCTCTCCGGCCCGGTGATGACCCGTGCCCTGTGCCACTTCGACAATGCCTACTGGCTGCCCGAGGTGGCGATCCATGGCTACTCGGCCAAGACGAACACCCAGAGCAACACGGCCTTCCGTGGCTTCGGTGGCCCGCAGGGCGCGATCGCGATCGAGCAGATCCTCGACTCCGTCGCGCGCGACCTGGGTCGTGACCCACTGGACGTGCGCAAGCTCAATTTCTACGCCCGCGAGGGACAGACCACCCCTTACGGCCAGCCCGTCGAGGACAACGTGATCCACGAGCTCGTGGACGCGTTGGAGCGCAGCTCGGACTACCGCGCCCGGCGCGAGGCGGTGCGGGCCTTCAATGCCGCGAGCCCCGTGCTGAAAAAGGGCATCGCGCTCACGCCGGTGAAGTTCGGCATCTCTTTCAACGTGCCTCACTTCAACCAGGCCGGTGCGCTGGTGCATGTCTACAACGACGGTTCCATCTTGGTGAACCACGGCGGCACCGAGATGGGCCAGGGCCTGAACACCAAGGTGGCCCAGGTGGTGGCCCACGAACTGGGCGTGAACTTCGAGCGCGTGCGCTGCAGCGCCACCGACACCGACAAGGTGGCCAACACATCGGCCACCGCGGCCTCCACCGGCAGCGACCTCAACGGCAAGGCAGCCCAGGACGCCGCCCGCCAGGTCCGCGAGCGGCTGGCCGCGTTTGCCGCCAGCCGGTTCGGTGGCTTGCCGCAGGACGTGCGCTTCGCCAACGACACCGTGAGCGTGGGCGGCCGCAACCTGCCGTTTCACGAGCTGGTGTGGGCGGCCTACCTGGCCCGCGTGCAACTGTGGAGCGATGGCTTCTACGCCACGCCCAAGATCCACTGGGACCCGAAAACCCTCAGCGGGCGCCCGTTCTATTACTTCGCCTACGGTGCCGCCGTGTCGGAGGTGATCGTGGACACGCTCACCGGCGAGGCGCGCACGTTGCGCGCCGACGTGCTGTACGACGCCGGGCGTTCGCTCAACCCGGCCGTGGACATCGGCCAGGTGGAAGGCGCCTTCATCCAGGGGATGGGCTGGCTCACCGCCGAGGAGCTGTGGTGGCATCCGCGCAGCGGCCGGCTGATGACGCACGCACCGAGCACCTACAAGATCCCCACGGCCAACGACGTGCCGCCGGTGTTCAACGTGCGCCTGTACGACGCCGAGAACCGCGAGGACAGCATCCACCGCTCCAAGGCGGTGGGCGAGCCGCCGCTGCTGCTGCCGTTTTCAGTGTTCTTCGCGATCCGCGATGCCATCTCGGCCGTGGGCAGCCACCGCGTCGACCCGCCGCTGCGCGCGCCGGCCACGCCCGAGGCCATCCTGGCGGCCGTCGAGGCCGTACGGCAGGCCGCCTGATGTTGCGCGAGACCGCCCGCGCATGGCTCGACGAAGGCCGTCCGACGGTCGTCGTGCAGGTCGCCGAGACCCAAGGTTCGGTCCCGCGGGAACCAGGCACCCGGATGCTCGTCTGCGCCCGCGAGGTGGCCGGCACGGTTGGCGGCGGACACCTCGAGTTCGAGGCCATCCGTCTGGCGCGCGAGGCTTTGTCGCAGGGACGCCCCATTTCGTTCTCCCAGCGTTTTCCCCTCGGCCCGCGCCTGGGGCAGTGCTGCGGTGGCGTGGTGACCTTGCGATGGGCGCTGCTGGACGAGGCCGCGTGGGCCGCCTGGCCCGAGGCGCCCGGGCGCTTCCACCTGCAACTGTATGGCGCAGGCCATGTGGGACAAGCCTTGGTGCGGCTGCTGGCGACCCTGCCCTGCCGGGTGCAATGGATCGACGAGCGCGAGGAGGCCTTCCCGGCGCAGTGGCCCAGCGGCTGGCCGTCCCAGGTGGAGCGGGTGTGCGTGGACAGCGTGGAAGCCGAGGTGAGGCATGCTCCACACGATGCGTGCTATCTGGTGATGACCCACCAGCATGATCTGGATCTGCGCATCACCGAGGCCATCGCGCGCCGGGGCGACTTCCGCTACTTCGGACTGATCGGCTCCAAGACCAAGCGGGCCCGGTTCGAACATCGCCTGGCCGAGCGGGGCATCCCGGCCGACATCCTCCGGCGCATCACCTGTCCCATCGGGATCCCGGACATCACCGGCAAGGAACCCGAGGTGATCGCGGTGGCCGTGGCTGCGCAGCTGCTGCAGGTCACGTCGACGCCGGTCTGAACCCTCGTCAAGCCGTGGCGCGTGCGGAACCTGCGGCACCCGCCGCCCGGCGCAGGGCGTCGACATCCAGCACCTTGACGGTGTAGCCGGCCACGTCGATCACCTGCCGGTCACGCAACTGCCGAAGCACCCGGGAAAACGTCTCTGGCGTGACAGCAAGTTGCGAGGCGATGGCACGCTTGCGCTCGCGCAGAGCCACCAACGCCGTCTTGCTGCCATCGCTGCCGGGCTTGACCTCGGCATGCTCGAGCAGCCAGGTGGCACATCGCGCCTCGGCATCCTTGAGCATCAAGCCCAGGGTGCCCTCGGTGAGACTGCGCACCCGGGCGGCCAGCAGCCGGATCAGCGCCTCGGCCAGGCAGGGATGGTCAATGCAGCACTCCCGCACGGCCTCGACATCGAAGGACCACAGGAGCGCAGGCCCCTGTGTGACAGCGTCTTCGAGGGGTTGGCCGTCCAGCCAGGCGCTGGCCGCATCCAGCCACTGGCCGGGTTCGACCAGACGCGTCTGCTGAGCCAGCCGCCCCTCGCGCAAGGTGCCCAAGGCCACCTGCCCGGACACCACCAGCCACAAGGCCCGCGCAGGCTCCTCCCTTCGGAAGACCACCCGGCCGCCGTCCAGCGCCTGCTCACGCGCCTGTTGCGCCAGAGCCTGCGCAGCCTCCCGTGTGACCCGGGCCGGAGCCACGGAGGCCTGCAAGAGGGCCGCACGGGCGTCCAGCGGGATGCCCCTTCCGTTCAGCGCGGCACCGGTGGGATGTCCTCGGTATCTGTCCATGAGCCTGTTCATCGTCTGCTCCACCCATTGGGAGATCGTGAGCCCAGACTCTCTCAGCTTGCTCCCATCGGGGTATTGCGCTGGCTCAAGAAAGCACAGCCGTCGAATCGGCCAACTCCCGCGGCCTCGGCAGAAACCCCGTCCGCAGAGTTGACGCAACGCAAGACTCCAGCTCGCCCATCGCGCACAATGTGCTGCGATGCTGCCCGGTTTCACCTCCCCCGCCGTGGGTTTCGACCAGCCTTTCGAGATGCTGGAAGCCTGCCACGAGCGCGTCCAGCGCAGCGTCGATCTACTGACGCGTCTGGCCGAGCATCTTCACACCGTGGGCAACGACGCCCACGCACGGCAGGCCGCCGCCGATGTGCTGCGCTACTTCGACGTGGCCGCACCTCACCATCATGAGGACGAGGAGCGGCATGTCTTTCCGCCTCTGCTGGCCCTGCCGGCCGATACGGCCCACGCGGCCGTGCATGCCGCGGTTCGACAGCTCCAGCAAGACCATGCGCTGATGCACCACCTGTGGCAGAGCTTGCGCGGCGCGCTGGAGCGCATTGCCAACGGTCAGGAGGCTGACTTCTCCCACCGCGACCTGAACGTGCTGCATCGTTTTACCGGACTCTACGGCAGCCACATTGCGCTGGAGGAGGCGGTGATCTACCCGGCGGCCAAGGCTCTGATGGACCCAGCGGGCCTCGCAGCCATGGGCGGGGAAATGGCAGGACGCCGCCGCACGCCCCTTGGAGCCTAGCGGCGCGAGATACTGAACCCCGCCTGCGGCCGCGCGCTGGCCACCAGGCGCAGCACGCTCTGCAGCCGCTCCGGGTCCACCGGCTTGGTCAGGTAGTCATCCATGCCGGCATCCATGCACCGCACCCGGTCCATCGGCATGGCGTGCGCCGTGAGGGCCACGACGGGGCAACGCCAGCCATACTGGGCCTGCAGCGCCCGGATGCGGTGGGTGAGCTCGATCCCGCTCATGCCTGGAATCTGCAGATCGAGGAAGATGAGGTCGAACTCAGACGACTCGCACTGCTGCAAGGCCTCCTCGGCGGTGACCGCCCCGCTCACGCGATGGCCGGCGCGCCGGATCATGCGGCTGGCGATGAAGCGATTGACCGCGTGGTCGTCCACCAGCAGCACATGCAGGCCGGCTCCTTCCTCTGGGTCGTCGCCCTCCTCGGACTCCGACTCGGGCTCCAGGCCTGCCAGCCCCAGATAGGCCGTCGACTCGAAACGCGAGCGCGCCTTGTCCCGCGAGACATTCGTCGTGCCCGCAGCCGCCTCGGTGAAGCTGGCCACGCCGCCACTGGTATCGGGTGCGCCCCCCAGCGGCAACAAGGGCAGGGTGAGGTGGAAGCGGCTGCCGATGCCGACCTGGCTCTGCGCCCACAGCTGGCCGCCCAAAGCCTGCGCCAGCCGGCGCGAAATCGTCAGGCCCAGACCCGTGCCGCCGTACTCGCGCGTGGTGGAGTTGTCGGCCTGGGTGAAGGACTCGAAGATGCGGTCGAGCTTGTCCGGCGCAATGCCCACACCGGTGTCGGCCACGCACAAATGCAACACCGCTGCACTGCCCCGCCCTTCTGGCCACGCACTCAAGTCCACGCGGCCTTGGCGGGTGAACTTGATGGCATTGCCCACGAGGTTCACCACGATCTGCCGCAACCGCAAGGGGTCGCTGACCAGCTGGGCTGGCACGTCGGGCGCCACCGTGCACTGCAGGGTCAGACCCTTCTCTCGCGCACGCGGCTCGAGCGGAGCGAGCGCCTCGTGCAGCAGGGACCGCAGATCGAAGCCGAGCTGTTCCACGCTCAGCCTCCCAGCCTCGATGCGCGAGAGGTCCAGGATGTCGTTGAGGATGTTCAGCAGCGACGTCGATGAAGACTTCACCAGGGTGAGGTAACGTCGCTGAGTCTCGTCCAGCGAAGAGTCCAGCGTGAGATCGACCAGCCCCATGATCCCGTTCAAGGGCGTGCGGATTTCATGGCTCATGTTCGCCAGGAACTCGCTCTTCGCCCGGCTCGCGGCCTCGGCTGCGGTCGTGGCCTCGCGCAAGGCCACCTCGACCTGCTTGTGCTGGGTGATGTCGGTGACCACGCCCAGGATGCCGCCCACATGGCCCTGGGCACCGGTGAACAGTGTCCGACTGTGGATAAGCTCGCGCGAGTCGCCCGACGATGCCCTCATCTGCGTCTCGAAGGTCTGGACGCCGCCGGTCGCCAGCAGGAGCTGGTCCTGGCCTTCCTCCTCGGCACCCTCTGGCCCGAGAACCTCACGGGCCGTGCGGCCCAGGAAATCCTCGCGGCGCAGCCCGAAAAGGTTCTCGCAGGCCCGGTTGCAGCCGATGTAGCGGCCCAGTGCATCCTTGAAATAGATCGGGTTGGGAATGATCTCGACCAGCTCCTCGATGAAGCGCAGCTGGTGGAGCACCTCTTCCTCGGCCTGGCGCTGCTGGGTCACATCGGTGTGCGTGCCCACCATGCGACGCGGCTGGCCCTGTGCGTCTCGTTCGACAACCTTGCCGCGTGACCGGATCCAGCGCCACTGGCCATCGCGGGAACGCACCCGGAACTCGCCCTGATAGCGTGCGGTTTCGCCCTGGAGATGAGCCTGGAGCTGGAGACGGGTTTCCGCCCGGTCGTCCGGGTGCATGTGCTCGCGCCAGCGCTCCAGCGTCATGTCGATGTCGCCGTCGGCATAGCCCAGGATCTCGAGCAGCCTTGGGCTGAAGTAGGCCTCGCCACTGGCGAGGTTCCAGTCCCAGAACGCATCATGAACGCTGTCCATGGCCAGACGCATGCGTTCGGCGTCGCGCTGATCGGCGCGTGCCTCGGCCAGGGTCGTCTCGAGTTCGGCCTGTGCGCCCGCCACGGCCTCGATCCAGTGCTGGAGCTTCACCACCGCCTGCGCCCGTCCGGCCGGCTCGGCCAGCACGAGCGCCCGCAGCCACGCTGCCAGCTCCTGGGGCTGGCTCACGCCCAGGTGGGACGTCATCAGGCGTGTCAGGGACGACCCCCAGTTCATGCGGGCAGGCTCGGTGGGGTGAATGCGTTCAAGCAGCACGGAAGGAACATTGTGCCGCGGCATGAGCAAACCCCATGCCCCTCTGTCGGGGGAACCTCCACCCAGCCGCTGGAGAGGTCACGACAACTGTGGACTATCTCACGACTTCGGCAGGCCCTGCGGCCTTTTCAGCGACAAGGCCCATGAGACTGACGGAAAGCAGCCGGTGGCATCGGCGCTGGCTGGGAGAAAAGCCCACGACCTTCCATGCGCGCCAGCGCCTCCTCGGGCTCGTAGCGCCCCCCCGCTCGCCGGTATCGGTAGCTCCAGGCATGGCCTTGCGCCACCATCCAGGCGCCGATGTCCTCGCCCCCGTGGCGCAGCTGGCCCAGCCAGCGCGCATAGACGTCCTGGCGGTGCAGATGCACTTGCACCGCGCGACCCAGCAGCCGCTCGCGCAAGGCCTCGCGGGCCTGCGGTCCCCAGGCCTGGCACGACTCCGGTGCGTCGATGCCCTCGATGCGCACCTTGATGCGCCCGGTGGGTCGCTCCGGCGCGGCGGCACCGAGTTCGATCCAGACGGTGTCCCCATCCGTCACATGCGTGACGATGGCGAGCGCCCAGTCCGCATCGTCGGCCGCTGCCGGTCCGAGCCCCCCGAGGGCCACCGTGAGAGACAGCAAGGCCGCGCGAGCGGTCTGGAAAAAACCGATGTGTGGCTTCACGAATCGAGCCCCTTCTGGGCGTCCTTCAGGATGCGGGCCAGCCGGTCGGCCAGCTTTTCGTTGCTGAGTTTCTCCCGGAAGCGCTCCACCATGAGCGGCAGGCTCATGGGGCTGGGGTGGCGAAGTTCCACCACCTCGCGTCGCCGGGCCTGCAGCCGCTGCAGTGTGATGGTGAGGCGGCGCAGGTCGAGTTCCTGGCTCAGCACCTCACGCTCGGCCTGGCCCAGCAGCAGGTTGCCGGCATCGTACTTGCGGAAGACCTCGAAGAAGAGGCTGCTGGACGCCTGGAGCTGCTTCATGCTCTTGGGCGCACCGGGGTAGCCGCTGAACACCAACCCGGCAACGCGGGCGATCTCGCGAAAGCGCCGCTGTGACAGCTCGGTGGCATTGAGGCTGGCCAGCACGTCGTTCAGCAGGTCATCGGTGGTGAAGACCGAGCCCTCCAGCACGGGCGAGAGGTCCACCGGTTCGGCACTGAGCAGCTCGAAGCCGTAGTCGTTCATCGCGATGCTGAAGGTGTTGGGCCGATCACGCGCCAGCCGCCAGGCCAGCAGGCTCGCGAGCCCCAGGTTCACGAAACGGCCCGCAAAGGGATAGAGGTAGAGATGCTGCCCTTCGCGGGAGCGGTAGCGCTCGATCACCAGGGTGTCGGGCCGGGGCAGGCGAGAGACACGGCGCTGCATCTCCAGCATGGGTCGTGCCGTTTCCAGCTCGGGCTCGAAGAAGTCGCCCTGGTCGGCGCCAGCCAGCAGTTCGAGCACGGCATCGGCCATCTCGGTGGACAGAGGCATCTTGCCGCCGCCCCAGCGCGGCACGGCCCCGCGGTTCTTTTCGGCGCGGCGCACGTAGGCCGTCATGTCCTGCACACGGATGAATTCGAGCAATCTCCCGCCGAAGAGGAAGCAGTCGCCCTTCTTGAGGCGGGCGATGAAGCTCTCCTCCACCGTACCCAGGCTTTGTCCGCCCTGGAACTTCACCTGCATCGAGGCATCGCTCACGATGGTGCCCACCTGGAGCCGGTGACGGCGCGCGATGCCCTCGTCAGGCACGCGATACACGCCCTCGACGCTCTGAACCCGGTGGTATTCGGGATAGGCGTGAAGGCTTTCCCCCCCACGTTCGACGAAGGCCAGAGCCCAACGCCATTCGGCATCGGTGAGCTCCCGGTAGGCCCAGGTGCTGCGCACCTCGGCCAGCAGTTCGGGGGCCCTGAAGCCGCCGCCCAGCGCCACGGTGACGAGGTGCTGTACCAGCACGTCCAGCGGCTTGTCGGGCGACTCGCGCTTCTCGATGCGCCCGGCCTGCGCCGCGCGACGAGCCGCCGCAGCCTCCACCAGTTCCAGCGTGTGGGTGGGCACCAGCGTCACACGGCTCGGCCGGCCTGGCGCGTGACCACTGCGGCCCGCACGCTGCAGCAGCCGCGCCACGCCTTTGGCGGATCCGATCTGCAGCACCCGCTCCACCGGCAGGAAGTCCACGCCCAGGTCCAGCGAGGAGGTGGCGACCACGGCCTTCAGCCGCCCCTCCTTGAGGCCCAGTTCCACCCACTCGCGCACGGCCTTGTCGAGCGAGCCGTGGTGCAGGGCCACGATGCCGGCCCACTCGGGCCTCGCCTCGAGCAGCATCTGGTACCAGATCTCGGCTTGCGATCGCGTATTGGTGAAGATCAGGCTCGTGCCCGACCGCTCGATCTCTGCCACCACCGGCGCCAGCATCTGGCCGCCCAGGTGACCTGCCCACGAAAATCGCCCGGGCTCGTGTGGCCGCAGGGTGTCGATCACGAGCGCCTTGTCCACCCGGCCCTGCACCAGATCGCCCCCCCGAGGCCCCAGCAGCACCGCCATGGCCTCCTCCAGGTTGCCCAGGGTAGCGCTCAGCCCCCAGGTGACAAGCGACGGATTCCAGCCCCTCAGCCGGGCCAACGCCAGCTGCACCTGCACGCCACGCTTGTTGCCCATCAGTTCGTGCCACTCGTCAACAATCACCGTGTGCACGTCCGACAGCCGCTCGCGCGCGTCGGCCCGCGTCAGCAGCAGGCTCAGCGACTCGGGCGTGGTGACCAGCGCCTCGGGCAGGCGGCGATCCTGCCGGGCACGCTCGGCACTGGGGGTGTCGCCGGTGCGCAGTCCAACGCGCCAGCGCGGCGCCAGCTCGGGCAGCGGCAAGGCCAGGGCACGCGCCGAGTCGGCTGCCAGCGCGCGCATGGGTGTGATCCACAGCACCTGGGCGCCCGCCGGCGCGCGAGCCAGGGCCTGGGCACGCATCAAGGCCCCCAGCCACACCGCATAGGTCTTGCCCGAGCCCGTGGTGGCGTGCAGCAGGCCGCTGCGCCCTGCCGTCATCGCCTGCCAGACCTCGCGTTGAAATGGGAAGGCCGACCAGCCGCGCCCGGCCAGCCAGGCATCGGCCGGTGTTGTGAGCGGAGGGTCCTCGGCACGGCGGCGCATGGCCGCGATTATTCCGGGCGCGCGCGCCGGCCGCTGGCTTGACATGCATCAACCTGTTCGGGTGCGGTGGCGGGCACGATGCCCCCATGCCCGTCAACGCCACGCTCCCTCCTTCCGAGCCGGTCTTCTGCGCCCGCGGCCTGAGCAAGGTCTACCGCACCGGCGAGGTCGAGGTGCATGCCCTGCGCGGCGTGGACCTGGACGTGTACCGGGGCGAGTTCATCGTGCTGCTGGGGGCCTCTGGCAGCGGCAAGTCCACCCTGCTCAACATCCTGGGCGGGCTGGATGTGCCCACCACCGGTCAGGTGCGCTTCGCCGACCATGACCTGAGTGCCGCCTCCGAGGCCGAACTGACCCGCTACCGGCGTGAGCACGTGGGCTTCGTGTTCCAGTTCTACAACCTGATCCCCAGCCTGACGGTGCGCGAGAACATTGCACTGGTCACCGACATCGTGCCCGACCCCATGCCCATCGACGAGGCCCTGGCGCTGGTGGCACTGACGCCGCGGCGCGACCACTTCCCGTCGCAGCTCTCAGGCGGCGAGCAGCAGCGCGTGGCCATCGCGCGCGCGATCGTCAAGCGCCCCGAGGTGCTCCTGTGCGACGAACCCACCGGCGCGCTCGACTACCAGACCGGCAAGCTGGTCCTGGACGTGATCGCGCGCATCAACAGGGAGCTGGGCACCACCGCCATCGTGATCACTCACAACGCCGCCATTGCCGGCATGGCCGACCGCGTGATCCGTCTGGGCGATGGGCGCATCCTCAGTGTCGAACGCAACGAGCGCAAGCTCACGCCGGCGGAACTGGCATGGTGACGGGCGTGGTGAAAGCCTTGCTCTCGCTGGCCTGGGTGCCCACGGCACTGGACCGCAAGCTGGTGCGCGACCTCGTGCGCCTGTGGAGCCAGGCCCTCACGATCGCCCTGGTGGTGGCCAGCGGTGTCGGGGGCTTCCTCACCAGCCTGAGCGCCGTCGATTCGCTCGCGCTCGCGCGGGAACGCTTCTATGCCCAGGGTCGATTCGCCGACGTGTTCGCCACCGTCAAGCGCGCTCCGGCCGCGCTGGCCGACCGGCTGCGCGAGGTGCCGGGCGTGGCCGATGTGCAGACCACGGTCGAGCAATTGGTGCGTGTGCGCATCGACGGCATCCACGACCCCATCCTGGGCCGGCTCATCGGGCTCGATGCCCGCGAGCCGCATCGCATGAACCGGGTCGTGGTGCGCAGCGGTCAGGCGCCCTCCTCGCAGGGCCCTGCCCGCAGCGACGGCCATCTGGAGGCACTGGTATCCGCCGGTTTCGCGGATGCTCGGGGCCTGAAGCCCGGCGACACCGTCACCGCCCTCGTCGACGGACGGCAGCGCACGCTGCGCATCACCGGCACCGCGCTGTCGCCGGAATACATCTTCGCCGGCCTGAGTGGCATGCCCGACCTGCGCGGCTTCGGTGTCTTCTGGGTGGACCACGACGCCCTGGCTGCCGCCTACGACATGCAGGGCGCCTTCAACCAGCTCGCCGTGAAGCTCGCGCCGGGCGCGGCCGAGCAGGACGTGCGTGCGCGCCTGTCCCGACTGCTCGCCCCCTATGGCGCGGGCGAGGCCATGGGGCGCGAGGATCAGTCCTCGCACGCCATGCTGGATGCCGAGATCAAGGAGCAGCAGGTGCTGGGCACCGTGCTGCCCTCGATCTTCCTGGGCGTGGCCGCCTTTCTGTTGCACGTGGTGGTGTCGCGCCTGGTGTCCACCCAGCGCGAGCAGATCGCTGCGCTCAAGGCGCTGGGCTATCCGAACCGCCGGATCGCCGCGCACTACCTGAAGCTGGTGATGGTGATCGTGGTCGTCGGCCTTGCCCTGGGCGTGTGGCTCGGCCAATGGCTCGGCTCCGCCTTCACGAGGCTGTACGCCGAATTCTTCTACTTCCCGGTCTTCGAGCATCGCCTCGCGCCCGAGCTGCTCATGCTCAGCCTGGGTATCACGGTGGTCACCGCGGTGGCTGGCACCCTCAGCGCGATCGGCGCCACGGTGCGGCTCGCGCCGGCCGAGGCGATGCGCCCGCCGGCACCGGGGCGATTCCGCCGCACGCTCCTCGAGCGTCTGGGCATCCGTGGCGTGGCGCCAGCCTGGCAGATGATCCTGCGCAACATGGAGCGCCGCCCGCTGCGCACGGCCCTGTCGATCGGCGGGGTGGCCGCGTCGGTGGCGATCGTGGTGATGGGCAACTTCATCCGCGATGCGATGGACCACATCGTGGACACCCAGTTCAACCTCGCCATGCGCAGCGATGTGATCCTGTGGATGGTGGACGCGGCAAACGACACGGCGCGGCTGGAGGTGGCCCGACTGCCCGGCGTGGCCGCCGTGGAATCGGGCCGCGACGTCCCGGTGCGCTTCACACATGGCGCGGTGAGCGAGCGCGGCGCCATCCAGGGCTTTGCCGCCACGCCCGAGTTGCGCCGCATCATCGACATCCGCGGCCGCCAGACCCCGCTGCCCGACGACGGCCTGGTGATGACCGACCGGCTTGCCCGCAAGCTGGGCCTGCGCATCGGCGACGCAGTGCAGGTGCAGGTGCTGGAGGGTCGCCGCCAGACGCTGACACTCACGCTGGCTGCCACGGTGCAGGAGATGATGGGGCTGAACGCCTACATGGAACGCCAGGCCCTGAACAGGCTCCTCCAGGAAGGGGATGTGTCGTCGCAGTTCGCCGTGGCCCTGGAGCGCGGTAGCGAAGCGGCCTTCCTGGACGCCTCCCAGGGGCTGCCCCGCGTGGTGGGCACCTTCAGCAAGCACACCCTGTTGCGCAACATGCAGGAAATCAGTGCACGCAACATCCGCCTCATGAGCACGGTGCTGACCCTGTTCGCCAGCGTGATCGCGATCGGCGTCGTCTACAACAACGCGCGCATCGCATTGTCCGAACGGGTGTGGGAGCTGGCCAGCCTGCGCGTGCTGGGCTTGAGCCGGGCCGAGGTGTCGGGGCTCCTGCTGGGCGAGATGGCCCTGAGCATCGCCATCGCCCTGCCCATCGGCATGGTGATGGGCTGGGGCCTGGTGCACCTCATCGCCGAGCTGCTCCAGTCCGACCAGTTCCACTTTCCGGTGGTGATCCAGGCCCGCACCTATGCCTGGGCCGGCCTGTGCGTGGTGGCTGCGGGCGTGGCCAGTGCCCTCGTCGTGCGCCGCCACATCGACCACCTGGACATGGTGGCCGCCTTGAAGACCCGGGAATGACATGATGAAGAAGAGAACCTTGGTGATCACTGCCCTGGCCATCGTGGCCGTGGGCCTGCTGCTGGCCTGGGCGTTTGCGCCGCGCCCCGTCCAGGTCGAAGTGGCCGAAGCCCGCCGCGGCCTCTTCGAGCGCAGCATCGAGGAGGACGCGCGCACCCGGCTGCGCGACCGCTACGTCGTCTCGGCCCCGCTGGCCGGCCAGCTCGCGCGCATCCCCCTGCGGGAAGGGGATGCCGTGCGCGCCGGCGATGTGCTGGCCACGCTCACGCCGGTCTACTCCCCCATGCTCGACGAGCGTACCGTGAGCGAGCTCAACGCCCGGATCGACACGATCCAGGCCATGGTGCAGCGCGCCGGCGCCCGTGTCGAACGCGCCCAGGTGGCGGTGGAACTGGCCCGACAGGAACTCGCCCGCAGCGAGCAGCTGGCCCAGCAAGGCTTCATCGCCGCCACCAAGCGCGACACCGACCGCCTGGCCCTGGACGCTGCCCGCAAGGAATACGACACCGCCGTGCTCGACCAGCGCGTGGCCCGCCACGAACTGACGCAGGCCCGCGCCGCACTGTCGGCCGTGCGTGCCCCCGGCACCGGTGCAGCGCGCGCCTTCCAGGTGCGAGCCCCGGTGGATGCGCAGGTGCTCAAGCTTTCGCAGACCAGCGAGGGCGTGGTGGCCCTGGGC
Source organism: uncultured Caldimonas sp. (assembly GCA_964552215.1). GTDB lineage: Bacteria > Pseudomonadota > Gammaproteobacteria > Burkholderiales > Burkholderiaceae_C > Caldimonas. Next base: position 67,739 of record CAZKGD010000001.1, read on the forward strand.
AGCGCGCTGATGGAGCTGGGCGACACGCGCCAGCTCGAGGTGGTGGCCGAGCTGCTCACGCACGAGGCCTTGCAGACCCCGCCCGGCACGCCGGTGCGCATCGACCGCTGGGGCGGCCCGGTGTCGCTGGACGGCCGGGTGCGCCGGGTGGAGCCGGCCGCCTTCACCAAGGTTTCGGCCCTGGGCGTGGAAGAGCAGCGCGTGCGGGTGATCATCGACATCGACACCCCCCATGCCCAATGGTCGGCGCTGGGTGATGGCTACCGCGTGGGCGTGCAGCTCATCGTGCGCCGCGAGCCGGACGCCTTGCGCGTGCCGGTCAGCGCGGTCTTCCCCTGGGACGATGGCGGGCGGGGCGGCATGGCGGTCTTCCTCGTGCGCGAAGGGCGGGCCAGGGTCCAGCCTGTGGCGGTGGGCGAGCGCAACGGTGTGGAAGCCTGGATCCGCGAGGGTCTGGATGAGGGTGCCACGGTGATCGTCTACCCGCCCGCTGCCGTGAAGGACGGCGTGCGCGTCCAGGCTCGCCACCCCTGACAGCGCTCAGGCCGTGAGGATCCAGCCTTCGAGCGGGTCCACGGCCGCAGGCCAGCCCCAGCGCGGCTGGTCCAGCGCCCAGGCGGCCTGCATGAGGCACAGCACGGCATCCAGCCGGTCGCCCGAGGCATCGGCCGCCAGCTCGTCTCGCTGCGCCGAACTCAGGTGCAGGCGCAGGCCGAGGCGGCTGCGGCCCTGCACCAGTGCCTCGATCAGGTCCTTGCGGGCGATCAGGCGTTCGGGCGTCTGGCGGGCGGCCTCATCGCTCTTGTAGCTGCGCGCGCCGATCAGTTCGCGCGCCAGCATGCCGGGATAGCCCTCCAGCGCCACGCGTGAGGCATCGCCCGCCTGCAGGCCTGGCAGATGCACGCCGGCGCGGCGCAGCGCCGGCACCCCGGCGTGCAGCATGTAGGCCACCGGAGGGTTGACCCATTTCATCGACGGCGATGAGCCTGCCGGCCGGTCCGCCGCCCGGTGGGCGAACTTGGCCCCCACGGGTCGGGACTGGCAGAAGGCCGCAAAGGTCGCCCGGATCTCGGCTCGCTCCAGGGCGGCATAGTGCTCCATCAGCGCCGGCCAGTCGGTGGGCCAGCCCAGATGCTCCACCAGCTCGCGGGGCAGCCCGAAGGGAAAATCAAAGGCGCCCACCCAGGGACCCGGCTGCGCGAGCCAGGCATCGAAGCCGGCTTCATCGGTCAGCGACTGCATGTGCAGCAGTCGCACCCGCGCACCCTGGCGCTCGCCCACCGCGGCGGTGATGGGCTTGCGGCGGGTGGGCCGGCTGGTGAAGTCGACGCCCACCACGCGCAGCCCCTCGGGCCAGGGGCCTGCGGCATGAGGATTCAGCAACAAGTCTTGCACAGGTGCATTGTCCTGGAGTCGACAAAGCCCCGCCGACCTCCTCCACAATGGAGGGCTTCACCCCCAACACCATGGATCAGCCCCTCCCGCCCGCTTCACCGCGCCGACTGGCACGGCGCATCGCCTGGACGCTGGCCGCCCTGCTGTTGCTGGGTTTCGGCGGCCTGCAACTCGCGGCCTGGCAGCTCAAGGCCCAGGTCGAGCAGACCCTGGGACCGCGCGCCTCCGTGGGCAGCCTGCGCGTGACCTGGGCCGGCGTGGAAGCCACCGAGGTGCGTGTGCGTTCCGCGCGCAGCGAACGCGCTGGCAGCTGGCCGGCCGACGACGAACTGCGTGCCCAGCGCATCGTGCTCACGCCCGACCTGTGGGGCCTGCTCACCGCGGACCTGCGCATTCGCCGGGTGCTGATCGAAGGCGGCTACCTGTCCATGTGGCGCACCCGCGAGGGTCGCCTGCGCGTGCTGCCGGCCCTTTTCGACCGGCCGCGAGACCCCAAGGCCTCGGGCCAGAGTGGCGCCGGGCTGCCGCTGCACATCGCACAGGTCGCCCTGCACGACACCGCACTGGACTTTTTCGACGCCTCGGTGCGCCAGCCGGCCTTGAAGCTGCGCCTGGAGGGCCTGCAGGCGCGTGTGGGGCCGCTGGACCTGCCGGGCCTGGCCACGCCCACCGCCTTCGAGCTCGATGGGACGCTCAAGGGGGTGCAGCGTGACGGCCGGGTGAAGCTCGCCGGCGAGGTGACGCTGGCCACCACTGACGCGCGCGTGAAGGCGGACCTGCGCGGCGTGGACCTGGTGGCGCTGCAGCCCTATCTGATCAAGGTGTCCGAGGCGGGCGTGCGACGCGGTGCCATGGACCTCAGCATCGACGCCCGGGTGCGCAACCAGCAACTGCACGCCCCGGGCCGCCTCACGCTGGTCGGGCTGGAACTGAACAGCAGCGGCGGCATGCTGGGCACCTTCGCGGGGGTGCCGCGTCAGGCGGTGCTCGCCGCGATGAGCCGGGACGGCAAGCTGGACGTGGCCTTCACGCTCGAAGGCCGTCTGGACGACCCGAACTTCTCGCTCAACGAGAACTTCGCCCTGAAGGTGGCCGGCGGGCTGGCCTCTGCCCTGGGTGTGAGCCTGGGCGGCGTCGTGGAGGGCGTCGGCAACGTGATCAAGGGCCTGTTCGGCCGATGATCGAGGCGGTGGCGATCAGCTCCTCCAGAAGCGCCATCGACACCCGCCCCGGCACCGCATAGGGGTCGAGGGTGGGCTTCTCGGAGTACTTCAGCACGATGGACGGGTTGATCTTGCCGAGGTTGACCTGGCCCATCGTCCAGCCGGCGAAGCGGCGCTCGCTGATTTCCTCATAGTGCAGCAGCACGACATCCTTGTGCCGGTCGTCGCGCACGATGTCGCTGTAAAGCTTGTTGACCGCCTCGCGTCCGCCTTCGAGCACCTGCATGAAGAGGTTGCCCCCGTAGCACAGGATGCCGGTGATGCCCAAGGGCGGGTTGTGCGAGCGCGACTGTGCCAGGATGGAGTCGATGGCCTCGTACGTGAGCGGCTGGGCCGCGCGGCTGGCGTAGAGCAGACGGACGAGCATGGAGGGGACCTCAGGTCTTCTTGCTGTTGAGCAGGGCCAGGAATTCGCGGCGCAGGTTGGCGTCCTTCAGGAAGCTGCCGCGCATCACACTGTTGATCATCTTGGAATCCATGTCCTTGACGCCGCGCCACTGCATGCAGAAGTGGTCGGCCTCCATCACGATGGCCAGGCCGTCGGGCTGCATCTTGTCCTGCAGCAGGTCGGCCACCTGGGTGACCGCCTCCTCCTGGATCTGCGGCCGGCTCATGACCCACTCGGCCAGGCGCGCATACTTCGACAGGCCGATGAGGTTGGAATGCTCGTTGGGCATCACACCCACCCACAGCCGGCCGATGATGGGGCAGAAGTGGTGGGAGCAGGCACTGCGCACCGTGATCGGCCCGACGATCATCAGCTCGTTGAGTCGCTCCACGTTCGGGAACTCGGTCACGTCGGGCTCGGCCACGTAGCGGCCCTTGAAGACCTCTCGCAGGTACATCTTGGCCACGCGGCGCGCGGTGTCCTGGGTGTTGTGGTCGCTCTCGGTGTCGATCACCAGGCTTTCCAGCACGCCGGCCATCTTGGCCTGGACCTCGTCGAGCAGGGCCTCCAGTTCGCCGGGTTCGATGAAATCCGAGATGTTGTCATTGGCGTGAAAGCGCCGCTGCGCGGCCTTGATGCGCTCGCGGATGCGCACCGACACCGGCACGCCTTCCTCGTCATCGCGATTCAGGGGAACGGAACTCAGGGCGGTCATGGGCTGGGCCTTCCAGGGTCAAGGAGCCATCCTAGCAGCGAGGCCGAGGCCCACCATGCATCGTCGCTCAATGGCCCCCGGGTGTCCAGGCCTATGGCAGCAGATCCTCCAGCGAGGCCAGGGAGTCGGCCTCGTGAAGGGGTTTGTCGTCGCGGATGCGCAGCATGCGGGGAAATCGCACGGCGATGCCGCTCTTGTGGCGGTTGCTTCGGTTCAATCCTTCGAAGCCGAGCTCGAAGACCAGGCTGGGCCGCACGCTGTGCACCGGTCCGAAACGCTCGAGCGTGGTGCGGCGGATGACGGCATCGATGCGCCGGAACTCCTCGTCGCTCAGCCCCGAGTACGCCTTGGCGAACGCCACGAGCTGCAAGGCCCCGGGTTGGGCCGGCTCGCGGCGGGCGATCGCCTCCACCACGGCCTGCGCCTCGTCGGCATCGCGCGGGGGGCGGTTCCACACGGCAAAGGTGTAGTCGGTGTAGATGCTGGCGCGGCGCCCGTGGCCACGCTGGGCATAGATCAGCACGGCGTCCACGCTCAAGGGGTCGATCTTCCACTTCCACCACACGCCTTCGGATTTCGTGCGCCCGGTGCCATAGCGGGCCTCGCGTTGCTTGAGCATCAGGCCCTCCACCCCCCGCTCGCGCGAACCCTCGCGCAGCCGGGCGAGCCCCGCCCAGTCCGCCGCCTCCACCAGCGGCGACAGGTTGAGCATCGCAGCGCCGTCCGAGCGCGGGCCCAGCCCTGCCGCCAGTGCTTCAAGCTGCAGGCGGCGCATGGCCTGGGAGGTCATCCGCAGATCCCTGCCCTCCCATTCCAGCAGGTCGTAGGCGATCAGCGCCACCGGCACCTCGGCCAGCACACGCCGGCCGAGCGTCTTGCGCCCAATGCGCTGCTGCAGCAAGGCAAAGGCAGCCGGGCGCCCGTCCTTCCATACCACCAGCTCCCCGTCGATCACCGTGCCTTCGGGCCAGGCACGCGCGGCCTCCACCACCTCGGGAAAGCCGTCGGTCACGAGTTCCTCGCCGCGCGACCAGATCCACACGTCGCCGGCACGTCGCACGACCTGCACACGGATGCCGTCGTATTTCCACTCGGCCTGCCAGTCGGTCACCGGCCCCAACACCTCACCCATCGCCTCGACCGGTGTCTCCAGCGGGTGGGCCAGGAAAAAGGGATAGGGCTGGCCGGCGTCCAGGCGTGCATCGATCGACGGCGACACCAGGGCCTCGAATCGCGCCGCGTCGGGCGGTGCGCTGGCGGCACGGCCGGTGGTGGCGAAGCCCATCAGCCGCTGGGCGATGATCTCGGGCGGCAGACCGGCCTGCTCGGCCAGGGCACGCGTCACGAGCAAGCGCGACACCCCCACCCGGAAGCCGCCGCCGATCAGCTTGCCCAGCAGGAAACGGCCGGGCGTGTCGAGTTCGTTCCACCACTGGCGCAGGCGCTCGCGCTGCACCTCGGGCGGGGTCTCGCGCAACGGCAGCAGGCGCTGCTCCACCCACTGCGCCAGGCCCAGGTCCACAGTCGCCGCCGGGGGCGGCAGGATCAGCGCGATGGTTTCGGCCAGGTCGCCCACGCTCTGGTAGCACTCCTCGAAGAGCCAGTCGTCGATGCCGGCCGCCTCGCAGGCCCAGGCCTTGAGCTGCGCCGTGCCCACCACCCGCCGGGGCCGGCCGCCACTGAGGAAGTACACCGCCCAGGCCGCATCGGCCGCCGTGGCACGCGCAAAGTAGCGTCGCAGTGCCGCCACCTTGTCGCGGGTGGAGGTGGTCGCGTCCAGCTCGGCGTAGAGGTCGGCGAAGTCACGCATCGCGGGGGTCAGTTCTCGTCGCCGTATTCGGTGCGGAACGAGCCCGCCTCCAGGCCCTGCTCCTGCAACCAGCGCACCATCACCGCCTCGTAGCCGTGGGTGACGATGACACGGGACGCGCCGCTCGCGCCGATGGCCCGCTGCAGTGCCGGCCAGTCGGCATGGTCGCTCAGCACGAAGCCCCGGTCCACGCCCTGACGGCGCCGCGTGCCGCGCAGCCGCATCCAGCCGCTCACATACCCGTCGCGCGCCTCGCCCAGGCGACGTTCCCAGGTGCTGCGCGAGGCCGCAGGAGGTGCAATGACCAGGGCACGGGCCAGCGTGTCTGGCGTGACGCCCGGCCCCAACTCCAGGGCCTCGGGCAGCGACACGCCCGCCGCCACGTAGGCCCGGTTCACAGCCATCACCGCCGGGTGCACCACCAGCGGCCCGGGCCCCTCGCCCAGCCCGTGCAGCAGGCGCTGCGCCTTGCCGAAGCTGTAGGCGTAGAGCAGGCTGGGCCGCCCGTCGGCAGCGTTCGCCGCCCACCAGTGTCGGATCTCGTCCAGCACCTGGGCCTGGTGTGTCCAGCGATAGATCGGCAGGCCGAAGGTCGATTCGGTGATGAAGCAGTCGCAGCGCACCGGCTCGAAGGGCGCGCAGGTGCCGTCCGCTTCGAGCTTGTAGTCACCCGACACCACCCAGACCTCGCCGCGGTGCTCGAGCCTCACCTGGGCCGAGCCCAGCACATGCCCGGCCGGGTGCAGCGACACCTTGACGCCGCCGATCGACACCGCCTCACCATAGGCCAGGGCCAGCAGCGAGATCTCGCCCAGACGCTCGCGCAGCACGCCCGCACCCGGCGCTGCCGCCAGATAGTGCTGATGACCGCTGCGCGCATGGTCGGCATGGGCGTGAGTGATGACGGCGCGCGCCACCGGCCGCCAGGGGTCGATGTGGAAGTCGCCCGCGGGGCAGTAGAGCCCTTCCGGGCGCGCCACCACCAGGTCGGCGCGAGCCGCCATGCCTCAGTACCGCCCGGTGGCCCCGGCCACCCGCATGAAGAGCCGCGCCATCCAGGCGACCAGGCCGCGACGCAGGAGGCGGCGCCAGGCGGGCAGCCCCAGGTTCTCGCGCGTCACCTCCCGGGACAGCGCAACCGCCTGATCGATTTCGTCAGTCAGGCCGGCCACGAAGCCGGCGTCACGCACGATGACATTGCCTTCGAGGTTCACCAGCAAGGACAGGGGATCGATGTTGGAGCTGCCCACGGTGGCCCAGTCGTCGTCCACGACCGCCACCTTGGCATGCAGAAAGGCCGGGGTGTATTCGAAGATGCGGATGCCGTGCGCCAGCATCTCATCGTAGAGCGCCTGCGCCGCCAAGGCAGCCATGCGGTAGTCGACCTTGCCTTGAAGCAGCACGCGCACCTGAACGCCTCGCTGGGCCGCATGGCGCAGTGCGCGGCGGAAGGCCCGTCCGGGATAAAAGTAGGGGCTGACCAGGTCCACCCGCTGCCGAGCCCCCCGGATGGCCTCGATGTAGGCTCGCTCGATGGTGCGCCGCTGCTTGAGGTTGTCTCGCACCACGAAGGCCGCCCGCATGGGACGCGGGTCGTTCAGCGCCTGTTCCACCACCTGCCAGCGGGTGGTGCGCAGCCGGCGCAACAGGCGCCGGGCGCGCGCCATCGGGTAGGAGCTGCGGGCCAGTTCCACCAGCTCATCACGCCAATCGCGGCCGAGATGCGAGCGCATCCACAGCGCCCGCACCGTCTGCTCCATCGGGGCCACGACCGGGCCGCGGACCTCCACGGCATAGTCCAGCCTGGGCAGATCGCTCCAGCCATGGTGGATGTCGAGGCGATCGTCAATGATGTTGATGCCGCCCACGAACCCCACCTCGGCATCGACCACGCACAGCTTCTGGTGCAGGCGCCGCAGCTGGCCGGGCTGCAGCCAGCTGCGCCAGCCCGTGAGCGGACGGAACACCGTGAAGCGCACACCGCTGTCTCGCAGGCTGCGGCTGATCCGTGCCAGCGACGGGCCCGAGCCGAAACCGTCGACCACCACGCTGACCCGCACACCACGTTGTGCCGCCCGCGCGAGCACGGCCACCATGTCCTGTCCGGCGATATCGTCATGGAAAATGTAGGTGGCAAGCCACACGCGGTGCCGGGCGCGCTCGATGGCCTCGTGCATGGCCGGAAAGAGCTGGTCACCGCCACGCAACAGCCGCACCTGGTTGGCGCCGGTGAACAGCGCCCGCGACTGGGCGTACCACGACAGGGCGTGGGCGTCCTCGTCCGAGGCCGGTGCCGCGATCACTTCATCCGGTCGGGCCGCCATGGCTCAGGCCGGCTCCAGCTCGGCCACCAGGGGCAGGTGGTCGGACATGCGGGCCCACGACGTGCCGCGCGGCACGAAGGTCGACACGCAGCGCAGACCTCGGGTGTAGATACGGTCCAGCGCAAACACCGGTACACGCGACGGAAAAGTCAGCGGTCGGCGGCCGGCCGGGTCGGAGGCCCGCTGCAGTCCGAGGGCCGAGATGGCCGGATTGAGCTTTTCGCCCCAATCGTTGAAATCACCCGCCACGATCAGCGGTGCCCCTCGCGGGACGTGACTCTCGATGAAGGCCGCCAGGCGCTCCACCTGCCGCATCCGGCTGGCATGGATCAGTCCGAAGTGCGCCACCACCGCGTGCAATTCGTCGCCCTGCCACTGCACCGGCACATGCAACAGCCCCCGCTGCTCAAAGCGATGGTCCGAGACGTCATGGTGGCCGATGTCGCCGATGGGCCAGCGCGAGAGCAGCGCATTGCCGTGCTCGCCGTCACGGGTCACCGCATTGGTCCGGTAGGCCGCCACGTAGCCCTCGGGCGCGAGGAAGTCGGCCTGGGACTGATCGGGCCAACCGAACCAGGTGCGCTCGAAGCGACGTGCATCTCGCCGGTGGAAGCTGCGCACCTCCTGCAGAAAGACGAGGTCGGCATCGAGCGCTTCCACTCCCAGACCCAGGTTGTGGATTTCCAGCCGACGCAGCGGCCCCACACCCCGCACGCCTTTGTGGATGTTGTAGGTCGCCACACGCAGGCGTTGCCCCTCGAAGGCCGTGGCCGGCGGCAACAGACTGGACCGCAGCGGGTTCATGCCCGCCCCCCGTCACCCTGGCCCGCAAACCGCGGCAGCATCAGCACGGCCTCGGCGTTCGAGGGTGAAAAGCAACGGTCGGCCGCCTCGCGCCAGGGCAACCACACGTATTGCAGGTGCTCACGCGGCGCCAGACGCACGGGGATGTCGCGCGGCACCCGCAGGCCAAACACATGCTCCGTGTTGTGGGTGACGCCCGGCGCATAGCGATGGCGCCAGACTGGATAGATTTCGTAGACGTTGCGCAGCCCCCAGTCCCACAGATTCTCCGAGGGGACGGCCGCACCGCCCACCTCGATGCCGGTCTCTTCGGCCACCTCGCGCACGCACGTTTCGACCAGGGGTTCGTCGAGACGATCCTTCGATCCGGTGACGCTCTGCCAATAGCCGGGCCGGTCGGCCCGCTCGATCAACAGCACCTCGAGCGCCGGGCTGTGGATGACCACGAGCACGGATTCGGGGATCTTGGGCGGACGTTCACTCAAGGCGGCAACTCCTGACACTGTCCGGGATTTTGGGCCATCCTCCCTCCCGAGGCATCGGGGCCGCCCCAGGAAGAACAAGGGGTGGCCATGGCCACCCCTTCGATACCACCAGGCGCGCAACAGTTCAGGCGCCTGCGGCAGGCTGCGGGTTGCGCAGCCGGATGTGCAGTTCGCGAAGCTGTTTCTCGTCCACGTTGGACGGAGCGCCCGTGAGCAGGCACTGCGCGCGCTGGGTCTTGGGGAAGGCGATCACGTCACGGATGGACTCTGCCTTGGTCATGAGCGTGACCAGGCGGTCCAGACCGAAGGCCAGCCCGCCATGGGGGGGCGCGCCGTACTGAAGCGCATCGAGCAGGAAGCCGAACTTCTGGCGCGCCTCCTCGGGGCCGATCTTCAGGGCACTGAAGACCTTGCTCTGCACCTCGGCGCGGTGGATACGCACCGAACCGCCGCCCAGCTCCCAGCCGTTGAGCACCATGTCGTAGGCCTTGGCCACGCACTTCTCGGGGGCGCTGTCCATGTAGTCCTCGTGCCCGTCCTTCGGCGCCGTGAAGGGATGGTGCACGGCGTTCCAGCGGTGCTCGTCCTCGTCGAACTCGAACATCGGGAAGTCCACCACCCACAGCGGCGCCCAGCGGTCCTCGAACAGGCCGTTGGCCTTGCCGAACTCGCTGTGCCCGATCTTCACGCGCAGCGCGCCGATGGCGTCGTTCACCACCTTGGCCTTGTCGGCCCCGAAGAAGATCAGGTCGCCGTTGCGCGCACCCGTGCGGGCCAGGATTTCGCCGATCGCGCCATCGTGCAGGTTCTTCACGATGGGCGACTGCAGGCCGTCGCGGCCCTTGCCGGCGTCGTTGACCTTGATCCAGGCCAGGCCCTTGGCGCCGTAGATCTTCACGTACTCGGTGTAGGCATCGATCTCGCTGCGGCTCATCTCGCCGCCACCGGGAATGCGCAACGCAACCACCCGGCCGCCCTTGGCATTGGCCGGGCCCGAGAAGACCTTGAACTCCACGTCCTTCATCACCTCGGTGAGCTCGGTGAACTCCAGCTTGACGCGCAGGTCCGGCTTGTCGGAGCCGTAGCGGTGCATGGCGTCGGTGTACTTCATCACCGGGTACACCGGCAGCTCCACGCCCATCACGTTGCGGAAGACCGTGCGGATCATGCCTTCGAACATGCCGCGGATCTCTTCCTCGTTGAGGAAGGAGGTCTCGATATCGATCTGGGTGAACTCGGGCTGGCGGTCGGCGCGCAGGTCCTCGTCGCGGAAGCACTTGGTGATCTGGTAGTAGCGGTCGAAACCGGCCACCATCAACAGCTGCTTGAAGAGCTGGGGCGACTGCGGCAGCGCGAAGAACATGCCGTCATGCACACGGCTGGGCACCAGGTAGTCGCGCGCGCCCTCGGGCGTGCTCTTGGTGAGCATAGGCGTCTCGACGTCGATGAAGCCATTGGCGTCCAGGAACTTGCGCACCTCCATCGCCACCTTGTAGCGCAGCATGAGGTTCTTCTGCATGTAGGGTCGGCGCAGGTCCAGCACCCGGTGCGTGAGGCGCGTGGTCTCGGACAGGTTCTCGTCATCGAGCTGGAAGGGCGGCGTCACGCTGGGATTGAGCACCTCCAGCTCCTGGCACAGCACCTCGATCTTGCCGCTGGTGAGGTTGGCGTTTTCGGTGCCGGCCGGGCGGGCTCGCACCTTGCCCACCACCTTCAGGCAGAACTCGTTGCGCACACCCTCGGCAACCTTGAACATCTCGGGCCGGTCGGGGTCGCACACCACCTGCACCAGGCCTTCGCGGTCACGCAAGTCGATGAAGATGACGCCGCCGTGATCCCGGCGGCGATGGGCCCAGCCCATCAGGGTCACGGTCTGGCCCATCAGCGCTTCGCTGACGAGGCCGCAGTAGGTGGTTCTCATGCAATCACTCCGATTCGGGGAGAGGCGCCGAAGGGCGGCGCCCAAGGGCCGATGAGCCCTGGAGATGCCGGGCCTCGCGCGGCCCGGCCGGGAAGTCTGTCAATGGCAGGCGCAGGAGCCGCCGCAAGGTGTCGATGCCGTGCTGGCCGGGGTGCCGGCGCCACTGGCGGCCGAATCGCCGGCGCTGCTGGCTGCCGACGCCGCGGGGGCAGCGGCGCCGGCCGCAGCCCCACCCGCAGCCGCCGCACCAGTCGAGCCCGATGCCCCGCCGCGGAAATCCGTCACATACCAGCCCGAGCCCTTGAGCTGGAAACCGGCAGCGGTGACCTGCTTGCGGAAGGTGTCGGCGCCGCACTGGGGGCAGCGCGTCAGCACGGGATCGGAAATCTTCTGGAGCACGTCCTGCCCATGCCCGCAGGACTCGCACTTGTAAGCATAGATAGGCATAGCAACACCCCGAGGGGAATACGCAAAACCTGCAATTATAGGTATCCCGGAGCCGGCATGGTTCCTGCATTGGTCTTCCGGACGACCCCACCTATAATCCGCGCGCACTCAACCCCCCCCTCCTTCCGCGAAAGGATTGCACCGATGTTGCTGACCCTCGTGTTCATCTATCTGGCGCTGTCGATCGGCATCGGGTTGTATGCATCGCGGCAGGTGCACAGCGCGCGCGACTACATCACCGCCAGCCGCCACCTGCCCTTCCCGGTGGTGATGGCCATGGTGTTTGCCACCTGGTTCGGCGCCGAAACCGTCCTGGGCATCTCGGCGACCTTCCTGGATGAAGGCTTCCGCGGCCTGATTTCCGACCCGCTCGGCGCCTCGCTGTGCCTCGTGCTCTTCGGCCTCATCTTTGCGCGACCACTGTACCGGCTGAACCTGCTCACGCTGGGAGACTACTTCCGCATCCGCTACAGCCGCCCGGTCGAGCTGGCGGTGTCGATCTGCATCGTGCTGTCCTACCTGGGGTGGGTGGCCGCGCAGATCACCGCCCTGGGGCTGGTGTTCAACGTCCTGTCGGCCGACGCCATTTCCATGAACGAGGGCATGCTCATCGGCATGGCCGTGGTGCTGGTCTACACCGTCGTCGGCGGCATGTGGTCGGTGGCTGTGACCACCTTCGTGCAGATGATCGTCATCGTCGTCGGCCTGCTGCTCGTCACCAACGAAGCCGCCACCCAGGCTGGTGGCGTGGCCACGGTGATTGCCAAGGCTGCCGCCGAGGGCAAGTTCGAGTGGCTGCCCACGCTGGACATGATCGACATCCTGGGCTGGACCGCCGCGCTGCTGACCATGGCCCTGGGCTCGATCCCGCAGCAGGACGTCTTCCAGCGCGTGAACTCTTCCAAGAACGAGTTCGTCGCCGTCTGGAGCACGGCCCTGGGTGGTGTGGCGTACTTCTTCTTTGCCTCGATCCCGCTCTTCCTCGCCTACAGCGCCAACCTGATCGACCATGGCCTGGTCGAGCGGCTGATGGAGGTGGACTCCCAGCTGGTGCTGCCGACCCTCGTGATCGAACGCATGCCCTTCTGGCTGCAGGTGGTGTTCTTCGGCGCCCTGCTCTCGGTGATCATGAGCACGGCTTCCGGCACGCTGCTGGCGCCGGCCGTGACCTTCGCCGAGAACGTGTTGCGCCCCTTCCTGAAGAACCAGACCGATCGCCAGTTCCTGATGATGACCCGCATCATCGTGGCCTGCTTCGCGGTGCTCGTCACGGCCTATGCGGTGGCCACCGACGCCACCATCCACACCATGGTCGAGAACGCCTACCGGGTGACCTTGGCGGGCGCCTTCGTGCCCCTGGCCTTCGGCCTGTTCTGGAAGCGTGCCAACAACCGGGGCGCGGCGCTGGCGCTGGTTTTCGGTCTGGGCACCTGGCTGGTGCTTGAAGCCCTGGGCATCGACGAACCGGTGGAGCCCCAGCTCATCGGCCTCGTCGCCAGCGCCATCGGCATGATCATCGGCGGGCTCACCGGCCCGGCGACCCGGCCGCAAACCGCGGCTCAGGCTGCCTGAACAACCGCACCGCGCGCGGCTACCACCACAGCCGCGCGCGCGTCAGCACCTGCAGGGCCACAAGGCCCAGCGTGAACCCTACCCCGCCGTAGAGAACCGCCTGGAGCAGGCGGTTCGTGCGGCGTTGCTCCTTGATCAGGCGCTGAAGCTCCTGGCGATGCTGGGCCGGCTGCTGCTGCAAGGCATGGTGCAGCAGCCGCGGCAGTTCGGGCAGCAGCTTGGCGTAGCGCGGGGCCTCGTTCTTCAAGCGCGCCCACAGGCCCCGCCAGCCGATCTGCTCGTTCATCCAGCGCTCGAGGAAGGGCTTGGCCGTGCTCCAAAGGTCCAGCTCAGGGTCCAGCTGGCGCCCCAGCCCCTCCACGTTGAGCAGGGTCTTCTGCAGCAGCACGAGCTGGGGCTGGATCTCCACATTGAAACGTCGGGATGTCTGGAACAAGCGCATGAGCACCTGACCCAGCGAGATGTCCTTCAGCGGCTTGTCGAAGTGCGGCTCACAGCAAGCCCGGATGGCACCTTCCAATTCATCGACGCGGGTGTCCGGCGGCACCCAGCCGCTTTCCAGGTGCAACTCGGCCACACGCTTGTAGTCGCGCCGGAAGAAGGCGATGAAGTTCTGCGCCAGGTATTCCTTGTCGAACTCGGTGAGCGTGCCGATGATCCCGAAGTCCAGGGCGATGTAGCGCCCGAAGGTGGCCGGATCCAGGCTCACCTGGATGTTGCCCGGATGCATGTCGGCATGGAAGAAGCCGTCGCGGAAGACCTGGGTGAAGAAGATGGTCACCCCGTCGCGGGCCAGCCTCTTGATGTCCACGCCGGCCTCCCGCAGCCGCTGGATCTGGCTGATGGGTACACCTTTCATGCGCTCCATCACGATGACCTGTTCGGCGCACAGGTCCCACACCATCTCGGGCACGATGACGAGGTTCAGGCCCTCCATGTTGCGCCGCAGCTGGGTGGCATTGGCTGCTTCGCGCACGAGGTCCAGCTCGTCGTGCAGGTACTTGTCGAACTCGGCCACCACCTCGCGCGGCTTGAGCCGCTTGCCATCGGGCCACAGGCGTTCCACCCAGGTGGCCAGGATGCGCAGCAGCCCCAGATCCTCCTCGATGACCTTGAGCATGCCCGGTCGCAACACCTTGACGGCCACTTCGCGGCCGTCGCGCAGCCGCGCGAAGTGCACCTGGGCGATGGAGGCACTGGCCACCGGCTCGCGTTCGAAATCGTCGAACAGGGTCTCCAGCGGGCGTCCGAACGCCGCCTCGATGCTGCGAACCGCCTGCTCGGCCGGGAAGGGCGGGACGCGGTCTTGCAGCCGGGCGAGCTCTTCGGCCACGTCGGGCGGCAGCAGATCCCGCCGGGTGGACAGCACCTGCCCGAACTTGACGAAGATCGGACCCAGTCGCTCCAGCGCTTCGCGCAGCCGTTCACTGGCCGGCCGGTCGAAACGGCGACCGGCGCCTGCCAGACGTGCGCCCCAGCGCACGAGGCGCTGAGGTGCGTCGCGCAGCGCGATCTGGTCCAGCCCGAAGCGCCAGACCGTATAGAGGATGACCAGCAGTCTGAGCAGGCGCATCACCGGGGCCCGCCGCCCATGCGCTGCGCCAGGGGCGCCAGGGCCCTCAGCGTCGCCTGGACGCCCGCCCCCAACGAGCGCAGCGCCAGAGCCATCGGACGGGCCGGAGCATCGCCAAAGAGGCGGGCGAGGTCCTCCTCGGGATCCCAGCGGACGTTGTCCATGAGCCAGGCCAGCGTCGAAGCCAGCTCGGCATCGCCCTGCAGACCAACGGCTGAACGGTCCCCGCTGAGCAACTGAGCGGCCAGCTGCATCGGCTGCGAAGCATCGACTCGCAGCTCGAGCATGCCCGTGGCGCCGTCGGACGCATCGACCCGCTCGAGCAATCCGGCCGGCGTGATCGTCCAGACCGCTGCCGGCGGTGGTGGCAGAAAGGCCGGCCAGGCCTCGAAGCTGAGCCGCAAGCCACGCCCGCTGTGAGGCTTGAGGCGCTGAGTGGCAGCCGGTTCGGCCGCCAGCACGTGATTGAGCGCCAGCGTGAGGCGGTCCAGCACGGCCGGGCCCAGGAGATGGAGGACGGATTCAAGCATGCGGATGATTGTAGGTGGGGGCTGCAGCCGGTTCTGGAACAATGAGCCTCATCCTCGTCCTTACGGAGCATCCATGCCCTGCGTCCTCCTGACCGGCGCCACTGGCTACATCGGTTCGCACACCTGGCTCGCCCTGCTGGCTGCGGGCCTTGAGGTGGTCGGCCTGGACAATTTCGCCAACAGCTCCCCGCGGGTGCTCGACCGCCTCGCCGAGCTGGCGGGCCGACCGGTCACCTTCGAACAGGCCGACGTCTGCGATGCCGCCGCCCTCGCCCAGGTGTTTTCGCGCCACCGCATCGATGCCGTCGTGCATTTCGCCGCACACAAGGCCGTGGGCGAATCCGTCCAGCAGCCGCTGCGCTACTACCGCAACAACATCGCAGGGCTGCTGGGTGTGGCCCAAACCATGCAGGACCATGGCGTTTTCCGCCTGGTCTTCAGCTCCTCCGCGACGGTCTATGGCCAGCCCGAGTCGCTGCCCATCACCGAGGATGCCGCACTGGCCACCACCAACCCCTACGGCACGACCAAGCTCGTGGGCGAGCAACTCCTGGCCGAGCTGCAGGCCTGCGATGCGCGCTGGCAGATCGCCCGGCTGCGCTACTTCAACCCGGTGGGAGCCCACGACAGCGGGCGCATCGGAGAGGATCCCCGCGGGGTCCCCAACAACCTGATGCCCTATGTGTGCCAGGTAGCCGTGGGCACGCGCCCGGAACTCAGAGTCTTTGGCGGCGACTATCCAACCCCGGACGGCACCGGGGTGCGCGACTACATCCATGTCATGGACCTGGCCGAGGGCCATGTCGCATCGCTGAAGCATTTGCTCGAAGGTGGTGGGTCTCACGTGGTGAACCTCGGCACCGGGCGCGGCCACAGCGTGCTGGAAGTGATCCACGCCTTCGAACGTGCCAGCGGGCGGCCCATCCCCTACCGGATCGTCGACCGGCGGCCCGGGGACGTCGCCGCCTGCTATGCCGACCCCACGCTGGCCCGGCACTTGCTGGGGTGGAGCGCACGGCGCGAACTGGACGCGATGTGCGCAGACGCCTGGCGCTGGCAATCGGCCCATCCGCGCGGCTTCGACACGTGACCGCCGTGTGACGCTTCGATGGCCTGCCCACCCCCCATGCGCGGGATGGGAAAAGCAGCCGGTGTCCCGGAAACTTCCAGACACACTGCTGAAGGGAAGGAGCCATGAAAGCTCGACTGGCCATCGTTGTTCTCGCCGCCCCCCTCTGGGGCTGGGCTGCCGACAGCAGCGCGCCGAGGGCTGCGGCACCCGTTCTCACCACAGCGCAGCCCGCGGAACGCCTCCAGCCGGCCGTTGTGCAGTCCAAGCCCCAGGTACGCCAGGATCTCACTGCCGCCAGCTGGCCCTCGACAGTTGCGCTGCAAGGGCGCAGCGCGCGTGCCGATTCGGCGGCAACCGAACCGGCCGCCGGAAGGCCGTCCGACACCCTCCCGAACTCGGGGCTGCAGCTCTATGCCCTCGTTGCTGCGGGAATCGCTGCCGTGGGTTTCATGGCGAGCCGGCGCACACGCTCCTGAGCCCTCTTCGCACCGATACAGACCCTGCGCGCTGCCGCCCGCAGGGTCATGTTTTTTGGGCGCGCACGTGGCGCGGCGGCTTCATGCCCGCCCTGTCATTTCCCCCCAATCACGTGGGTCTGCGCGCCCGTGAAGCATCCGACAATCGGTCCCGGCCTTTCACGATCCACGCGCACTCGACGCATCGTCCGAAGCCCTGAGGCCCCGCATGTTCGAAGACCGCAGCAGCAACAAACGAACGTTCTTTGGTGCCCCGCAATCCATCACGGCGATGGTGGCCGCGCTGCTGGAGCCCACCGTCATGGTGGTCTCCCTGCTCGCAGCCTACGCCTGGTTCGACCAGCCGGTAGGCCGCCCCGAACTGGTGCTGTGCCTGCTCGTCTTTGCGCTGGCCTTCCCGGGGCGGGACCGCTTTCGCGACAACCTGCTCGCCGCTGCCACGGACATTGCGCTGAGCTGGTTCACGCTGATGACCATCTTCGCGCTGCTCGCCTACGCCACCAGCAGCTTTGCGCTGTTCGACACCCGCGCCTTGCTGCTGTGGGTGCTGGGAACGCCTGTGCTGCAGTGGTTGTCGGTCTGGGCTGGAGCGTGCCTGGTGAACCATCGCGACAACTTGCCGCAATTGCGGCGCAGCGCCGTGGTGGTGGGCGCCGGGCCCGTGGGGGAGAAGGTGTCGCGCGCCCTGGCCACGCGCAAGGACCGAGGCATCGATTTCCTCGGGTATTTCGACGACCGCACGGATGACCGCCTGCACGAGAGCGCAGCGGCCCGGCGCCTGGGCATGCTCAAGGATGTCGGCGCCTATGTCACGCGGCATGGAGTGCGCGACGTCTACATCACCCTGCCGCTGGGTTCTCAGCCGCGCATCGTCAAGCTGCTGGAGCAACTCCAGGGCACCACGGCCAGCCTGTACTACGTGCCCGACGTCTTCGGCATCAGCATCATCCAGGGCCGGCTGCAGGACATGGGCGGGGTGCCCGTGGTGGGCATCTGTGAAACCCCCTTCACCGGCACCAACGAGCTGATCAAGCGTGTCAGCGATGTGATCATGGCCAGCCTGATCCTGGTGCTGATCTCGCCGCTGATGCTGGCGATCGCCTTGGGTGTGAAGCTCAGCTCGCCCGGTCCGGTGATCTTCCGACAAAGGCGCAATGGCCTGGATGGCGAGGAGATCGTCGTCTACAAGTTCCGCTCGATGCGCGCACTCGACAATGGCCCGGTGGTCAGGCAGGCCACCAAGGACGACCCTCGCATCACGCCCTTCGGCGCCTTCCTGCGCAAGACCTCGCTCGACGAACTGCCCCAGTTCATCAACGTGCTGCAAGGCCGCATGAGCATCGTGGGGCCCCGGCCGCATGCGGTGGCGCACAACGAGGAGTACCGCCGCCTCATCAAGGCGTACATGGTGCGGCACAAGGTGCGTCCTGGCATCACCGGCTGGGCCCAGGTCAATGGCTATCGCGGCGAAACCGAAGTCATCGAGAAGATGCAGGCCCGCGTCGAATACGATCTGGAGTATCTGCGCAACTGGTCTCTGGGACTTGACTTGCAGATCATTGCGCGCACCATCCGCCTGATGCTGTTCGACCGGCATGCCTATTGATTCCCTCCCTGGCCACGTGGCCCCTTCGAACGGCCAGCCGGCCGGCCCACGGTACAAGACTCGGAGACCCCTGTGAAACACACCCTCGCGCCGCGCCGTCCCGTCCCTTCCCCGGTGGTGTACGGGCTGGCGCTCACCGCCGGCCTGCTCGGGCTGGGGACGGCCCAGGCCCAGGAGAGGCCGTGGACCCTGAGCGCCGCCCAGGCCCTGCGCTATGACTCCAATGTGTTCCGGACCGAGCGCGGAACGCCAGCCGAGACCGACGTATCGTCCATCACCAGCCTCGATGGCCGGCTGCGCGCCCGGCTGGGGCGTCAGCAGGCCTACGTGGGCGCAGGCTTGAGCGCTCACCGGTATCGTGACAACGACCAGCTGGACTTCACCGGCCGCACGCTCGAAGCTGGCGTGAACTGGGCCACGGTCGAGCGGTTGTCGGGCACAGTGCGCTATGTGCAGAACCTCGGTTCGGCGGTTTATGGTGCCGCCGATGCTCCCCAGGTGAGAGATCGCGTGCTGGAGCGCACCCAGTTGGCGGAGGCCACGGTTCGCTTTGGAATGACGTCACGCTCGGCCCTGCTGGCCGGATGGGCCCACCGCCGCGTGGACTATTCGATCGTTGCCTATCAGGACCGCGAGTACCAGCAGAACGTGGCATCGCTTGGTTATCAGTACGGCGTCGACCGGGCACTGACGCTGGGCGTCGGCACGCGTTACACCCGGGACCGCACCCCGCGATACGACGAACCCACCCCTGGAACCTTCGTCGAGAACCGCAGCACCCGACGCGACCTCGATTTCACGGCCGCATGGCAGCCCGGCGGCCTGAGCACCGTGTCGGCACGGGTGAGTGCCTCCCGACAGCGGCACACCCAGGCCACCGCTGCAGACTTCTCCGGCGTCACGGGCTCGCTGCGATGGGAGTACCGGCCCACCGGCAAGCTCACCCTCATCACCCAGCTCGACCGGGACACGGCGGCCGAAGCCCGCTTCATGGCGTTCGACGGCGATGCCCCGGAATCCTCGATCGAGAGCCGCCGGCTGGTGAACAGCGCCCAAGTCGAAGCCCGCTACGAACTGACTGGCAAGACCCGCATGAACGCTCGACTGCGACAGGCCCGCAGCGATCTGGACGACGGTGCAGGTGCAAGCGGTAGCGACACCACCACCCTGTACGGGCTCGGAGTGGAATACAACCCCACGCGCACTGTCTTGCTTGGATGCGAACTGGGCCGGGAAAGCCGGTCCACCGCATCGTCCCTGTCCTTCAGCTACCGGGCCACCGTTGCCCAGTGTCTGGCACGCCTCACGTTGGATTGAGACGATGCGACCCCCGATCTTGCGCAACGTTCCTCCTCTCCCTCATGCTCACCATGGTTCCCCCCCGCAACGCCCGCCGCTGGCAGGACAGGCGGCGATGTGGCTCGCAGGCCTGGTCCTGTCGAGTGCGTGCGCGGCCTCCTCGGGCACAGCTCCCGGCATGAACTCCGCCGCCGCCCGCATCTTCTTTTCGGGCCACAGCCTCACTGATCGTCCTCTGCCCGACCACCTCGAGAACGTCGCGCGCAGCCTGGGCACCCCGATCCTGTGGAATCGCCAGTACGTGGTCGGGTCGTCCATCCGCCGCCGTGCGCAGGGCGACGACCCCCAGGCCCAGGATTTCCGAGGGTATCGCCAGGGCTACAACCGTGACACGGAGGGCCTGGACGTGATCGAGGAGTTCAGGTCTCCCCGCACCACCGACGGGCGCCCCTATGACACCCTGGTCATCACCGAGCAGCACGGCCTGCTGGGGACGCTGGTCTGGAACGACACGGTGCGCTACCTGCGCCATTACCATGACCGCTTCATCGAGGGCAACCCGCAAGGCCGGACGCTCTTCTACGAATCCTGGATCAGCCTGGACGACAAGAGCAACCCGCATCGCTGGATCGCCTACGAGCGAGCGGCTTCGCCCATCTGGCAATGCATGGCCGAGCGGGTCAATCTCTCGCTGGCCGCGCAGGGCCGCCGCGACCGCATCACCCCGCTGCCGATGGGGCTGGCGCTGGCCGAACTCATCGAGGAGAGTCTCAGCCCCTCGGGGCCTGCCGCGCTGAAGGCGGGCTCGACCGTGGACACCGTCAGCCAGTTCATTGGCGATGAGGTTCACCTCGGCCCCCTGGGCATGTATTACGCGGCACTCGTGACCTATGCGGTCCAGTTCGATCGCTCCCCGGTAGGCGCCTGGGCGCCCGAAGGCGTGCGGCCCGAGCAGGCACTTGTGCTGCAGGAGCGCGCCGGGGCGTTCGTGAGCCGCTATTACCGCGATCTGCGCCCCCGCACGATGGAAGAGTGCCGGGAGCTGATCCGCAACGATTTCGCCTGGCGCTACTGGTCCTACATCCGGGACGCCTACTGGCGTCGCGAGATGAACGGCTTCATGGCCTACATGAAATGGGCCCGGCACTACGTCGAGTGGCGCTACCGGCTGTCTCGGCAGGACGACCGCAATCCCTTCTTCTACGACGCCACCACCGACGCGGCCTACTGGCTCGGTCAATGACCTTCCATGGCCAGCGGCGGCTCCGGAGGCCGCATCACGTCGCGCATCCATGCGGCACGGCGCTCCAGCCAGACGGCCTGGGTGTTTGAACGGGCGAACACCACGCCGCATCGGGCCATGGCGGCCAGGCGTTCTGGGTCTGCCGCCAGCTCTTCGAGCCGTTCGGCCAAGGCTGCCGGCTCCGGCCAGCGGGCGAGCACGACGGCCTGGCTGGCCTGGGACAGATCGCGAAAGTAGCTGATGTCGAAGGCCAGCACAGGGAGGCCGCGGGCCATGGCATCAAAGGCTGCGCGCGGGGTGTCTTCCACCAGAGGAGTCGCCAGGCAGATGTGCATGGTCCTCAACCGCTCGAACAGTGCAGCCCCATAAGGCACCGGCGGAACGAAATGCACGGCGTCAGCGACCCCTGCATCGGCGGCCTGGGCGCGCAGTGCGTTCTCGCAGTCCCCCGTGCCGATCAGCGTGAGCTGCACATCCGTGCCGCCACCTCGGGCGATGCGCAAGGCTTCGATGGCCCGATCCAGACCCTTGTAAGCCACGAAGCGACCGAAGAAGACCGCCTGCAAGGGCTGCCCCGGCTGGCGAAGCTGCACCACACGCTCCGCCAGCTGGCGTTCGGTCAGCACGTCCTCTAGCCCGTGCGCAGTGTCGTAGAAGTTCTTGACGTGCGGGCGGCCTTTGCCGAAGTCGCGCACCATGGAATCGCTTTTCAGCAGCACCAGCTGGAACATGCGAGGCGCGAGCCAGACCTGCAGGTACACCAGGGGATCGTAGAGCAGCCGATTGACGACGTACTGCCTGAAGCTCCACAAGCCGACCTCGCGATAGCGGCGGGAGTGCTGCCGAAAGTCGATATCGACCAGGAACATGACCGGGCGGCGCGCCAGCCATGCCGCGAGATTGACCATGGCCATCAACGGCCGCCAGACATCGTCGGACACGCCGGAATGCACCACGCCCGCGCTTCGCACGGTATCGCGGATGCGCCGCCACAACCCCCTCGCCTCTCGCCACCAGAAGCTGCGTGCGGAAGTGTCCGTACGATGCGCAGGCAGCAACACCACACCATCGGCTTCGAGATCCACTTCGCCGAGGTGATGCCGGCGGGCTGCGTACTCGGCCTGCGTGAGCACCGGCGCGATGAGAACGACCTTTTCGAAGGAGGGTCCGACACTGTGACGCAACTCGCGCAGATGCTGCGCAAAGGCACTCTCGGTCGCGAAGCGCGTGGCCGAAATCGGATAGGCGGGCGCCTGAACGGCGATGACGTAATCCATGTTCACTTGTACTCGATCAGCCGGGCCCGGCGGCCCAGCCACTGGTCCCGCCAGAATTGCAGATGCCCGATCAGCTCCGGGAAACGGCCCAGGGTGTGGAAGAAGGCCTGCAGACCGCGGTCGCGTGGCGCCCCGGGCAGCCGCAGGTACAGGCGCAACACCTGCAGCGGATAGACACCTAGCAACAGCAAGCCCCATGCCGACAGCGCGGGCCACGAGGCCAGCACGGCCGCTGGCGGGCCCAGCGCCCACACCCACGTGCGCCAACTCTCCCGCACACAATGCCGCTCCGGCGGCGCGCCATGCAAGTGGCGCCCGGCCGCATAGGCGTATCCGCTGCGCACGATGCGCAGCCACCACTGGCGAAACCGCGTCATCGCCGCATCGTGCAGCGTCATGTCGGCGGGCAAGGCATGCAGCTCCCAGCCTCGTGCCCGCAATCGCACACACAACTCCGGCTCCTCGCCGGCAATGAGGTCTGCGCGGTAGCCGCCGGCCTCTTCAAGGGCCTCGCGCCGCAGCATCACGTCGCCGCCGAAGGCCTTCACGAGCCCCGGCGGCTTGGCCCATTCCAGGTGGCACAGGAGGTTGTAGACCGACCGCTCAGGATGGCGCTCGCGGCGCTGTCCGCAAGCGGCAGCTGCCTTCGGATGGCTGGCAAGAAAGGTTTGCGCCTGCTCGAGCCACCCGGCGACCACCTCGCAATCGCCATCGACGAACTGGATCCACCGGGTGTCCGGGGCGATCTCCAACAGGCGCTGCCATCCCGCATTGCGTGCACGCGCGGCCGTGAAGGGGACGCTGAGATCCAGCGCCACGCAGTCGGCACCCAATGCGCCCGCCATGGCCATCGATCCGTCGGTCGACCCGGAGTCCACGTACACCACATGAGCCACCCGATGGCGCACCGAGTCCAGGCATCGCCGCAACCGCTCGCCTTCGTTGCGTCCGATCACCACGACGCCAACCTGCTCCCGTCCCATGGTCAGCGTTCCGAAGGCGCGGGAGACCACGCCGCCTTGAGGTCTTCGGGGAGTCGGCTTGCACCGACCATGTGCCGTACCCGGGCGGCAAATGTGTCCTCGAAAGCGTGGGCCATCGCGAAGTCACGGGCGCGGCGAGCGGCATGGACGAGTTCTTCGCGCTGTGCGGCCAGGCGGGCCACGCATCGTGCCAGATGATCCACATCACCGACCGGGCTGAGCCAGCCACTGCCGGAGTGCCCGACGATGCCCTGGAAGGCCTCGTTGTCGTACCCGGCGATCGGCACGCCGCAGGACATGACCTCCGGGTAGGTGCTGGAAGGGTCGCCCTGGGGATGGCAGCACACGAACAGATCTGTCCCCTGCTTGAGCAGCGGCACCCATTCGCGCTTGAAATCGACCACACCTCTCAATTGCACCTCCCGGGACAGGCCCCGTTCCCTGATGTCACGCACCAGCTCCTCCTCCAGGCTGCCTCGGCCGTAAATGTCCAAGGTGAAGGGCACCCCCAGCCGCTTGAGCGCCTGCGCGAAACGCGGCAGATCCCTCACCCCCTTCATCGCGATCAGGCGCCCACCGAATACCAGCCGCAGCGGCCGGCCCGCGCGAAGGACCGACAACTTGGCCTCCAGCGCGGCCTCGTCGATCACGTCGGCGCGCGGCACGCGATTGTCGAAGAAGATCATCACATTCGGATGAAGGTGCCGATAGACCTCGTAAGTCGGGGCGCCGCTGCACTGCAGGCCGGCGGACAGCGCAAGCACTCGGCGACGCTTGACCTCGGCCTGGGTCACCCACAGCTTGCGCCGCCAACGGATCAGCGGGTTGCGCACTTCAGCGTCGAGGATCTGCTTCTCGGTGCGCAGCGTGTACTCGCTGGTGAAGACCATGGGAATGCCCAGGCGATGACACAGGCGAGCCGTGTCCAGTTCGAATGGCGACAGGAATCCGGACACCAGGGCCGCGTGTCGAAGTCGCTGGGCCAAAGCCCGCGGATCCGCGGGCCGGACCTCGATGGCGGGCAGGGCCATGCCGGGCAGCACTTCGACGTGGTCCATGTCCGATCCCAGGGTCTCGGCCAGCTGGACGAGGGTGGTCACCGGCCCGGGCCAGCTCCGTGCGTAGGACGCCACGCCATCGAGGAACTTCTGCGTGAGCACGAGGCCGCCGCGCGTGCCCCGGACTGCCTTGAGGCTGGGCAACAGGATGAGTTCGCGAGCGTCGCCCGCGGCCCGGTCGGCTGCCTCGAACGAGCGTGCCTGCGCCGGATCGACGAAGTAGTTCACAGCAGTTGCTCCAGCAGACGATGCACCTCGTCCAGGGCCACGGCAAATCCACCCTCGACGGGGTCGGCCACCACCAGCGCAAACCGCATGTCCATGCGATCCGTGAACTCCTTGTAGGCCAGGGCAAACCGATCGGGTGGCTGGATCACCAGGAAGGTGGCCTGGTCGGCTGCCGAGAAGATGGCGTGCGACAGGTGGCTGCCCTCGACGGCCACCACCACGGCGGCATCGAGCGAACGCTCGGCGATCTCCCGTGCCGACAGTTGCTCGGGATCCAGGATGTCGAAGCCCACCGCCCTCAGGGCGACTTCCAGCTCGGGCTCGTTGACCAGCACGCGCGGCTCGCCTGCGATGCCGCGCCTCAGGTACACGCCCGGCACAGGCTGTCGGGCCGGTGCGGTTTGGAGGGCGGCGCGCAGCCGGCTTCGAAGTTGTGCATACCGCGCGCGGACGAGGCAGGTCCAGCAGCGCCCGGTAACCGGCCTCGTGCACATAGGGTTTGGAGGCCATCGAAATACACCGGTCTTCAGGTCGGGGGATGAGGGCCAGCGGCATGTCATCGAGCATCAAGGTACCGAAGAAATGGCTGCCGGACTGGCTCGTCATCAGATGAACCTCGTCGAGCGTCTCCGTGGGGCCCCAGTCCTCGCCGAAGAGCTTCTCCGAACCGAAGCCGGGCTGCAGCTTGGAGGCCCCCCGGTAGAGGTAGGCGCCTGCCAGCTCCACCTGCGGCACCACGCGGGCCAAGGAGGCCGCATGTTCGATCTCGCCTCCGGCCAGCAGCAGACGCTCGGTCTCCCAGTTCCTCCACGGAGAAAGCGCACGGACCTTCTCGATGGCGCCGGGCAGGTGCATCGCCGGTGGGATCCGGGCCCGTTCCGACGGGCACAGCACCCATTCACGGCTGGCCAGGGTGTGGAACTCCGGCGTGTGTCGCATGGTCAGGCGCCGGACCACCCGTTTGACCATGGGCAGATTGAGTGTCATGCGCGCTCCGCGATCAGGCTCCGGATCATGAAGGGGGCAGGCGCCGTGCAACAGCCCCCACCCAGGGTGTTTGTGCGTCCGGATCGTGGACCGGGCCAAGGCTGAACAAGGCCAGGCGCTCTGGGGGCTCACGCATCGGCACGATCACCTCGACTGGAGCGTCGCCCAAGCCCGCTTCGAACACCTGCGGACTCAGGCTCAAGCCGGTCCCCAGGGCCTTCAGGCAGGCCTCTTTGCGGGTCCAGCCTTGCAGGAAAGCCCGATCCCGCTCCTGCCCTGAGAGGGGCTCCAGCGCCCGCCTCTCGGTCGGCCCGAACACGGATTCGGCGAGGAAGCGGGCGTCGTCCACCGGCCGGATCACCTCCAGATCCACACCGATCTCGATGCCCTCGGCCAGGCCGATGAGTGCCAAGTCCCCGCTATGGCTCAGATTGACATGCCAGCCTGCTACATGCAGGCGGGGCTTGCCATGCAACCCGGTCTCGAATGAGAGTTCACCAGGGCTGCGGCCCAACTGCTGCCCGATCCGTTCTCGCAGGGCAACATGCGCGGCCACATAACGACGCTGGTCGTGCTCGAATCGGAACCGGCGAGAACGCTCGAGTTCTTCTGTCGAGAGCAGGGCCTGGGCCGGCGCATCGGGCCAGGTGTCCAGCCGCACGAGCCAGAGCGCCACCCCCTCGCACCAGGATGGCGCTGGGTCGCCGGCACGCAGGCGCAGTGGTCCAGGTTCAGTGCGGGCCATGGCGCAACAACTCGATGACCCGGTCCTGATCCGAGGCCGTCAGGTCGGGGTAGATCGGCAGGCACAGGATCTGGCTGGCCGCCTCGCGGGCCACCGGCAGCGGGCGGCGGGCCACCGGCTCGCGATCCCGGTACGGCGCCAGGTCGCTGACCAGAGGGCAGAAGTACCGCCGGGCATGGACCCCATGGGCCTTCATGCGCAACTGCAACGCATCGCGGCTTTCTCCGTACTCAGGAAGGATCCGAAGCGGAAAGTAGGCGTGGTTCGGCTCCTCGTCCGGCGCTGCCGCCTGCAGGCACAGCCCAGGCACGTCGGACAGCGCAGCCCGGTAGCGGGCAGCGACGCGGCCGCGCCGCAGGATCGAGGCTCCCACCCCCGCAAGCTGAGCCAGTCCCAAGGCGGCACAGAATTCGTTCATCTTGCCGTTCAGACCGACGCCCTCCACATGGGTTTCATCCACGATACCGAAGTTCTTCAAGCGATCGAGCCGCTGCTTGGTCGCCGCGTCCCGGGCCACGATGGCACCACCTTCGAAGGTGTTGAAGACCTTGGTCGCATGAAAGCTCAGTACCGAAGCGTCTCCCCAGGCCGACAGGCTGCGTCCCCGAAGACCCACCCCGAAGGCGTGTGCACCGTCGTACAGCAGCTTGAGCTGACGGGCCGACGCGAGGGTGTCGAGGGCTTCGACATCGCAGGGGTGACCGTAACAGTGCACGGGCAGGATGGCACAGGTGTCCTCGGTGATGGCCTCCTCGACCGCTCCAGGATCGAGATTCAGAGTGACCGGATCGATATCGACGAACACCGGCGTCAGGCCAGCCCACTCGATCGCATGGGCCGTGGCGACGAAGGTGAAAGGCGTGGTGATCACCTCGCCGCGCACATCGAGGGCGCGCAATGCCAGCATCAAGCCGATCGTGGCATTGGCACACAGGCTCAGGTGCTCCACGCCCAGATGGGAGGCCAGCGCAGCCTCGAGCCTGTCATGGAAGGCGCCCCCGTTGGACAACACGCGGCTGGACCAGATCTCCTCGAGGCTGGGAAGCAGCGCTTCGAGGGGAGGCAGTTCCGGCCGCGTCACGTAGATGTTATGCATGGTATTTCGTGACGAGTCCTGGACAAAGGAGCGCGGTATCCGTCTCTAGCGGTGGACCCTCGCCCAATCGGCCCCGGCCTTCGTGTCAGGCCGCCAGAAAGGCCTGCACAGCACCGAATGGGCGATGAAGTCCGCCAGCATCCGCGGCGGGTCGGTATCCTCCTTGCGTTGCAGGCGTCGGCGCACCCGCCAGATTGAAAAACCCAGGATCCAGGCCACATCGGCAAGGGCCGTGTAGAGGCGCCCATGGTGCTTGACGAAATAGCGCCGACGCGATTCGAACCAATAGGCGGGCCGCCGGGGCGTCACGGTCTGCCGCCCGGTGACGCCGGTGCTCTGTCCGGCAATGTGCATCACGCGGGCCTGGGGCTCGTACCAGACCTCCCAGCCCGCCTGGCGCACGCGGCGGCAGAAGTCCGTCTCCTCGAAGTAGAGGAAATAGCCCTCGTCCATCAGCCCGACCTGCTCGAAGACCTCCCGGCGAACCATCATGCTGGCACCCGAGACCCAGTCCGCCGTGTCGGCTTCAGGCCCCATCCGGCGAGCCACCAGGCGGGAACGCAGCAGCCGTGTCACCAGGCCCAGCCGGATGCCGTTCTCAAGCTCGCTGGCGATCGACGGAAAGCGAAAGGCGTAGGGCCAGGCCGCGCCGTCATCGTTGTCGATGCCGCTGCCCACGATGCCCGCGCGCGGGTGGCGCTCCAGGAAGTCGGTCAGCCGTCGGACGGCCCCGCGTTGCACCACGGTGTCCGGGTTGAGCAGCCAGACCTGTTCGAGCGCAGCCCCTGGCCGCAGCGCCTCGCGTACGGCGAGGTTGTTGCCATAAGAAAAACCACCGTTGCGCGGGGCCTCCCGAACCTCGGCCCATGCCGTCCAGGCATGAGCCCGGATCGCCTCGCGGATCCGCGCCGCGGAGCCATCGCCCGAGGCGTTATCGACCACCAGCACCCGGAAGCCGCTGGGGCCCAGCGGATCCTCCGTGGCGAGGGATTGCAGGCAGGCCACCACCAGATCGGCCGTGCGGTAATTGACGATGGCCACCAGGGTTCGTGCCCTGGTCCCGGTGAGGTCGGAGGCTGACGAGTTCACGCCACCTCCGCCTCGACCGCCGGTGCGGGCGCACCTGCGGGCTGCGACAAGGACGCCGGGGACGGCCGCGACGCCGCAGAGGGGCCAGTGCGGTCGTGACGCTGCACGGCGGCATCGATACTGGCCTGCATGGCTTGGGCCAGCACCCCCACATGCGGCTCCTGCAGCATGCTCGAATGCCCCCCGGGCACGTCATGCGCGCCAATCTCGCCGTCCACGCGCGGCCCCCAGCCCAGCAGGGGATCGCTGTAGATGTCGACGTAGGCTTCGTCGGCCGCCGTCCCGTCGCCCTTCATGGCCCGGAACAGCACCACGTCTCCGCCCCGGAACACACCCTGGGGCTGGTGCTCCTTGTGGGCCACCTCGTACATCTTCAGGAAATCCAGGCCGTGGTCCTCTTCGGCAACCGGCGCCATCGCGTCACCGCGCTCGGCCTGATCCCGCATCGCCTTGACCTTGCGCGCGTTCTGGAACTGCTCCAGCCGCGACTGCACCTCGTAGAGCGCAAAGTTCTTGGTCTTGGCCAGCATCTTGGGAACGGCTTTGCCGATGCGCTGCAGCGTCGATCCGCCGCTGGCGTCGTTCAGCGTGCCCAGGAATCGGTTCAGGCGGTTCTGCGTCAGGCGGAAGGGCTTCTCTTCGGCGTGCACGTCCGCCGCATCCATGATGCCCACGAAGAGGGTCTGCTGGCCCGCGTCCTGAAGCTGGCGCGCCATCTCGAAGGCGATGACCCCGCCCGCGCACAGACCGGTCAACAGGTAGGGGCCTTCGGGCTGCACGCTGCGCAGGGCGTCGACATGCGCCGCGGCCATGTCGACGATGCGGGTGTGCACGTAGCTGCCGTCGCTGCGCATTTCGGGCTGCAGGCCGTAGATCGGGTGTCCCGCATCCAGCTTGAGGGCCAGCGTGCGGTACAGCAGGGTCTCACCCTTGCCATCGTGCACGAAGAAGATCGCTCGCTTGTCGCCGCCCGGGCGGATGCGCACCACCGTCCTGGGCATGGCAGCGGCTGCCGGTACTGGGTGCCCCCCACCGGCAGCAGGTGCCGAAGCGGCCCCCGCGTCACCCTCGGCCGGCGGCGGCTCGATCAAGGCGGCCAGGGTCTCGACCGTGGGAGCCTCGAGCAAGGCCGTCAGCGGCAGGACCTTGCCCGTCTTGCGCTTGAGCTTGTTGATCACCTGCACGGCCAGCAGTGAATGCCCGCCCAGGTCGAAGAAGTTGTCGCTTGCGCTCACGCGCGCCACGCCCAGCATCTCGCCCCACATCTGCGCGATCAGCTGTTCGGTCTCGGTGCGTGGGGCTTTCCAGTCGGCCCCGACCTCGCCGCCCTCGGTCGCCTGCGCTGCGGTCGCGGGCAAGGCCGGCGCACGCAGCTTCTCCAGCGTGGCGTGCAGGTCCTGCGGCGAGACGGCGACCTGGGCCAGGCGGCCGTCGGCCAGCACACGCTCCAGCACCTCTGCACCCTCGGCGCTGCGCAGGCCCTCGGACAGGCCCATCTCCAGCACCTTGTTGGCAGTGGCGCGCGGGCGGTGGGCGCTGGCCTGCGCGCCGCTCTCTGCGCCGCCCGAGACACCATCGAGCAGCGCCTTGTCACGCACGCGCATCATCGTGAACTCCTGGATGTCCACGAGCACGCGGCCGCTTTCATCCAGCACGGTGACGTCATAGCTGGCCAGCTGGACGTCGTCCCCGTCCTGCGGCCGGTAGCGGATGTGGCTGAACACCTTGGCCGACAGCGGAGCGAACACCCGGATGCAGCCATAGGAGGCCGGCACGAAGAAGTCCCGCGCCTCGTCGAAGCCCGGGATGAGCGACTGGGCCCCCGCAGTGGCCAAGTCCATCACGGCCGGGTGCAGCTCGAACTGCAGCAGGTCGCCCGTGAAGGCCGCCGGCAGCTCCAGCGTCGCCAGGGCCTCGCCCTGGCCGAAGTCGATGCGCCGCAGGTTGCTCCAGCGCGGTCCGAACAGCAGGTGGACCGGCTGCTCATCCCCTTGGAACACCTGGGCGCGGGCGGTGCAGCGCGCGGCGATGGCGGCCGGCGTCTGCACCGCCGGCGGCTTGGCATCGACATAGCCCACCTCGCCGCGCACATGGTCGTTCCAGCCTGCGTCGTCGCCGCCGGCCGCGGGGCTCAGCAACGCGAAGTCGTACTGGCCCCCAGGCAGCGCGCGCAGCCGCACCCTCAGCTCGCGCTCCTCGCCTTCGCGCACCACGAACGGCGACAGGAAGGTCACGTCCCGCAGTTCCAGCGTGCGCGCCTCACGGTGCTGGGCCGCTGCGGCCCGCACGATCTCCAGGTAGCCCGTGCCGGGGATGAGCGCCTGGCCACCGCGGATGCGGTGCTCGTCGAGCAACCAGTGGCGCTCCACGGCAAAACGGGTGCTGTACACGCGCTCGTCGTCGGCATCGAGCAGGCAGCGGTCGAGCAGCGGATGGTCCACCGGCACGCCCTCGCCCTGTACCGCGTCGGAAGACCCGATGCCGAGCTGGCGTGCGAGTTCCGCCGCCATGCCGACTTCCTGCCACTGGCTCCAGTTGATGGCCACGGTGTAGCGGCCGTCGCGGGCCGTGCGCTCCTGCGCAAACGCATCGAGGAAGGCGTTGGCCGCGGCATAGTCGAACTGCCCGGCCAGGCCGGCGAAGGAGCTGATCGAGGAGAACAGCACCAGGAAGTCCAGCGGCATGTCGCCCAGTGCCGCGTCGAGCGCCAGCGTGCCCTGGACCTTGGGCGCCAGCACCGCGGCGGCAGCCCTCGGCTCCTTGAGCTGGATGACCCCATCGTCGAGCACACCGGCCGTGTGCAGCACGCCGTGCAGCGCACCGAAGCGCGCCACCGCCTGCTTGACGATCTGGCGCATCTGCGAGAGGTCCGTGACATCGGCCTGGGCCACCATCACCTCGGCACCCCGGGATTCCAGCGCCATCACCTGGCGGATGCGTCGGCTGGTAGCGTCGCGCGGCCCCTTCTCGCGCACCCAGTCGGCCCATCCTTCGCGCGGCGGCAATCCGGAGCGGCCCACGAGCACCAGACGGGCCTTCACCGACAGCGCCAGGTGTTCGGCCAGCGCCAGGCCCACGCCGCCCAGGCCACCCGTGATCAGGTAGACGCCCCGTTCGCGCAGGCCGGTCTGGCTGGGCGTCGCTCGCTCCAGCCGCACCGGCGCAACATCCTGCAGCCAGCGTTCGCCCAGGCGCAGCGCCACCACCCCATCGGACGGCGCAGCGGCCAGCTCAGCGGCCACATCGGCCGCCAGGCGCACAGCCTGGCGCGACCCACGGGCAGGCACCTGCACGTCCACCGCGCAGCAACGGATGTTGCGGAATTCCTGCGAGATTACGCGGCACACCGCCGCAGCCGTGGCCTTGGCCGGCACCAGGCCGGACTCGGCGCCCACACGCTGCAGCCGGTCGGTGACCACCGCGAGCCGCATCGGATCGCTCAAGTCCTCCCGACCGATGGCCTGTGCAATCTGCAGCAGGCTGTAGAAGCCCAGGCGCTGCAGTTCCTCCACCGTCTTGAGGCTGCTGTCGAGCCGGCGATCGCCGGTGACCGACCACAGGTGGAAGATGCGGCTGGGCAGCGCGCCGCTGACGCGCAGGGCGGCAAAGAGGCGGTCGTAATCGCCCGCAGCGTCGGGCGTGATCGTGAAGCTGCCGTCGCCCCGCTGGGCGTAGGCCTTGCCCGGGCGCACGCGCGTGACGACCTGGCCGGCTTCGCGAAGCTGGCGGGCGAGTTCCTCGCCCAGGCCGGTCTCGTCCTCGAACACCAGCACCGGCCCCTCCAAGGGCTCGGGCGTGGGCCGCGCCGCACGTTGCCAGACCGGCTCATAGAACCAGTCGGTCATGTCGGCATGCCGAGCCAGGCGCTCCTCCAGCGTCGGGGCGGCCTGCAGCGACAGGCCGGGCTCGATCCAGTGGCGCTGGTGGTCGAAGCGGTAACTGGGCAGCGGCAGGCGCAGGCGACGCTCGCCCTGGCGGAAACGCGCCCAGTCGATGGGTGCCCCGGCAGCCCACAGCCGCCCCAGGATGCCCAGCACGTAAGCCTGGTCATCGACCTTTTCGTCGGGATGGCGCAGCGAGTTCAGCACCACCTGCTGCGGCTTGCGCGCGCTGTGCTGGCGGGCCAGCGACGACAGCGTGCGGCCCGGGCCCACCTCCAGCAGGATGCGGCTCTCGTCCTTCAGCAGCTCCTGCAGGCCGTCGGCAAAGCGCACGGTGTGGCGCAGGTGACGCACCCAGTACTGCGGATCGGTGGCCTCGGCCGGCGTGATCCAGGTGCCCGAGAGGTTGGAGACGAAGGGCAGCGTGGGCGGCTTCATCGCCACGCGGCGGAAGAAGGCGCCGAACTCCTCCAGGATGGGCTCGAGCATGGACGAGTGCGCGGCGACGTTGATGCGCACGCGGGCGGCCTCGATCTCGTCGGCCTGCAAGGCCTGCTGCAGGGCCTCGATGGCCTGCACCGGACCGGCCACCACGGTGAGTGAAGGGCCGTTGACCGCAGCGATCGACAGCTCGGGGCCGATGCGCGCCAGCACCTCGGCCTCGGGCAGCGGCACGCTGAGCATGCCGCCTTCGGGCAGGGTCTCGAACAGGCGGCCGCGCAGCTCGACCAGCGTCAGCGCATCCTCGAGGCTGAACACGCCCGCCAGGTGCGCCGCCGTGTATTCGCCCATGCTGTGGCCGATCATGGCCGAGGGCGTGAGACCCCAGGACATCCAGAGCCTGGCCAGCGCGTACTGCGTGGTCAGCAACAGCGGCAGGGCCAGCGAGGGCTGCTCCAGGCGGCGCGCCGCGTCCTCCTCCTGGCCGGCCGGCGGGAAGAGCAGGCCCTTGTAGTCGGTGCCCCCACGCTTGGCCAGCAGCGCCAGGCATTCATCGACAGCCTGGCGGTAGACCGGCTCGCTGCGGTACAGGTCAGCCCCCATGCCGGGGTATTGCGCGCCGCCGCCGGCGAACAAGAACGCCAGGCTGTGGCTGCCCGTGGCCCCGGGCAGGCTGATCACGCGCTGCGGGTCCATCGCCTCCAGCGCCTGCGCGGCATCGGCCGCGTCGCGCGCCACGACAATGCGGCGCAACTTCATCGGCTCGCGCCCCACCTGCAGCGTGTAGGCCACATCGGCAAGGTTGATCTGCGGGTGCTCGCGCAGGTGCGACGCCAGGGCCGCGGTGTTCGCGTCGAGCGAAGCCTGCGACTTGGCCGAGAGCATCAGCAGCTGGTGCTCGCGCGACGGGCCGGACGGTTTGCGCGGCGGGGCCTCCTCCAGGATGAGGTGGGCATTGGTGCCCCCCACGCCCAGCGAGCTCACCCCGGCACGGCGCGGCACGCCTGCCGGCGGCGTCCAGTCCTTGAGCGTGGCGTTCACGTAGAAGGGGCTGCGCTCGAATTCGCAGGCCGGGTTGGGCTGGGCGAAATGCAGCGAGGGCGGCAGTTGCCGATGCTGCATCGCCAGGGCCACCTTGAGGAAGCTGGCCACGCCGGCGGCCGTGTCGGTGTGGCCGATGTTGGTCTTGACCGAGCCGATGCCGCAGTAGCCGGTCTTGTCGGTGCCTTCACGGTAGGCCTGCGTCAGGGCAGCGATCTCGATGGGGTCACCCACCGGCGTGCCGGTGCCATGGGCTTCCACATAAGTGATGGTGTCGGGCGCCACGTTGGCGATCGCCAGCGCCTCTGCGATGGCCTGGGCCTGCCCATCCACGCTGGGCGCCATGTAGCCCACCTTCATCGAGCCGTCGTTGTTGACGGCCGAGCCCTTGATCACCGCATGGATGTGGTCGCCATCGGCGATGGCATCGGCCAGGCGGCGCAGCACCACCACACCCACCCCACTGCCGAACACCGTACCTTGCGATTGGGCATCGAAGGCATGGCAATGGCCATCGGGCGAGAGGATCTCGCCCTCGTGGTAGGTATAGCCCTGACGATGCGGCATCTCGATGGTCACGCCGCCGGCCAGTGCCATGTCGCATTCGCCGTTGAGCAGGCTCTGCACGCCCAGGTGGATGGCCACCAGCGACGTGGAACAGGCCGTCTGCACGTTGACGCTCGGGCCCTTGAGGTTGAGCAGGTAGGACACCCGGGTCGTCAGGAAGTCCTTGTCGTTGCCGGTGTGGCGGATCAGGAAGAAGCCCACCGACGAGACCAGCTGCGGATTCGTCAGCAGGTTGTAGGGCATGTAGGCGTTGTGGCCCGAGCCGCCGAACACGCCGATCGACCCCTCGAAGCCCGCCGGCGTGTGGCCGGCGTTCTCCAGCGCCTCCCAGGAGCACTCCAGGAAGTGCCGGTGCTGCGGGTCCATGATGGCCGCTTCGCGCGGGCTGAAGCCGAAGAAGGCGGCGTCGAACATCTCCATGTCGGGCAGCACGGCCCCCACCGGGACGTAGTTCGGGTCGCGCAGCTGAGCCGGTTTCACACCGGCCGCCAGCAATTCCTCCTCGGTGAAACGGGTCAACGACTCCACGCCGTCGCGCAGGTTGCGCCAGTAGTCGTCGAGGTTGCGCGCGCCGGCAAAGCGGCCCGCCATGCCCACCACGGCGATGTCGGTGTCAAAGCCGGCGGAAGACGTGTCGTTCATGCGTTCAGTCCAAGGAGAAACAGTCGATCCGGGGGCTCAGGCGCCCTGGTCGGTGGTGGCGGCCGTGCGCAGGCCCTGGCGGCGCTGCAGTGCCGCTCGACGGCCCTGGGCGCGATCACGGCCTTGCTGGGCGGCCGCCCCGTCGGCGCCGTCCTGGCCCAGATAGGCGCTCAGGCTTTCGATCGTCGGGAAGCGGAAGATGTCGGTGATCGACAGATCGCGCCCGAGGGCCTCGCGCAGGCGGCGATGGGCCTGCACGGCCAGCAGGGAGTGCCCGCCCAGGTCGAAGAAGTTGTCACGCGTGCCGACCTGCGGCAGCTTGAGCACGTCCTTCCAGATCGCAGCGATGGATTCCTCGAGATCGCTGGTGGGCGCCACGAAGCTGGCGGCCGGCGCCGGCGCGGGGCCGCTGTCGGGCGCCGGCAAGGCCTTGCGGTCGATCTTGCCGTTGGGGGTTTGCGGCAAGGCCGGCAGCGAAACGAAGTGCGACGGCACCATGTACTCAGGCAACCCGGCGCGCAGATGGTCGCGCAACTCGGCCACGGCCGGCGTCTGGCTCGCATGCATCACGTGATAGGCCACCAGGCGCACGTCGCCCGGGCTGTCCTCGCGCGCCACCACCACCGCCTCGCGCACCGCCGGGTGGCTCAGCAGCCGGGCCTCGATCTCGCCCAGTTCGA
This sequence comes from uncultured Caldimonas sp., assembly GCA_964552215.1. Lineage (GTDB taxonomy): Bacteria > Pseudomonadota > Gammaproteobacteria > Burkholderiales > Burkholderiaceae_C > Caldimonas. Next base: position 103,337 of record CAZKGD010000001.1, read on the forward strand.
TGCGGTAGCCCCGCACCTTGACCTGGTGATCCAGGCGACCGAGGAATTCCACCGTGCCGTCGGGTCGCTGGCGGGCCAGGTCGCCGGTTCGGTAGACCCGCCCCCCGGCCGCCCCGCGGAAGGGATGCGGCAGGAAGCGCTCGGCCGTGAGTTCGGGGCGATGCAGGTAACCGCGCACCACGCCCTTGCCGCCGATGACCAGTTCGCCTGGCACCCCCACAGGCACGGGCTGCTGACGGCGGTCGAGGATGTAGATCTCCTGATTCACCAGCGGCCGGCCCAGCGGCACGATACCGTCGATGGCGTCCACCGGCTGCACGGCCGACCAGATGGTGGTCTCGGTGGGGCCGTACATGTTCATCAGGACCCCTGGAATCAGCGCCTTGAGGTCGCGCGCCAGCGAGGGCGGCAGGGCCTCGCCGCCGACCATCATGCGGCGCAGGTTCTTCAGGCCTGCCACGGCCTTGTCGTCGTGCGTCAGCATGCGCGCCATCGAGGGCGTGCACTGCAGGTGCGTGACGGCATGGCGCTGCATCTGCGCGGCCAGCGAATAGTCGCCCGAGGCCACGCGGCGCGGCGCGGACAACTTGCGCAGCTGGTTGAGATGTTCCAGATGCGACAGCACCGATTCCGAATCGACACCGAAGTCGATCAGGCAGGCGATCTCGTCGACACCGATGCCCTTGATGCGATCGACCATCGCCAGGCAACCCTGCGGCGTGCCGAAGAGGCCGCTGGTCTCGTAGTAGCGATGGAAAGAATGCTCCAGCAGTGCCGTCATCTCGTCATGGCTGAGGCTCTGCAGGTCGATATTGGCGCTGGTGTCGTCCATGCCCTCGCGGCGCTTGAAGGCCGGGAAGGACCAGGCGTACTGCTTGACGAGGTTGAGCGAGCTGCGCAGGTACTCGATCAGCGGCTGGCGCACCTTCTCGCGCACGGCCGCTTCATCGGGGCCCACGAAGGTGTGCAGCATCAGCGTGACATGGCCCTCGCCCGGGTGGCCGGCATCCTTCCAGGCCTGGCGGTAGGCGGCGAGCTTGTCGGACAGCTCTTCCACCGACTGCCCCAGCAGGTGGGTCAGCACATTGGCGCCCAGCCGGCCGGCCGCGATGAAGGTCTCGGGGTTGCCCGCCGAGGTCACCCAGAACGGCAGTTCGGCCTGCACCGGGCGCGGCAGCGTGCGCACCTCGACCGGCTGGCCCGTGGTGCCGGGGAAGCTCACCGATTCGCCGCGCCAGAGCTTGCGCACCGTCTCGATGCCCTCGAGCATCACCTGCTTGTTGTTGGCGAAGTTCTCGGGCTTGAGCACGAAATCGTTGGGCTGCCAGCCCGACGCGAAGGAGATGCCCACACGCCCCTTGGACAGGTTGTCCACCACCGACCATTCCTCGGCGATGCGTGCCGGGTGGTGCAGCGGCAGCACCACGCTGCCCGAGCGGATCTTCACCCGCTGGGTGATGGCCGCAATGGCCGCGCTGGTCACCGCCGGGTTGGGATACAGCCCACCGAAGGCATGGAAGTGGCGCTCGGGCGTCCACACCGCCGCAAAGCCATGCTGGTCGGCGTACTTCGCGCCTTCCAGCAGCAGGCGGTACTTGTCACCCACCCCTTCGGATTCATCGCTCGAGAAGTAGAACAGGCTGAAGTCCACCGGACGGGCGGCATGCGGGCCCCGGGCCGGCGAGGCGGCGCTGCGGTCTTCATCCGAGGAAATCACCACCTTGAAGCCGCGCGTGAGCGTCCAGCACAGCTCCAGCACCGAGATGTCGAAACTCAGGCTGGTCACCGCCAGCCAGGTGCCGGGTTCATCCGTGCCCAGGTGGCGGTCCATGCCGGCGAAGAAGTTCACCACGTTGCGGTGCTCGACCATGACGCCCTTGGGGCGGCCGGTGGATCCCGAGGTGTAGATCACATAGGCCAGATGGTGCGGCTGCGCGCCGCCGTCGAAGGGCTCGGCCGACTCCGCTGCAATCGAGGGCCAGTCGCTGTCCAGGCAGACCAGGCTCGCGCGATGCGGCGGCAGTTCGTCGCGCAGGCGCTCCTGCGTCAGCAGCACGGGCGCCTTGGCGTCCTCGATCATGTAGGCGATGCGATCGGGCGGGTAGGTCGGGTCCAGCGGCACATAGGCGCCGCCGGCCTTGTGGATGGCCAGCAGGCCGACCATCAGTTCCACCGACCGCTCGACGCACAGCCCCACCAGCACATCCGGACCCACGCCCAGCTGGGCCAGGCGGCGCGCCAGCTGGTTGGAACGGCGGTCGAGTTCGGCGTAGGTGAGCGACTGGTCTTCACAGACCACGGCCACCGCCTCCGGCGTGCGGGCGGCCTGCTCGGCGATGAGCCGGTGCACGCAGGCCTCGGCCCGCGCGGGGCCAGCCGTGTTGTTCCATTCGTGCAGCACACGGTCGCGCAGGGCCTCGCCGAGCAGCGGCAGTTCACCCACCGGGCACTGCGGCTGGGCGACGGCATGGGCCAGCAGACTGACGAGCTGCTCGTGCAGTTCGCCCACCTGCTGGTGCGTCAGCTTGCTGGCATCGAAGATCCAGCGAACCTGCCGGCCGTCCTCGGTGATCGCCAGCGTGCACTCGCTGCCCGGCAGGGCCCGGGCCTCGTCCAGGTGCGCCACCACGTCGATGGCCGCCGCAAAGACACCGGGGTCGCCCGCGGTGGCTGCATGAGCGCGCAATTCGACGGAACGCCCCACCAGATCGGCCGGATAGGAGCCGCGGCGACGCAGCTCGGTCACCTCGGCCGACAGCGCATCTCTCCATTGGGAGAAGGGTTGGGCAAAGTCCACCACGGCGCGCAAGGGCACCTGGGGGGCGAACCAGGCACTCGTTTCGGGGGACCGCTGTCCCACCTGTGCATCGGCATATCCCAGGTCGAAGCTGTCACGATCGGCCAGACGCGCCAGATGAGCCACCGCCGCGGCGAGCACCGTCTGCACCTCGGCTGCCGGCAGATCGCCGTCGCGGTGCACGTAGGCCGGCGCCGCCGG
>CAZKGD010000001.1:106434-111397 GCA_964552215.1 uncultured Caldimonas sp.
GCACCTCGGCTGCCGGCAGATCGCCGTCGCGGTGCACGTAGGCCGGCGCCGCCGGCGTGGTGCTGCGGTCGACATAGGGCAGTTCGACCGGATCGCGCGTTTCGAGGCGGCCACGCCAGAAGCCCTCGTGGGCACTGGCCGATGCGTCGAGCTCGCCCAGCCGCTGCGCCAGTGCGCCAGAGGGAGACTCGAGTCGGGCTCCCACCGCCAGGTCCAGCCGCAGCGACACCTCCTGGCCCGACATCGACCGACCCAAGGCATCGCTCAGGCGGCGCAACTGAAGGTCGAGCGTGGCCGTGGCCACCATCAGGCCGTCTGATTCCACGCCGAGCACGGTGCCCGGCGGCTGGCCGGACCGGGTGTCGAGGACGCGAGCCTCGCCCACGCACACCAGATGGCCCGCATGCACGAACTTGGCCGATCCCACGGGGTTGGCGTAGCTGCCGAAGTCCAGTGCCCGCACCAGGGTGGCGATGCGCTCAGCGTCCTGATCAAAGGTCAAGGCACTGGCAGCCGCCGGACGGTCCTTGCGGCGGAAGTAGCGCTGCGGCGGGGTGGTTTGGGCCCGCGCCGGGAAGTCTCCCGAGGCCAGATGCGGCAGCAACTCCTCGAAGCCGGCGATCCCCGCCTCGAAACACTTGGTGTTGAGGCTCAGCGCCGTCTCGTTCGCGTCGATGGCAAAGCGACGCTGGGCCAGGATCGCCCCCTGGTCCACCTGGTCGGTCATGAGGTGCCAGGTGATGCCGTACTCGCGCTCGCTGTTCAGCAAGGCCCAGACCGGCGTGTTCAGGCCCGCATATTCGGGCAGCGGACCGTCATGGAAGTTGATCGCCGCCACGCGGGCCAGCGCGAGGACGTCGGCGGGCAGGACGTTCAGGTTGGTGACGCTGAAGACGTAGTCCAGCGGCTGAAGCTCCGGGGAATGGCAGAGTTGGCGAGCGTCGTGCAGGACCCTAATCCCCTGCTGATGGGCCCAGCGCTGGATGGCAGGGCGGTTGCTCACCACCGCACAGGCCACGTTCCCGGCCTGGATGAAGAGTTGGGCACACTGGATGAGGAGAGATTCGTCGCCGATGAAGGCAGCGCGCATGGGGTTGTGCATGAGGTCTTTCCGAGGGGCCCACAAGGACGGAACCGTTGAGCCGAGCGCCTTTGCGGGCTCTACATCGATACGGAATTCTCTTCCACTGCCCCAGGGGCAACATCCCCCTAGATGGGTGCGGACACATGAAGAGGCCCTCGACTCGACCGCCCGAGCGCGCGAAGTTGTTTCTGATTGTGTGCAACATGCGTGACTCGCATGCTCAGCGCAGCCCCAGGCGTGCCCCAGGAGACCCCCTCATTTGAGGGGAAAGTCACATTCGGCGCCCCGCCCCTTCAGAAACATCTTGTTGCGCCCGTTCATGGTCCCTTACGGGCCCGAGGTCTCGCGCGCCTTAGCATCCGCTCCAAGCTTCTTCGCCCCCTGGTGCCAAGCGCACAGACTCAGTCTGACAACGCCGGGTTGCAGAGTCGCCATTCAGTCCCGGTCCGTGGTGTCCGGGCTTCCTGATACGGCCACCCTGCCATCTACACCCCAAGCCAACGCCGCAAGCGGCAACTGTGCCGACGGGTCTTGTCTGGTCTTGTCAGAAATAGTGGTTACCATGCAACTAACTGTAAACAAACCTCGCCTCTCGATGCTCGCTGAAGTGATGGCAGCTTGCGTCGTGTTGTCGGCTTGTGGAGGCGGAAGCGGCTCCAGCAGCGCCGTCGACGACGTGCTTCTCTCCGCCCCCGTCGATGGGCAGGACGAGTACGTCGACGCCCAAGGGAAACGTTGGTACTGGGACGGCACCCGCTGGGTGCAGGGCATCAAGCCCTCGCCCAGCCCCTCCCCGGCTCCGGCTCCGGCCCCCGCTCCCGCGCCGGCCCCTGCGCCCGCACCCGCGCCCGCACCCACAGCCTGGACGTTCTGCGCCAACGAATACCAGTTCTGCTCGTTCTCCGGCACGGCCCAGGTTCGCTATGGTGCGAACGGCGTCTATGCCTACGGCACCTTCACCAATGGCGTGCCCTGCGGCAACGACGCCTTCGGTGATCCGATCCGAAACACCGTGAAGCGCTGTGAAGTCGGCACGACGTCGGCTGGTTCGCCTGCTCCTGCTCCTGCGCCTGCACCGGCACCTGCGCCCGCACCGGCTCCTGCACCAGCACCCGCACCCGCACCGGCTCCTGCACCTGCACCTGCACCTGCACCTGCACCGGCTCCTGCACCTGCACCGGCACCGGCACCGGCACCGGCACCGGCACCGGCTCCGGCTCCTTCCGTCGGCGAAGCTCCCGTCACGCGCCTTCAAGCCACTCGTACAAGCGGCCCGGCACCTCTGGCGGTTCTGTTCGATGCAACCGCGACATCAGCGCCGTCTGGCACCAACGCATTCCACGGCCTCACATACGAGTTCGATTTCGGCAACAACAGAGGTTTGACTTGGACGCATTCAGGCCTTCCTAAGAACACCCAAACTGGCGGGCCTTTGGCAGCGCATGTCTATGACACGCCCGGGACCTATACCGTTCGCGTGCGCGCTCGTACTGCGGGGGGCGGCTACTCAGACGCGACCGTGACCATCACCGTGCAGAACCCATCGGACGTGTTCCCCGGACAGAATACGCTGTGTGTTTCCACCATGGCTGACTACACCGATTGCCCTACCGGAGCTGCGAGGGTGACGAGCCTTCCGTCCAGTTATGCCGGCAGGCGCGTTCTGTTGCGGCGCGGTGAGAGTTTCCCCGCCATCAATATTGATCGTCGAGACGATCAAGTGATGATCGGAGCATACGGATCCGGTGCAAAACCGCGAGTCCCCAGCGTAACCATTAATACGGGACAAATGGGAACTGGCTTTGCTGATGACCTCACGGTGATGGACCTGAACATCACCAATGGCGGCATCTACCATAGCGACTCGGGCTCTCGTTATTTAATCTACAGAAACGACCTGAATACTGCCGGAGGCAATAACCGAATTGAAATAGGCGGAGCGCTTCAGTACTTCGCGGAACGCAATCCATCCATACCCTTCTACAACCCACGTGAGATCTTCGTTGTAGAAAACAATGTGATTGGACAAGTTAATAGCACTCAAACGCCGTTCATGAACCTCGTTGGCATTGGTTCCCGGATTGTCGTGATGGGCAATGAGATGGCCAGGTCTGAACAGCACACCAGCCGTTTCTACGCCCTTCACAAGAGCATCATTGCCCACAATGCACTGCGAGGACAGTCTTTCAGCGCTAGCGGGCCGTCTATCCGGAGCACAATGAAGATTCACTCCGGAGGTCTCGGGGCATACGCGGACAGCTGGGCCACCTCTCGCGCGGCCTGGGCAACCAGTCAACTGGTTATTTCCGACAACCTTTTCGGTGACCGCGAGAACAATGGCTCTTTCACTGCCGGTGTTTCTCCGCAGAACCGGGACGTGAGCACGGTTGAAGGTATCGAGGACGTAATCATCGAGAGGAATCGGTTCGTTCGTGGCCCTTACACGAACACCGAGATGGAAAATGTGGGGCGTCGCATCACGATGCGCGGAAACGTACGCACCGACGGAGGCGTCCCCAACCTGAGCATCGGTACGCCATCACCGTCGTTGCCTGCCGAATGGCACGGGCCTTACTACCGACAGTAAGACGCCCCGCCTGAGCGGACGAGCCATTGAGGCCGCGGCAGCTCATGCTGTCGCGGCCTTCTTCTTTCCGCCCCCCGACTTCGGGGGAGGACGAGAGGTATAGCAACCAAGAGAGCCCGGGATCAGATAACCTCTACTGTCTGTCTTAGGATCCGTCTCCAATGCTCATATCTGTCGGTGTTCTGGCTTACAACGAAGCCGAGGTTATCGGGAAGACCATCAATTCGCTGATTTCCCAATCAGTCTTCAAAGCGGTTGACGGCCCTCTGGCAGCTGCCCGCTGGCAGATCGTTGTGGTCCCGAATGGATGCAGCGACGACACACACGAGCGCGCTGAGTCGGCCTTGGCGGAGGCGGTTGGCAAACTCCAAACCAACAATGTCAGTTACAAGGTTCACTCCATCACGCGCCCGGGAAAGAGCAACGCTTGGAATGAATTTGTCCATATCGTCTCTGATCCAGCGACTGACGTGTTTGTAATGATTGATGCCGACATCGATTTTGGCCACCCAGATACCATCGCAAATTCAGTCATCCGGCTCCTCGAAGACGATCACGCTAGAGCGGTTGTTGATCTACCGCTAAAAGATTTCACACGAAAGCCGAACCCCTCTTTCCGCGAACGTCTGTCGTCGCTGGCTTCTCGCATCAATCGTGAGGGTCAGCCAGGCATTGCAGGATCGTTTTATTGCACCAGGGCACAAACGCTCCGCAGCGTTTGGATGCCTATTGATATATCAGTGGAGGATGGCTTCCTGGCTGCCATGATATCCACCGATTGCTTTCGCTCCCCCCCAGACCCTACTCGAATCGTTCGAGCAGAAAATGCCTCTCATTACTTCAAGGGGTTGACAAGCATCGGTCAGATCATCAGGCATGAGGTTCGTCTCGTGATTGGCACCTTGCTCAATTGTTTTCTTTGCTGGGATACTCTTCTCTTCCTCACCCCTCCAAATAGTAGGGGGGCCGGCCCACTCATCCGCGCACTCAATGAGGAGAAACCTGATTGGTATCGGCGAATGATGGCGAATCAGATTGCAGCGAGGGGGAGGTGGATCATCCCTGCTGGGATGATCTTTCGGCGATTTTCGGCACTCCGCGGACGCTCATGGTCTCAGCGACTGATTCGATTGCCCTACTGCGTAGCTGCTTTCGCTTTCGACCTCATCGTTTTCTGGAAAGCGAACCGCCTACTCGTTTCCGGAAAGGCAATCGGGTTCTGGTGATGTTCTGAGTTCGACAGCCTTCAAGATGAACGTGGAACATGTCTGAAATGCTGTGCTAACTCAGCG
>CAZKGD010000001.1:111407-124930 GCA_964552215.1 uncultured Caldimonas sp.
TCTGTGTGGCGCGAATGCGGGCCGCTTCACCCATCGCCAAGAGTCGTTCAGGAGTACTGCTCAAACATTCACGCAGTGTTTGAGCAAGTGCGCCGACATCCCCCGCCGGGGCCAGCCAGCCGCACTGCCTGTCCAGCACCAACTCTGGAATCCCCGCCACATACGTCGAGACCACCGGCCGGCCCAGCGACATGGCCTCCATGAGCACGACGGGCAAGCCCTCGGCAAAACTGGCCAGCACCAGGGCACGGGATTGCAGGATCTCCTCGCGCACTTGCTGTGTCGTGATCCACCCCGTCACGCGGACCTGGCTTTCGATCCCCAGCTCAACGGCGAGCCGTTCCACGGCCTGCCTCAGCTCACCATCGCCGGCCAGCACCAGTTCGCAGGTGACTCCCTCGTCCTTCAGGCGACGCACGGCTTGCAGCAGGAGCAGCTGTCCTTTCTCGGCACATAGACGGCCCACACAGACCAGCCGGGATGTGACCACAGGCTCGACCGTCACTCCTTCGAAGAAGCTGCGGTCGAGGCCGCAATGCACCACGTGGATCTTCGGCCAATCCTCGAGCCGGCACCAGCGATACAACTGTGCGCGGCCATAGGAGCTGACGGCCACCACGAAGGCCGCCCGGCGGATCTTCTCGGGCAGGCCGATGAACTGAGGCTTGTCGGTTTCCTCGGATCCGTGGGCCGTGAAGCTGTAGGGCAGCCCGCTGAGCACCCCCGCCAGCATGGCCACCTCGGCAGGGTTGGTGCCGAAGTGGGCGTGCAGGTGCGACACCTGGGCCTGCCGCAGCCAGTGGGCCAGCACACAGGCTTCGGCCAGATAGATCCAGTGCACGGGCAAGGGACGGTCCGAGCGACGACCCATGCGGGTGGCGAGCCACAGGGCACGCGCAAACCGCCCCGGCGCCGTGAGCGCGGCGCGTGCAGTGGCTGCAAGCAATGCGCCCAGCCCGCCCTGGAGCACGTAGCGGGTCTTGGCCCGCTCGCTGACATCCTGCGGATCCACCACAGGTTCGTCCCAGCCTCGCAGGGCGAAGCGTTCGATCGCGATCCCTTGTCGCTCCACCGCAAGAATCTCGCGCCGGATGAAGCTGTGGCTGACCTTCGGGTATTGATTGACCAGGTAGGCGACACGTGTCGCCCGGCCATCTGGAGCGTGTGAAGAGGAGTGTTCAGGCATAGACACGGTGGCGGTGGCACCAATGAACCAGGACGTACAGCGCCCAGATGCGCGACCAGTAGAGCCCCGGCGCGCCATCCTTGAAAGCCTTCCACAGCCTGGCCACGGTCTGCGGGTCCAGCCCGGCCGGGCGCACCAGCGCGGGGTCGTTCAAGGTGTCGTCGATGCGCCGCCCCAGCTGGCTTCGCAGCCATCGGTCATAAGGCAGCTCGAATCCGGTTTTGGGTCGATCAAAGAGGGCGGGATCCAGGCCCTTGAGGCCTACGCGCCGCAGCAAGGCCTTGCGACGGATCGGGTGATAGCGCACGGCGTCCGGCACACGCCCCACCTGCTCCAGCAGCATCTGGTCCACCAGGGGCAAGCGCACCTCGATCGAGGCAGACATGCTGACAGCATCGGTGTCGCGCAGCAGCCGCTCCCCCAGGAACAGGCGCTGCTCCAGCGCACTGATGGCGCCCAGGTCGGACCGTGCGGCCATCGACTCGCCCAGCCAGGTTCGCATGGCCTCCGGCAGGCCGTCATGGAGGCGATCCCGGCCTTGCGCACCGAGCAGTTCGCGGTGCTGCTGAGGCAGGAACAGGGCATAGGCCATCTGGTACAGGCCGAGCAGGTCATCGCCTCGGGCCACCATCTCGGGAAGTTTCGCCCAGCGGGTCTGCGCCGGGAAACCAGCCCCGGAAGGCTGTTTGAAACTTGCCAGGCGCCGCGCCAGCTCGCGCTTCAAGGGCGCGGGCAGCCATCGCGTACGGCGGGCCCAGCGAGCCAGCACCGGCAGGTCACGGAAGGTGGTGTAACCGCCGAAGAGTTCGTCGCCACCGCTGCCCACCAGGGCCACCTTGAACCCTGCCTGAGCCACGGCATGCGACATGAAATAGGAGTTCAAGCCATCGAAGCTGGGCTGGTCCAGGCTGGCGAGGGCGTCGTCCAGGCGGGAGGTGAACAGCGACTCGGTAAGCAGCAACTCGCGGTGTTCGGTGCCGATGGCTTTGGCGATGGCACGCGCATGTTCACCCTCGTTGTGCTCGGCTTCTTCAAAGGCGAGCGTGAAGGTGTGGACCGGCGTCTGGGACGATTGCTGGGCCAGATGCGCCACGGCCGAGGAATCGACGCCGCCGGAGAGGAAGATGCCCAGGGGCACGTCGCTGGCCAGGTGCAGATGCACGCAGTCCTTCAACGCGGCCGCGAGCGCCTCCTCGGAAAAGTCCTCCTGGTTCCGAGGACGCGGAAGTTGCCAGTAGGTGCGGCGCTCAAGCGTCGTTCCCCGGGCGTCTGCCACCAGGAGTTCGCCAGGCCACATCGTCTCGATCCCTTCGACGACCGTGTTGGGCGCCACGGTGAAGCCGTTCCAGACCACGCTGGCCACGGCGGCCGGGTCGAGCCGGGCCTGCCCGAGCAACCCGCTGGCAAGCAGGGCGCGCAGTTCAGAAGCGAACGCGAGCGACCACCGGCCCTTCGGGTCGGGGTTGCGCGCGAGATAGAGCGGCTTGATGCCCAGGGGATCCCGCGCGAGGGTCAGGCGGCGATCCCGGCGGCTCCAGTGGGCGAAGGCGAACATGCCGCGCAGCCTCGGGATCGCCGCGGTGCCGTGCAGACTCAGCGAGCGCAGCATGACGGCCGTGTCCCCGCTGGAGCCCAGGTCCGCCCCCCCCTGGGGCAGTTCGGCCCTCAGCGCCCGGTAGTTGTAGATCTCCCCGTTGAGGACCACGACGTCCCCGGTGGGGCCGTCGATCATGGGCTGCACGCCGCTGGGCGACAGATCGAGGATGGCCAGCCTGCGATGGGCCAGCATCGGGCCCCACCCGGCGGAGTCGGGTTCGGCCTCCCAGAAACCATCGGCATCCGGTCCGCGATGCGTCATGGCATCCGACATGCGCCGCAGGGCGGCACGGTGAGTCTCGTCGATCTGGCCGACGATGCCGGCAATGCCGCACATGGTTCTTGGAAAGTTGGTGAAGAAGTCGGCGAAAGGGTCAGGAGGCCGTCGGCACGGGCACGCGCTGCATCTCTTCCACCGCGCGGCGCTTGCCGACCAGGAGCACACGGCGGTGATAGCGCCTCAGGAAGGAACGGAACGCCGGATCGTCGTATCTCGGCTTGCGCTGGATCGCCGCGCTGAGCCAGCCCCACAGCATGGCCACGCTGCCCAGGACATAGGGCTTCTGGTTCGCGCGGGAGACGGCGCTGGCTGCCATGAACACGAAGCCCGTCCCCATGAAGTACTGCCCATAGCCATGACGCATGCGGCCCGTGAAGATGCCCTTCTGGCTGGATCCCATGGGGCGCAGGTGGATGAAGCGCAGCTCGGGCTCATCCCAGCTGCAGGCCTGCCAGCCATGCATGCGGCACTGGTGGCAGTCGATGCCGTCCCACATCACCTCCCGCACGAACCCGCCGATCGCCTGGAAGCACGACACCCGGTAGAACTTGGTCATGCCCAGCGACGTGTCGTCGCCGTGGCGTTCATTGACCATCTCGCCGTCTTCTTCGATGTAGGCCTTGCCACTGCAGGTGGCGATGCTGCGATCGTCGTTCATGCGACGCATCAGGATCTCGAAGTAGCGCGGCGGCAATCGCAAGTCGAGGTCGAGTTTGCACAGGAAGTCGTACTGGGCAGGATCGATCACCGCGTACCCGCTGTAGAAGGCATCCACGACACCAGGGCCGACCGCCCGGTGGCCGCGATCGCTGCGCGTGACGATCCGGATCCAGGGGTAGCGCTGGGCGTACTCGGCGAGGATGGCGGGGGTGTCATCCGTCGATCCATCGTCGACGATCACCCACTGGGCCGGCAGCACGGTCTGGGCCAGCACGCTGTCCAGTGTCTGGCGCATGTAGGCTGCCTCATTGCGGCAGGGGGAGATCAGGACGTAGCGCTGGCCGGTGTGCACGATGATGTACGGAAGGGGGTGAATGAAGGTCCAGGCGCCGGACTCGGGGCTCGCGCCAGCCGAGCTGCTTCAGTGGCGCCATGCGTTGGCGAGGAGATTGAGCTTGAACCGGGCCAGGTCGTCGTAGCGCCCGACGGGCACGCGCGCGACGGAAAACGCCGAGTCGCCGCGGCGCCACAGGCCCTTGCGGGTGGTGAGCGCGGTGTCAAATCCCGCGTCGCGCGCACGCGCCATCAGTTCGGCGTTGTGATTGCCATTCGGATAGGCAAAGTGCCGCACCTTGGCGCCTGTCCAGTCACGCAGGCGCCGGGCAGACAGTTCCATCGAGGCCTGTGCAGCATCGGGCGACAGCTGGTCAAGCAGGCTGTGACACTCCGTGTGAGCCCCGATCGTGACCCACGGGCACCTTGCGATCTCCTGCAGCTGTGCCAAAGACAGCGGTGCCAGAGCGTCGAAGTCGTCCCGGCGCGCCGGCCGCAGCTGCTCTTCCGCCGCATCGACCGCAGCCTCGCGCACGGCAGGATCCAGTGTCTTCAAGGCCTCCAGCACCGGGCCCAGCGTCTGCCAGCGCCCTTCCCCCACCCCCGGTTCCACACCAAACACCGGCAGGCCGAACCGGGAGAGGTCGAGCAGGATCCTGTGCCGGACCTGCAGCGCGTTCATGATCCGGTCGAACCAGTACGGACGACCCGTGACGATGTGGCCAGTGGCCACATAGAGGGTGACGGGCAGGCGCAGTTCGTCCAGCAGCGGCAACAGGTAGCGGTGTAGTCCCGAGTGGCCGTCGTCGAAGGTGATCACAGCCTTGGGGCGCTCGGCCGCGCCGTGGCCACAGGCATGTTCCCAGGCCTCGTCCAACGACACGATGTCATAGTGCCGCTGGAGCCAGCGCATTTGGGCGCGGAAATCGGATTGGCGCACGACGGTCCAGGCGTCGAAGTCCTCGTCATCCCCGCCCAGCGTGTGATACATCAGCACGGTGACAGGGTCACCCCGCAACGCTCGGCGGCGCACGAGCGGATAGATGCCGCCCGAGGTCAGGACCCGGCGCCCGAGGTGCTTGGGAGACAAGGCGGACAGTGTCGCGATCGGCATGAGACGAGGAGCAGGCGGGAGGAAGCGTACCGTCCAGCCGAAAAGGCCGACGCAGCCCGGCCACGATGCCTGGACAGGGCGTGGTGGGATTATTCTCCGGACGCCGGCTGCCCAGCGACCCCCCACTTAGGCGTGTACTGGCTCGGTCGTCCTGAGTCACACTGCGCACGCTCCAGGGCCGGGCGGCCCGGTGCTGTCACGCCCGCCCCCGGGCTCTCGTCGATATGGATACAAGCATGACCCGCTCGGTGTTCGGTCTGATCCTCGTGAATGTCCTGCTCACCTCCCTGGCTCAGATCATCCTCAAGGCCGGCATGAGCGCCGACGCGGTCCAGGCCAGCTTGGCCCAGGGCGCTCGCTGGTCCACCGCCTGGACCGTCGGCACGCATCCTTGGGTGGTCGTCGGCCTGGCCATGTATTTCGCCAGTGCCGTGATCTGGCTTCTGGTACTGGCCCGAGTGGAGGTCAGCCTGGCCTACCCCTTCGTGGGGTTGGGCTTCGTCATCACCATGCTGCTGGGCTGGTGGATCCACGGGGATAGCCTGACGGGCATGCGCATTGCCGGCACCGTGCTGATCGCCGTGGGCGTGGCCGTGCTGGCCCATAGTTGAGTCGGATGGATGCTGTGAATCGCAACGTGCCTCTTTGCGTCGATTGCGACGGCACCCTGCTGCGCACCGATCTGCTGCATGAAGCCGTCTTCCTGCTGCTCAAGAGCGCCCCCTGGAAGATTTTCCTGCTCCCGTTGTGGCTCCTGAAGGGCAAGGCCCACCTGAAGGACCAATTGGCTCAGTCCGTCTCGTTCTCCTGGGGCACCTTGCCGCTGAACGACGATGTGGTCGCCCTGGTGCGCGAGGCCCGCCTGGAAGGCCGGACCGTCGTGCTCGCAACGGCCTCGCACCGATCGCAGGCGCAGGGCATTGCACGCCACCTCGACCTCTTCGACGACGTGCTGGCTTCGGATGCGCAAGTGAACCTGTCAGGCGAGCGCAAGGGCAACGACCTGGCCTCGCGCTATGGCGAGCGAGGCTTCGACTATGTCGGCAACGACCAGGCCGACCTGCCTGTGTGGTCCCGTGCCCGCAGGGGGACAGTCGTGTCGGCCAGCGGCTCGCTCATCCAGGCCGCGCAGCGGGTCACCGATGTCGAGCGGGTGATCAAGCCGGGGCGCCCCAGCCTCAAGACCTACCTCAAAGGACTGCGGGTTCACCAGTGGCTCAAGAACCTGCTGGTATTCGTCCCGTTGATCGCCGCCCATGCATGGGATGACGCCGCAGGTGTGCAGGCCGCCGTGCTGGCTTTCCTGGCATTCAGTCTGTGTGCGTCCGCGGTCTATGTCCTGAATGACCTCGTCGATCTCGAGGCCGATCGCCGGCATGTGCGCAAGCGCCTACGGCCGTTCGCCTCAGGGCTGATCCCGATCTGGCAGGGCAGCCTCATGATCCCGGTGCTGCTGGCCATCGCCTTCGGTGTGGCGTCTGTGCTGCCCGTGAGCTTCCTGCTGGTGCTGGCCTTCTACTTCTGCCTCACGCTGGCGTACTCCCTGGTGCTCAAGCGCAGGGTCATCGTCGATGTGCTGATGCTCGCCGGCCTATACACGCTGAGGGTCATCGCGGGCGGCGCCGCAACCGGCATCGTGCCGTCGTTCTGGCTGCTCGCTTTCTCGATGTTCATCTTCCTGAGCCTGGCGGTCGTGAAGCGGTACTCGGAGCTGCTGGTCACCCTGCAGCAGCACAAGGATCAGCCCGCGGGACGCGGCTACACGGTGCAGGACCTGCCGGTGCTGATGTCCATCGGGACCGGGTCCGGCATGGTGGCGGTGCTGGTGTTTGCGCTGTACATCAACAACCCCGAGATCACCGAGATCTACCAGAACCCGCTGTGGCTGTGGCTGGTGCCGCCGCTGCTGCTTTACTGGGTCAGCCGCCTTTGGATGAAAGCCCATCGGGGCGAGGTCGATGACGACCCCGTGGTCTTTGCGGTGCGCGACTGGCAGAGCCTGCTGGTCGTGGCGCTGTCGGCCGGACTGTTCCTGCTGGCCTGACGGTCGGGCCCGTTCAGGCGCTCGCTCGCTCGTAAGCGAGTGTCCAGTGCCCGTACCACCAGCTGTTGATCCGGCTTCTGTAGATCCTGTGCAAGCCTTGGGCCTGCACCCAGGTGTCCACCTCTTCCGGCCCGACCTGATGGACCCACTGCCGGGCCATCAGGAGGTCATGCATCTGGTTGGCGAACGCGCGCCAGCGAGGCCGGGCCACCATGTCCTTGAGAACCAGGCGCCCCCCCGGAGGCACTCGCTCGCACAGAGCAGCCACGAAAGCCTGCTGGTGTGCCGCTGGCACATGGTGAAGCACATCCACTGAGGTCACCACGTTCCACGGGCCGACGGGAATGCCCTCCTCGATGGAGCGCACCTCAAACTTCAGCGTGTCGGCGAGCCCTGAGCCCTGTGCGGCCCGCTGGGCCGCGGCCACTGCCGGTGCAGACACATCAAAGCCCAGCCCCTCGCGCAGACGTCCCTGGCGCCCCAACAGCAACAGGAACAGGCCGGCGCCGCACCCCACGTCGAGCACGCTGGCACCCACGGGCACTTGCTCCATCACATCGCCGAAAGGGCAGATGTGGGGCCGCAGCCCCTGCAGCAGCCGGATCTTCGCATTCGGCTCCCGCTGGTAGAGGGCGCGGGCCTCGGCCGAAAGCGCTGCGGTGGTGAGCTGGGGGGGCAAGGAGGTCAAATTCGTATCCATGGGCCAGAGCGTGAGGTGATCAATGCGGATGCAGGGCGCGTCGCCGCTCCTGCGATGTGCTGAGGGACGAAGAAGACCTGCCCCGGCGGTGCGCGAGGCTGGCCATGCCAATGCCGAAGAACATCGCAATCTGGCCTGCGAAGTTGAGGTGGTAGCGGTCTTGGGACACGACCACGCTGTGGATGGCGGTGTAGAAGAGCACCGTGAGCATCACGGGCGACACGAGCACGCGCCAAGCGCCTTCACGACGCAGGAGCACCCACACGCCGTACAGGCTCATCAGGAACAGCGCCGCCCAGGTGACCTGCGTGAATCGCTTGAACCACAGCACGGAGGCCTCGCCGAAGCGCTGCGCAATGCCTTCGGAATTCCAGCCCACCCCGATCGATTCGTTGCTGTAGAGCAGGAACACTTTCCGCACGGCCCGCAGGGCGAAGGCCGCCGGGTCGGCCAGGATGTACTCGCGGGCCATGGCGCCCAGCACGCGGGCCTGCTCGTTGTCGGGCAGCTCGGCGATGGGCGCGGGCACGTTCATGTGGCTGCCGCCCGTCCCCGGCGTATTGCCCATCCACAGGGTGATGCCGCCATTGGTCGAGATGAGCACGAACTCGTCATAGAGTTGGTAATTGCGCTAGGCCCACGGCGCGATCAGCACCGCCATGACCAGGCCCGACATCAGCGCCGTTCTCAGCTGGAGCCCCAGGGCCTGACGGGGGTTCGGGGACAACAGCACGAGGGCCAGCCCGTAGACGCCCGGGAGCAGAAGCGCCTGTGGACGCACCAGCGCCGCCATGCCGAGCAGCAGGCCCGCCAGGGCCCCACGCCGCCAGGCCGAGCCGCTGCGTGCCGTCCAGGCATCCAGGGCCGCCACGGTCAATAGCGCGAACAGCAGTTCACTGGCCAGGATGGTGGTGAACATGATCAGCGTGGGCCACACCGCCAGCAGGGTGGCGCACCACAGGGCCGCAGCCTCGCCGTAGAAACGATGCGCCACGCGTGCCGAGGTCAGGATGAGCCCGACGGAGATCAGGATGTGCAGCACGATCAGGCTGGTGTGGCCGTAGCCGAAGACCCAGTACATCGCTGCATACAGGAAGGACGTGCCCGGGGGCCAGAAGGCGAAGGGTTGCTCCGGCGTCCAGCCGAAGACCCCATGCTCCACGAGATTACGGGCAAAGATGTCGTAGCCCGCGCTGTCCGACAGGGGCACCACCGGGATCATCAGGGCCCAGATCAGGCGCAGCAGCACGGCTGCAACCACGATCCACATCAGTCGTCGCGCATCGGGCCAGGGCTTGTCTTCAAGCGGATGGACGGCATTTTTCATGGGGAATCCTGTCATTGCTCCGGATGTCCCTGGGCTCTGAGCAGGGCGCGCACCCGTTCCGGGTCCTGGAACTGCATCATCTTGCCCAGCAGGGACTTCTTCATGAAGGGGAAACCGGCGTCCACCAGCTCAAAAGGACGCCGAAGGCAGGGGTCGTCAACCGTCGAGCCGTCGCTGTACCAGCAGGCTCCCACCGACATGTGCCGCGACGCCCGGCGGGCCAGCAGCAGCTCTTGTGCCCAGATCACCTGATCTGCCCTGTCGAAGGCTTTGTCGGCAAAGAAGACGTCCCGTAACTGAGCCAGCCGGCTCTCGTCGACCGCCCGGACCATGAACCCATACGACTGCAGATGGTTCTCGTTGAGCGCCGACCCCGTGAAGCCGGTGAGATCCCAGTGCAGGCCCTGGAAAAAAGGCTGCACCGGATGGAAAGGCCCGAACATCGAGTCATTGAGGATGAGCACATCGGCGTGCGGCGAGCGCTCGGCAATCACTTCCAGGGCGAGTGTGTAAGCCGAGAAATCGTAGCCTCCCAAGCCTTTCCAGTACAGCGCATCGGCGTAGCGCGCCAACTCCTGCGGGACCCTGGCGGCCTCGGACGCAGCACAGATGACGAGCACGTGGCAGCCCTCGTCGCGCAAGCGGCGCAAGGTGAAGCGATGGGCATCGCTCAGGGTGCCCTGCGGCAGGAAGGCGAAGTAAGCCACCCATCGCTGCCAGGGCACGACCGGCTTGATCGGCATCGACGCCGGCCGGGGGCGCTCGTGGAACAGGCGTGCAGCAAGCCGCTTCCATCGGATGCGCAGGTCCGGTTCGCTGGGCTGGTAGTCCCACCACGTCTGCAGCCCGGCAACCCCGCCCAGTTGCAGCCCTGCTGGAACGACCGGTTCGGACGCGGGATGTTGGAGCATCGCGTTCACGGGTTCTTGCCCCCCAACACGATCTGCATGGAACGCCCGAGCTGCCCGATGAGCTCACGCTTCTCGCGCAGCGGACGGGGGCCCACCAGGGTGCGCAAAGCCACCAGCACACCAGAGCCAAGGATGATGCCCTTGGCGGCCAGTGCTCTGAAGAGCCCGCCGTGCTTGCGGAAGTAGCGCACCTGGTTGCGCATGAACTCCGCCCGCCACAGCGGGTGGCGCACCACCGAGGCGCTGCCCACGTGAAAGATGCGCGCCTCGGCCAGGAAACGAATGGGGCGACCTGAGCGCCAGATGCGCAGGCACAGGTCCACGTCGCTGTAGAAAAGCGGCATCGACTCGTCGAAGCCGCCGATCTCCTCGACATCGGTGCGACGCATCAGCAAACACGCCCCGGGCGGCTGCTCGACGTCGGCCGACGAGAGGTGATCGAAGTCCTTCATCGCGGCACGGTCTCGATACCGCCGCGCGAATTCGAAGCGCTCGAAACCGAACTGGTCGATCGCGACCTCGATCAGCTTCGGAAACCGTCGGCAGATCGGCTGCACAGTACCGTCCGGGTTGTCCAGCCGGGGGGCCACGGCCCCGTGGCCCGGGTGCTGCGCCAGGAAGTCCATCATGCGTCCCAGCGCCTGCGGCGTGACGATGGTGTCGGAATTGAGGTAGCAGATGTAGCGACCGGTTGCCACCGCGGCACCCTGGTTGCAGGCCTTGGAGAAGTACTCGTTGCGCTCGTTGCGGATGAGCATCACTTCGGGAAACTCGCGCTCGATCATGTCCGCGGAGCCGTCATGACTGCCGTTGTCCACCACCACGACCTCCAGGCGGCAGCCGTGGTCCTGGTGAAGCAGTGAGTGCAGGCAGTCGCGGGTGAGCCCTTGCGTATTCCATGAGGGGATGACCACGGAGATGTCGGGGCGCGGATGTCCAGGATCCGTGAGGGTGGGGTTGTTCGTGTGCATAGGATTGATCCTGCGGTTCTGTCCTAGGGCTGCCGGGACTGGCGAAGCCATTCGCGGGCCATCTTGGCCAAGGGCCAGCCAAAGACCGCCGTGACCAGCACCGCCTGCAGAAGCAGGCGCCATGCCGGGTGAAGGCCGGGCCATGCGGCAAACAGGGTGGGCAGCGCAAGGAGGGCGCTGACGGCGAGCACCACAACGGCGGTGTATTTCACTTCCGGCCACAGGTTCAGCAGCTGGATGCGTCGGGCGAGCACCATGGCCAGCACCAGTTTGATGAGGTCGGACAAGGCGGCGGCCCACACGGCACCGATGAGTCCGCCCCAGGCGATGGCCGGCGCCAGCAGCACGCAGAACGAGAGCACCTTGGTTCCGTTCACCGCGGCCACCCAGTGGGCTCGTCCGCTGGCCAGGAAGGCCGCGCCATAGATGCCATCGATGATGGCGAACCACGCGCCAACCGAGAGGATCATGATGAAGGTGCCCGCTGCGGCGTAGCGGTCGTCATACGCAAGATCCACGAAACTCTGCGCGCACACGATCGCAGCTGTCACCAGGTAGGCGCCAGCAAGCAGCATCGGCGGCTTCGACCGCGCTACGACGTGGCCCAGGGGCTCGTTGCGATCCAGCATCCGTGCATACAGCGGGAAGGCAATCACGGTCTGCAGCCGCCCCATCAGCATGGGCGTCATGATTGCAAGGCTGGCTGCGATCGCATAAACACCCACCTGATCCAGCGGGAAGAGGCGGGCAAATACCAGCTTGTCGATCTGCAGGGCAAAGAAGCTGATCACCGTGCTCAGGAACACCCACTTGCCGAAGTGCACGATGTCCCATACAGCGGATCGGTCCCAGCGGAATCGATTGCCCGGCCCCGGAAGGAGGAGGTGGCTGAGCAAACAATGAACCGACATCGTCACAATGCCCCCCACGGCCATCGCAAGGACCGATCGCGTCCACCACGCCATCAGCAGCATCACCAGCATCCCCGAGAACTGCGCTCCCAGTTCGATCAACGTGACGCGGGCCAGGTTGACATGCCGTGTGGCAGTCTTGAGCTTAGTGGACTGGAAAGACTCGACCAGCATCCCGACGGCAACGAGCGGAATAAGCCATCGAAGGTCCCAGGCCATAGGGTCGTTCTGTGCGTAAAAGCCTGCCAAGGGCCATGCCAATGCTGTCGCCACCCCAGCCAGAACCACCCCGCGTATCACCTGCAAGGTCCACGCTGTGTCTAGAAAGTCTCTTTCATCCCCCCTCTTGTTCTGAACGATGTTGGGGCCAAGCCCCATGTCGGAGAACATGACAAGGCCCTGGATGATGGCAGCCACAATCGCCATCAAAGCGAAGGCCTCTTGAAATAGAAGCGCTGCGAGCGCAACATTGCCCGCCAATCGACCGACTTGCGACAGCCCGAATCCAAACAGCACCCAGGCAGTACCGCGTGCGACGTTCCCACCCAGACTTGTAGGGTTTGAGGCGCCCGTGGAGGGTGGTTGCAGGGGTGCCACCAGTTCAGTGGATTCGGCCATAGGGTCAACAAGCTCGGGCGGCTCTCATCGCGACGCCTGGGCTTCAAAGACAAAACTCGCGCGATGGCGCTCGCCGCCACGTTGGTCGGCGGCGTAATGTGAAATCGGTGCTGCTTGAACCAATCGAATGAACGCGATTGAGAAAGCTAGCAGCATCCAGTAGAAAGTGGGTATCACCGTGATGCTGCTCACAGTGGCGATCGTGATCGCAGCGCCGCCAATCGCACCCAAGAGCGCACGGCCGATCGGCTGGAACTGGATGCGGTGATGACCAAGGTGCCTGAGCGAGCGCCACACCAGAATGCCCGCCAGCAAAAATGGCCCGACGAACAAGAACAAGCCTACAAAGCCAGAGTAAAGTGCAACGCCAAGGTAGGTATTTACAACGTCAATGATCCCTTGTCCTTGCCGCATTTCTTGCATGGCAGGGTGCTCAAGGTAGTCCGGGAGACCAAAAATTGGGTTCTCCCAGATGACGATCATTGAAACCTCAAGAAGCCGCTGTCGGTACGTTACGTTGCCCGATTCGACGGTTCCAATAAATGGGAGCAAGTCAACAAACTTCGGACCCAGCGGGGATATCAGCAGAAGACCGAACCCGATTGATGCAACGACCAAGAGCTTTGCACCACGCTTGGCGCCTCCCGGCCCCATCACCATTGCGGCAGTCACACCCGCCGCTGCCCCAACCCACGGTCCGCGAGACAGCGCTGCAAACAGCCCGCCTATCAGTATTCCCGTCAGAAGTACAGCTTGCCAGCGCGCCCTGAGCTGTGCGTTTAGCGCCAGAGCAAACACCAATCCGATCATCATCGTGTACCCCAGTGCAATAGCGTTGAGTGAGGTGACGTTCGCTCGCAGCCCTCCTCCAT
>CAZKGD010000001.1:124940-140065 GCA_964552215.1 uncultured Caldimonas sp.
CTCCTCCATCGCTTCGTGTGAGGTACATAGGCATCACTTCTGGAAGACCGAGTGCATACCGAAGACTTTCAAAGAGCAACCAGTAGCGCGTCGTTTCAAAGATTGCAATCACGGCAGTGATGGCCACTGCGAGCATCAGCGCCGCCATGCACTCCCTGAGCGCCTTCTCGGAGCGCAGAGAGCGCGTTAGCACGAAATAGGGCAACCAGATGTCCAGCCAGAGGTAGAAGCCGAATCGTGCGGTACCAGTCGCCGAATCTGAGGCGGCTCGGTGAATCAGGGAGAAGACCAGGTACGCAATCAGTAGACGGTCACACAACTTCCATGGGCCCGTGCTGGGGAGCTCTTCCGTCTTCAAGAGCCGTAAGGCCGCGGGCAGGAGAATCGCCAAGTGCAGCAGGCGGACATGGTTCATGATGAACACGTGATCCACCAGACCCATCCCCGGCACCATCTGCTCGAACCCCGGGACGGCCACGATGAGCAGCGCATACAAGGCGCCCGGATTGCGCTCCTTCGAGCCCGCCACCAGCAACATCGCACCACACAGGACGATGTAGAGCCAGAAGCTGTGGGACAGGAAAGCCAGGAGCGTCACCGCAAACCACAGCTTGCGCCGACGATCGAAATCCTCGGAGGACATCAGACCATCGCACAGGGCCCGGCGGGCCAGCCAGAACGCCGGGATGGCGATGCCCAGGATGACAACGAGGGCTCTGAGATGCTCGGGCATGGTTGGTCGCGCGCGGCCTGGGGCGGCCCGCGCTCAGCGCCGCCAGGACGTGGGCCGGCCACTCGCGCGGGAACGCCAGGACATCATGACGTCACTGCCCGGTTGGCCGCGATGTCGTTCAGGACCGTCCCGGTCACTTGAACGCCCATCGCCTTCATCTCGGCCAGCATGCCCCGGAAGGCATCAACCCGCGTGTGGCGAGACCGGGCCACCGCCAGCGCAGCGCCTGCACGCGCCGTCACCAGGATGGCGTCATCGCCGTCGGCCAGACCGGGGGTGTCGATGATGACAACGTCGAAGCTGGCGCGCGCACTGCCAAGCAGATCGGCAAAGGCGACCTGCCCCAGCAGTTCCAGAGGGTTGGGAGGCGTCGGCCCCGAGGGAAGGACGAACAGGCCTGCGAGTTCGGTGATGTGGACGATGGCCTCGTTGCCCGAACGCCCGGACAGCAGCGTGGACAGGCCGCTGCGGTTGTTCAGGGCGAACATTTCGTGAATGCGTGGACGGCGTAGGTTGGCATCGATCAGCAAGGTGCGCTCGCCAGCCTGGGCAAAAACGATGGCCAGATTGGCGGCCAGATAGCTGCGGCCTTCGCGCGACTCAGCCCCCACGACGCACAGGACCTGACGCCTTTCGGTCTTGCTGAACCAGTGCAGCATCAGGTGGCTGCGCAGCGACCGGACGCGCTCGGCGCCCGGCCCAAAAGGTTCGTAGGCCGCCTCGAGTTCCTCGCTCATGGCACGGCCCTCGCCCGCCGGCCTCAGGTAGGGAAACGCAAACTGCTCGGCCAGGGCATGCTGGACATCCTGGGCGGTGAGCAGCCCGAGCTTGATCGCCGTGTCACCGAAGCGCAGGTCGTGCTGGCGCTGCGCCTGAAGGATCTGCTCGACATCCTGCGCCGACAGCTTCCCCGCGTCCACGAGGATGGCCCCGATGGGGCGATTCATCCGCTGGATGGCCGGGACAACCGACATCGACATCTTCATCCGCTGGCCCCCGGAAGTTGGAGCGCGGGAGGTGTTCCTGGCGGGTGGGGCCGCGGCAGGCTCGGTCGACGTCTGGGCGCCGGCGCATCCGCACCCAGCGTGGCGATCAACGGAATGCCCTCCACGCCGTCCACGTCCTCCACTCCGCGGACGCGGCGATCCCAGAACTCGAGCGCAAGGGCCAGCAGCAGTCCCAGGCCCAGCCCGCCGACGAGGGAACCGAGCACACCGATCTTGACCTTGCGGCTGGTGAACTCCAGGGGCTCGATGGCCGGGCTGAGGATGCGCAAGATGGACTGGCTGGATTGGCTTTCCAGGTTGAGCTGGCTGCTGCGCTGGCTCACGGCCTCATAGGCGCGTTGGGCGGTCTCCACGTCACGCACGAGCACGGCGATCTGGTCGCGGGCTGAGCGCATCTCCAGAAGCTGGCGCTTCTGGGCGTCGATCATCGCGCGCAGGGCGTCCACCTTCTGGGCGCTGGCTCGGCTGACCACCGTCGTGCCGCTGGAGACGCGGCGCATTTCCGCCTCGAGTTGCTGGCGCAGTTCCTGGATCTGCGCCTCCAGCTGGATGCGCTGAGGGTGGTTGACACCGAGGTTGCGGCTGATCTCGCTGAGGCGGGCCTCCGCCTGGTTGAGTTGGGCCCGGATCTGGGTGACACCGGCACTCTGAAGGACGTCGGGCGACGTATCCCCGACGTTGCGTTGCCGGGTCAGCGCATCCAGCCGCTCGGCCTGGGCCGTGGCGAGTTCGGCCGTCAGGGCGTTCAGTCGCGCGGTTTCCTGGTCCAGACGCTCATCGGTGACGACGATGCCCTTCTCCTGCTGGAAACGGGACAGGCGGGCCTGCGCAGTCTCGAGTTCATTGCGCAGGGCGCGGCTTTGCTCCTCGAACCACGATGCCGACTGCCTCGCCGGCCCGACACGCATCTCGACCGAGACGTCGATGGCAGCTTGTGCCAGGGCATTGGCGGCTGCGGCGGCCACCGCGGGCTCGCCGTGACGGAAGCTGACGGTGAGCACGTTGCTGCCACGCAGCGGCTCCACCGACATGCTGCGTTGCACGAACCCCGCCAGGTAGCGATCGAGGGGGATCTTCTCTTCAGTGTTCTTGCGCCAGTCCGCGATGACCTCGGGGTTGTCCAGCATGCCCAGCATCTTGACGACGCGGGCGGCCACGACATCGCTGCGAAGGATTTCCAGCTCGGTGGCCATGTTGAACGGTGTCGACAGGGCGCCAAGGATGGGATCCTGGCGCACCTCGACCACCATCATCGCGTTGGCGGTGTACTGCTTGGGCAGGTTGAGCACGGTGATGATGCCCGTCGTCGCGACACTCACGAAAACGGCGAGCACCAGCCACTTGCGGGCCCAGACCATGCGCAGGTACTGTATGAGCGAAAGTTGCGGCATGGCGTCGGCTCAGAAGATGGATTCGCGCACGTAGATCACGTCATCACGCTCGACCAGGTCGGTCAGGCTCAGCTGCAGCACACGGACGTTGCCGTTGGCATCCTTGCGATGCACCCGCATGCCCCGTTCGGTGCCGCGCTGAGTCAGTCCTCCGCCCTGAGCCAGGGCTTGCATCAATGTGGTGCCGCGCTCGAGCCGAAACTGCCCCGGGCGTTGCACCTCGCCGTAGATGAAGAAGACGGGGCTGCGATCGACGAAGAGCGTGTCGCCGTTGGCGACCAGGGCATCGAGGTCGGCGCGCCCGCCCTGCAGCACGGCGGGAAGGTCCACCTCGATCCTGACAGGCTGGCCGTTGCGCGTCCCGGTGAGCATGACCACGTTGCCGCCATCAGGAGTGATGCCGCCAGCCGCCGCGATCATCTCGGAGACCTTGGTGGCGGCCGTTTCGATGGGGTAGCGACCGGGACGTGCCACCTGGCCGAGGATGGAGACCTGGGCACTGCGTACCTGCATCAGCGCCACGCTGACCTGCGGATTGTTGACGAAGTTGCCTTCTCGCAGCAGCCGGGCGATCTCGTTCTGCGCCGACGTCGTCGACCGGCCGGCGAGGTTGACCGAGCCGATCAGCGGAAAGGCAATCTCGCCGAGCTCGGAAATGCGGGTTTCCAGGCTGAGGTCGGGGTTCTGGTAGACAGCGATGCGCACCACATCGCCCGGACCGAGAAGGTGCTCGACGCGCTGAGCCTGCGCCAGGCTCCATGCACCCAACAGGACAAGACAGCTCAGGAGCCAGCGTCGCATCATCATGTATATCCCTGGAGTCGGACGGGTGTGAACTGGAACTGCATCACGGACCGACACAGTGCCAACGGCGCCCGGTCCCCTCATCTGGCCCCACGCCAAGCGCTTCCAGCCGGGACAACCCAGGCTCGCTCCGTTGCCGGGGGCGCGACCGAAGGTTGACTGAGGGGAGTCTAGCCCTCCCTGCAAGCAGCGAACCAGCCCCCACTTGAGGGGCAGCCGCTCACTGGAGCGCCTGCACGCCGGCGAGCAGCCAGCCGCTGGCTCCGTCGCGGGCCTTGGTCAGGTTCCAGATCTCGCGGAACGGCGACGCTCCGGCGCTGACTTCCTCGCGGATCATGCCGGAGAACTCGACGCTGGCGAGGAACTGCCCGCCCAGATCCTCCACGCCCAGCAGGGTGGCCTGGAGGGTGACGACGTCGGTGCGGTTGGGTTGGTCGCCACGCTCGGCCAGTTGGGCCTGGATGTTGGCGAGCATGTCGTCGGTCATCATGTCGCCCAGACGCTGCAGGTCGGCCGCGTCCCAGGCCTGCTGCAGGAGGACGAAATTGCGCTTGGCAGCCTCCAGAAAGGCCTCGGCGTCGAAGCCCTCGGGGACCCCCCACCATGGCCCCTGGGGCGACTCCCCGGCATCGGGGGCCGCTGCGCGCAGAAGGTGAACGCTCGACTCGGGAGCGAAATCTGCGGGATCGTAGTCGCCGCTGGCCAGCGACGAGCGTGCGGAGCCTCGCCGGGCATCGGCTGCCATCGCCGCCCGGGACGCCTGCGCGCCGCCGCGCCGCCGCCAGCCCAGCCACAGCAGGGCACCGACCATGCCCGCCATGCCAAGCCCCATGAGCCAGTCCGCCCCTGCGCCCACGTCCCAGCTCAGCACTTGATCCCCACGTGCAGCGCTACCACGCCGGCGGTGAGGTTGTGCACATCGACATGCCCGAAGCCTGCTTGCTTCATCATGGCCTTCAGGGCTTGCTGGTCGGGATGCATGCGGATGGATTCGGCCAGGTATCGGTAGCTGTCGGCGTCGCCGGCCACCCACTGCCCAAGCCTTGGCAGCACGTTGAAGGAGTACCAGTCGTACGCCTTGGACAGCGGTGCGGCCACCCTCGAGAACTCGAGCACCAGCAGCTTGCCCCCCGGCGCCAGCACACGGCACATCTCGGCCAGCGCCTTGTCCTTGTGCGTCATGTTGCGCAGGCCGAAGGCCACGCTGACCAGGTCAAACCGGTTCGAGGCGAAGGGAAGCCGCTCGGCATCGCAGATGACCGTGGGTAGCAACAGCCCTCGGTCGGTCAACCGGTCGCGGCCCACGCGCAGCATGGCCTCGTTGATGTCGGTGTGCACCACGGTCCCCAGCGGGCCCACGCGCTCGGCAAAGCCCTGGGCGAGATCGCCCGTACCCCCCGCAATGTCCAGCACCCGCTGCCCGGCACGAGCACCCGACACAGCCAGGGTGTAGGACTTCCAGACCCTGTGCATCCCGGCCGACATGAGGTCGTTCATGAGGTCGTAGCGGGAAGCCACGGAATCGAAGACACCGCGCACGCGCCGCGCCTTCTCGGCCTCGTCGACCGTCTGGAATCCGAAATGGGTGCTGCTCATGTTGAACATCCTAAGTGTCGGCCACCTCGTCAGCGGCGACAACCCCGCAATGCAGCGGGGCTTGCCAGGCGCTGCCTCTCAGTGGTGGTGGCCGCAGGACGATGCCGCCGCAGCCGGCATGGGGGCATCTCGATCGACGCCCGCCTCGGCCAGGCGCCGCTCGTAGTCGGCCCAGAGCTGGGCCTGCTGAGATCCCAGAAAGTAGAGGTAGTCCCAGGAGAAGATGCCCGAGTCGTGGCCGTCGCTGAAGGTGGGCTGCACCGCGTAGTTCCCCACGGGTTCGAGGGCGACGATGCCGACATCGCGCTTGCCCGTCTGCAACACCTCCTGGCCGGGGCCGTGGCCCTGCACCTCGGCCGACGGCGAATACACCCGCATCAGTTCGAACGGCAGACGGAAATGCGCACCGTCGCTGAAGCTCAGTTCCAGCACCCGGGACTGCTGGTGCACCGTGATCTCGGTGGGCGTGGGAGTGGACTTGTCTAATCCGGCCATGGATTTCTTTCTGCGTACAGCAAGCTGGCGCCCCGCCGCCGGGATGGCTGGCCCGGAGGCCTCAGAACGCAAGGGACACGTTCACGTGGAGTTTATCGTCCCCCTGGGCCGGCGCGGAGGGCTGAGCCGCAGAGTCCACGCGACTGCCCATGATGATCCGCCCGTAGTCGGCGCGCAGGCGCGCTCCGCTGCCATGGTCATATCGCAGGCCGACCCCGAAGCTCGCGAGATGGTCCCTGCGCCGGCGCATGGGCGTGTCGCTGAGGTCGCTTCGCACCAGGCCAGTGTCGACGAAGGCCAGGGCACGCAGGCCCTGCCACAGGGCTGGCGTGCGTCCCTCGATGCTGGCCGCCGCACCGCTGTCGCCATGAAGGGCGCGCTCCGGGGCGCCACGCACCGTCCCGACCCCTCCCAGCGCGAACGCCTCGGCCGCCAGAAGCAGGTCGGGGCTGTACTGGGCCTGGAGGCGGCCGGCCCATTGCCAGCCGCTGCCCCATTCGGTGGTGACGTTGAGGGCTGCGCGCCACGCTTTCCAATGAGTGGTCCGGATCTCGGGGTGCTCGCTGCGGTAGGCGTCCAGCGTGTTGCCCGAGCCGCCCGGCAGGTTGGCCGCGAACTCGACGTGATACCCCCAGACCGAACGGTCTGCAGCACCCTCGGCGGTGTAGGTGATGGACAACGGACGGCTGCGGCGCAGCGCCGTGGCCTGCGGCTGACCGGCCAAGTCGGACGGCTCAAGCCGCTTGTCGTCCAACGCTGCGCGCCACTGCGACTGCCGCATCCTGGACTGGTTGGCGAAGTGCTGGGCATAGGCCACACGCGTCTGGCTCGCCGGACCCGTGGCATCGAAGCCGGGGTGGCCCCGGTCGGGCCGATCCACCCCGAAGCGACCCGCCACATCGGACTGGAAATGCTCCAGCAGCCAACTCCCCCCCCAGGACGGGAGCGGTGCCTGCAGCGCCAGGCCGAACTGACTCACACGGGAAGGACGGCCCGGGGACAGGGTGTAGACCCCTGAAAGCACTTCCCCGCCGCCCAGCAGATCGTGATGGCTGGCACCAAGACTGAGACGGTCGCGGCCGGTCTCGGCGCGGCCGGCGTTGCTCCATCCTGCACCCACCGACCAGGGGCGTTCCTCGTGCACCCGCACGAGCGCGGTCACACTGGCCGGCGGCGTATCGGGCAGCCACTCGACATCGACATGGCGTGAGGGATTGAGGTTGGCAATCCGCACGTCGCGCGCCAGACGATGGACGTTGGGCGACTGCCGCTCCTGCAACTCGGGCAAGGCAGCCCGCAGCGCATCCTCTGCGAAATGCTCACCGCCGCCAAGGAACTCCACCCTGGAGACGGTGCGCCGCAGCACGTCGAGGGTGATGGTGTCCGAGAGCGTCTGCGCAGGCAGAACCACCTGGTACAGGGCATAGCCGCGCTCATGGAGCGCACGCTCCAGGCGCGCCGCGGCCCGGTCGAGAACCTCGGACGACGGCGCCTCACGAAGAAATGGCGCCAGCAGAGCCGCCGTCTCGCCCGCGCTCAAGGGGTTGTCGCCCATGATGGCAAAGCCCTTGAAGCCCCCCTCGGACACAGCCGGCTCGGTCTGCGCACCCGCCGTTGCGCCCAGCGCCAACAGACCGAGGCCCCAGAGGCTGCGCCACAAGACGCTCATCCGTCCACTCCCGGGAGCTGACGCGATGCCGCCATGCGGCCCAGAGGTCGAGGCAAGGTCAGGAAAACGCGGATGCGGGACATGGCCGGTCGGAGGCTGCGGGGCAGATGGCGTACAAACTCTTCATTACATCACCGTTGCGGCCCGCGGCCAACCCTTCGATCAGGGAGTTTGCATGGATTCAGCCGTGCGCCTGGAGCCAGGCCGCCAGGCGCCGGTCGAGCCCAGGCAGGGCCTGGCGCAGCGACGCGAGCCGGCTGCCATCGGACACCCGCTGTCGCACGCCCCACACCGGCTGGGGGAAATGACTGTCCCAGGTGAAGCGAGCGATCACGTGCCAGTGCAAGTGGGGCACCATGTTGCCCAGCGAGGCCAGATTGATCTTGGCCGGCGTCAGCGCCTCACGAAGGAGACGCTCGAGGCCCATGAGCAGTTCGAGGCAGCGCCGTTGCTCCGTCAGCGGCAGGTCGCTCATCTCGGCCACGTGCTCGCGATGGACCAGCCGGTAGAAGCCCGGGAACTCGGCATCGTCCACACGGACGACACGCCACAGCCCCTGCTGGGCCACGAGATGACCGCCTGGCGCGCGGCACAACTCGCAGCCGTCCGCGGGCAAACGGGCCGGGTCGAACGCGGTATGGGGACGATCGGCCATCACGCGTTCACACCAGCACGCGCTCGATGCCGCCGTCGTTGGCGGCCTTCACGTAGGCCGGCATCCAGTCCTCACCCAGGATGTGGCGCGCCATCTCGACCACGATGTAGTCGGCTTCGAGCAGGCCGTTGTTCAGGTCCTCTCCGTAACGCGTGAGCCCCTGCAGGCAGCTCGGGCAGGAGGTGAGGATCTTGACGTTCTCCTGAGCGCCCACAGCCCCAGTGGCACGCAGCGCGGCTTCGCCCTTGCGGATCTCCTCTTCCTTGCGGAAGCGCACCTGGGTGGAGATGTCAGGTCGGGTCACCCCCAGGGTGCCCGACTCGCCGCAGCAGCGCTCGCTCTTGAGCACCTGCGGACCGACCAGCGCCTGCACGGTCTTCATGGGCTCCTGCAGCTTCATCGGGCTGTGGCAGGGGTCGTGGTACAGGTAGGCGCCCTGGCCGTCGAGCTTGATGCCCTTTTCCAGCAGGTATTCGTGGATGTCGACGATGCGGCAGCCGGGGAAGATCTTCTCGAACTCATAGCCCTGGAGCTGGTCGTAGCACGTGCCGCAGCTCACCACGACGGTCTTGATGTCGAGGTAGTTGAGCGTGTTGGCCACGCGGTGGAACAGCACCCGGTTGTCGGTGATGATCTTCTCGGCCTTGTCGTACTGGCCCGAGCCTCGCTGGGGATAGCCGCAGCACAGGTAGCCCGGCGGCAACACCGTCTGCACACCGGCATGCCAGAGCATGGCCTGCGTGGCCAGGCCCACCTGGCTGAACAGGCGCTCCGAGCCGCACCCCGGGAAATAGAACACCGCTTCCGTTTCAGGCGTCGTGGCCTTGGGGTTGCGGATGATGGGGACGTAGTTCTTGTCCTCGATGTCCAGCAGGGCCCGAGCCGTCTTCTTGGGCAGGCCCCCCGGCAGCTTCTTGTTGATGAAGTGGATCACCTGCTCCTTGACCGGGGCAGTACCCACCGTGGCGTGCGGGCGAGCCGTCTGCTTGCGCGCGACGCGCTTGAGCAGGTCGTTGGCCAGGCGCTGGGCCTTGAAGCCCACGTCCACCATGGCCGTGCGCAGCAGCTTGATGGTCTCGGGACGGGTGGCGTTGAGCATCATCATCGCCATCTTGTTGCCCGGGCGGAAGCTCTTCTTGCCCATCTTGCGCAGGAGGTTGCGCATGTTCATCGACACGTCACCGAAGTCGATCTTCACCGGGCAGGGCGAGAGGCACTTGTGGCAGACCGTGCAGTGGTCGGCCACGTCCTCGAACTCCTCCCAGTGCTTGATCGACACCCCGCGGCGGGTCTGCTCCTCGTAGAGGAAGGCCTCGACCAGCAACGAGGTGGCCAGGATCTTGTTGCGCGGGCTGTAGAGCAGGTTTGCACGCGGCACGTGGGTGGCACACACCGGCTTGCACTTGCCGCAGCGCAGGCAGTCCTTCACCGAGTTGGCGATCTCGCCAATGTCCGACTGCTGCATGATCAGCGATTCGTGGCCCATCAACCCAAAGCTCGGCGTGTAGGCGTTGGTGAGGTCGGCATGCAGCGTCTCGCCGCCCACCGTCACGCCGCGCAGCAGCTTGCCCTTGTTGAAGCGCCCCTCGGGATCGACGCGCTGCTTGTAGGCGGTGAAGTCACGGATCTCGTCGTCGGTGAGGAACTCCAGCTTGGTGATGCCGATGCCATGCTCGCCCGAGATCACGCCGTCCAGGCTGCGCGCCAGCTTCATGATGCGCGCTACCGCCTCGTGGGCGGTTTGCAGCATCTCGTAGTTGTCGGAATTGACCGGGATGTTGGTGTGCACGTTGCCGTCGCCGGCGTGCATGTGCAAGGCCACCCAGACGCGGCCGCGCAGCACTTCCTTGTGGATACGCCGGCATTCGTCGAGGATGGGCGCAAACGCTGCACCGGCGAACACCGCCTGCAGCGGCTTGAGGATCTGCGTCTTCCACGACGCGCGCAGGCTGTGGTCCTGCAGCCGCTCGAAGAAGCTGCGCTCGCCGTCCGTCGGCACCACGTCGAGCTGGCCCATCCACTGAGCCCACAGTTCCCGCACCTCGCGCAGCAGCGCCAGGGCCTGCTGGACACGGTCCTCCAGCAGTTCGGCGCTGGGGATCTCGCTGGCGTCGTCGGTCTTGCCCAGTGGCAGGTGGCCTTGCGTGAAGAAGGCCTCCAGCCGGTCCACCAGGGCCAGCTTGTTGCGCAGGGAGAGTTCGATGTTGATGCGCTCGATGCCGTTGGTGTACTCGCCCATGCGCGGCAGCGGGATCACCACGTCCTCGTTGATCTTGAAGGCGTTGGTGTGGCGGCTGATGGCCGCCGTGCGCTTGCGGTCGAGCCAGAACTTCTTGCGCGCGTCGGCCGAGATGGCGATGAAGCCCTCGCCCGAACGGGCATTGGCGATGCGCACCACTTCCGAGGTGGCACGGGCAACGGCGTCCGGGTCGTCGCCGACGATGTCGCCGATCAGCACCATCTTGGGCAAGGTGCCGCGCTTGGACTTGGTGGCGTAGCCCACCGCCTTGAGGTAGCGGTCGTCGAGGTGCTCCAGCCCCGCCAGGATGGCGCCGCCGGGCTTCTTTGCTTCGGCGAACATGAAGTCCTTGATCTCGACGATGCTGGGCACCGCCTCGCGGGCGTTGCCGAAGAATTCCAGGCAGACGGTGCGCACATGGGCCGGCATGCGGTGCACCACCCAGCGCGCGCTGGTGATGAGGCCGTCGCAGCCCTCTTTCTGGATGCCCGGCAGGCCGGCCAGGAACTTGTCGGTCACGTCCTTGCCCAGGCCTTCCTTGCGGAAGGTGCGGCCGGGAATGTCCAGGCGCTCGGTGCGGATCGGCGTCTTGCCGTCAGCCTCGAAGTAGCGCAGCTCGAAGCTGGCCACCTCGACGTCATGGATCTTGCCGAGGTTGTGATTCAGGCGCACCACCTCCAGCCACTGGGCCTCGGGCGTGACCATGCGCCAGGAGGCCAGGTTGTCCAGGGCGGTACCCCAGAGCACGGCTTTCTTGCCGCCGGCGTTCATCGCGATGTTGCCGCCCACGCAGGAGGCCTCGGCCGACGTGGGGTCCACTGCAAACACAAACCCTGCACGCTCGGCGGCATCGGCCACCCGCTGGGTGACGACGCCCGCTTCGGTCCAGACCGTGGGCACCGGATGGTCCACGCCAGGCAGCATCACCGTCTCGACCTCGGTCATGGCCTCGAGCTTTTCGGTGTTGATCACCGCGCTCTTCCAGGTCAGCGGCACCGCGCCGCCGGTATAGCCGGTGCCGCCGCCACGCGGAATGATGGTCAGGCCGAGCTCGATGCAGTCCTTCACCAGGGCGGCCATCTCGGCCTCAGTGTCAGGGGTGAGCACGACGAAGGGGTATTCGACGCGCCAGTCGGTTGCGTCGGTGACGTGGGACACCCGGCTCAGGCCATCGAACTTGATGTTGTCGCGCTGGGTGTGCCGGCCCAGCACGCGGGTGGCGCGTCGGCGCAGGGCGTCCACCTCGTCAAAACCGCGAGCGAAGGATTCCACGGCGGCCCGGGCGGCCACCAGCAACTCGCCCACCAGGGCATCGCGCTCGGGGTCGGCCTGGGGCGTGCGGCGCTTTTCCACCTCGCGCAAACGGTGCTGCAGGGCCTCGATCAGCAGCCGGCGGCGACGGGGGTTGTCGAGCAGGTCATCCTGCAAGTAGGGGTTGCGTTCGACCACCCAGATGTCACCGAGCACCTCGTACAGCATGCGGGCCGAGCGGCCCGTCTGGCGCTCGTCCCGAAGGCGCTGCAACACCTCCCAGGCGCGCGCGCCCAGCAGCCGGATGACGATCTCGCGATCCGAAAAGGAGGTGTAGTTATAGGGGATCTCGCGCAGCCGGGGCGGCGCGGCAGGGGTGACCACGGCCGCGGGGGCGGCAAGGTCCTTCAGGGGCAGCGGTGCATTCATGGGCGCCTGGCGCGTGGGGCTTGTGGGTTTTCGGACGCGCAAAGAGCAATCGTACCGCAGCGCAGCAGAGCGCCCGGACGCCCCCAAGCGAAACCGCACCGGCCTCGGGCCTACTGATTCGGGTGACCCGTCAACGCCCCTGCATCTTTGAGCCAGGGCAAACCATGGGACTTACCCGGTTGCGATACCCCCGCGATCCGTGACAGAAACGCTCCTGTCACAAACAGGCACTAGCCTTCGCGGGCTTTGTTTCTACCCGCACACCTTTCACGGAGTTGTCATGAAACTGAAATCTCTCGCTCTTTCCGCGGCCGTCGCCGCCGTCATGGCCGCGCCGGCCCACGCCCAGGTGGAAATCCAGTGGTGGCACTCCATGGGCGGCGCCCTGGGCGAGTGGGTGAACGACCTGGCCAAGGATTTCAACAGCAGCCAGACCGCCTACCGCGTGGTCCCCACCTTCAAGGGCAGCTACGACGAGTCGATGACGGCGGCGATCGCCGCGTTCCGCGCAGGCAACGCCCCGCACATCCTGCAGGTGTTCGAAGTGGGTACGGCCACGATGATGGCCAGCCGCAACGCCATCGTGCCCGTGGGCGAGGTGATGAAGAAGGCCGGCGTGACCTTCAACCCGAATGCCTACGTGCCGGCCGTGGCGGGGTACTACACGGCCCCCAATGGCCAGATGCTGAGCTTCCCCTTCAACAGCTCGACGACCGTCTTCCACTACAACAAGGACGCCTTCAAGGCCGCCGGCCTGGACCCGAACGCTCCTCCCAAGACCTGGCCCGAGGTGGCCCTGGCTGCCGCCAAGCTGAAGGCGAGCGGCCACAAGTGCCCGTTCACCACCAGCTGGGTGAGCTGGACGCAGCTGG
Organism: uncultured Caldimonas sp.; assembly: GCA_964552215.1. GTDB lineage: Bacteria > Pseudomonadota > Gammaproteobacteria > Burkholderiales > Burkholderiaceae_C > Caldimonas. The sequence continues at coordinate 138,082 of CAZKGD010000001.1, forward strand.
AGAGCTTCTCGGCCTGGCACAACACCGAGTTCGCCACGCTGGGCAACGGCATGCGCGGCATGAACGCGCGCCTGAGCTTCAACAGCCCGCTGCACGTGCGCCACATCGAGAACTTGGGGAACATGGCCAAGCAGGGCCTGTTCGTCTACAAGGGCCGCGGCAACGCAGCTGATGCCACCTTCGTCTCAGGCGAGTGCGCCATGACCACCGGCTCGTCCGCGCTGTACGGCAACATCAAGCGCAATGCCAAGTTCGAGAGCGGCATCTCCACCCTGCCCTACTACCCGGACGTGCCCGGCGCGCCGCAGAACACCGTCATCGGCGGTGCCAGCCTGTGGGTGATGGCCGGCAAGAAGGACGAGGAGTACAAGGGCGTGGCCCAGTTCTTTGCGCACCTGTCCAAGCCGGAAGAGGCGGCCAAGAGCCACCAGCGCACGGGCTATCTGCCCCTGACCACCGCGTCCTACCAGCTGACCGAGAAGTCGGGGTTCTACAAGCAGAACCCGGGCACCGATGTGTCGGTCGAGCAGATGATCCGCAAGACGACCGACAAGTCGCGGGGCATCCGCCTGGGCAACTTCGTGCAGATCCGTACCATCAACGACGAGGAGCTCGAACAGGTCTGGGCCGGTCGCAAGTCGGCCAAGCAGGCTCTGGACGACGCCGTGCGGCGCGGCAACGAACAGCTGGAGCGCTTCCAGCGTGCCAACAGCGGCCGCTCGTAAAATCGCGCCCCCTTGCCCGGAGCAGTGTCCGGGCCCTTGACTCCCATCGCCTGCCCATGCCTTCGTGCATGCGGCAGGCGTTGACTGTTTGAACCCATGGAAAAACGCGTCCGATTCAAGTCCTGGTGGTTGCCCTGGCTGCTGGTGGCCCCCCAGATGGCCGTGGTGCTCATCTTCTTCTTCTGGCCCGCAGCCCAGGCGCTCTACCAGAGCGTGCTGACCCAGGATGCTTTCGGCATGTCCACCGAGTTCGTCGGCCTGGAGAACTTCGAGCGTCTGGTCAATGATGAGACGTACATCGCGTCCTTCCAGACCACGGCCGTGTTTTCGATTCTGGTCGCGGTGATCGGCCTGTCCGTCTCGCTGCTGCTGGCCGTGATGGCCGACCGCGTGCTCAAGGGCGCCGGCTTCTACAAGACGCTGCTGATCTGGCCCTATGCCGTGGCCCCGGTGGTGGCCGGCGTGCTGTGGCTGTTCATGTTCGCCTCACCCTTCGGCGTCGTGTCATTCCTGCTGAGGCTGCTCGGATTGGACTGGAACCATCTGCTCAACCCCAACCACGCGATGGCCCTGATCGTGATGGCCGCGGTGTGGAAGCAGATCTCCTACAACTTCCTCTTCTTCCTGGCCGGGCTGCAGTCCATCCCCAAATCGCTGGTCGAGGCGGCCGCCATCGATGGTGCCGGCTTCTGGCGGCGCTTCTGGACCATCGTCTTCCCGCTGCTGTCGCCCACGACCTTCTTTCTGCTGGTCATCAACATCGTCTACGCCTTCTTCGACACCTTCGCCATCATCGATGCCGCCACGCAGGGCGGACCGGGCAAGTCCACCTCCATCCTGGTCTACCGGGTCTACTACGACGGCTTCAAGGCGCTGGACATGGGCGGCTCGGCTGCGCAGTCGGTGGTGCTGATGACCATCGTCATTGCCCTGACGGTGATCCAGTTCCGTTTCGTCGAGAAAAAGGTGCAGTACTGACATGATCGAAAGACGCCCAGGACTGACCTTCCTGTCCCACCTCATCCTGATCGTTGGCGTGGCCATCGTGGCCTTCCCGGTCTATCTCACGCTCGTCGCGTCCACCCAGACCGCACAGGACATCGCCTCCACCATCCCCATGTCGCTGCTGCCCGGCGGCAACCTGTGGGAAACCTACCGAGTTGCCTTGTTTGGCGGAGAAACAGCCGCCGGCAGCACTCTGCCGCCGGCCCTGCCCATGATGTGGGTGAGCCTGGTCATGGCGCTGGTGATCGCCATCG
>CAZKGD010000002.1:0-100459 GCA_964552215.1 uncultured Caldimonas sp.
GCCGAGACCTTCTTCAACTCGGTCACGACCAAGATCCTGCACCGCAGCTACTTCCACAACGACTTCATCTTCGTGCGCCCGGCCATCTCGACGGAATACCTCGAGAACGAGGAGCCGGGCTCACAACCCACCTACCGCGCCTACTACCCCACGCGCGAGACCCTGCGCGAGACGCTGCTGCGGGTGGTGAACAACTTCCAGCTCGCACTGGAGTTCGAGGACCTGGGCCGCGATGTCGAGTACGTGCTGCGGGCCATGCGCGAGGAATTCGGCGACGTGCGCCTGCGCACCAACTTCCAGCTGCAGGTGCTGTCCTCGCTGTTCTTCCGCAACAAGGGTGCCTACATCGTCGGCAAGATCGTCAACGGCTTTCGCGAGATCCCGTTCGCGCTGCCGCTATTGCACACCTCGCGCCGCCAGCTCTACATCGACGCAGCCCTCTTCGGCGAGGACGAATTGCAGATGCTCTTCAGCTTCGCGCGCGCCTATTTCCTGGTGGACATGGAGATCCCGGCGGCCTATGTGCAGTTCCTGCGCTCGCTGATGCCACGCAAGCCGCGTTCGGAGATCTACAACGCGCTCGGACTGCACAAGCAGGGCAAGAACCTTTTCTACCGCGACTTCCTCTACCACCTGAAGCACTCCAGCGACCGCTTCCGCATCGCGCCGGGCATCAAGGGCATGGTGATGCTGGTCTTCGACCTGCCGTCCTACCCCTATGTGTTCAAGGTGATCAAGGACTTCTACCCGCCGCAGAAGGACACCTCGCGCGAGCTGATCCAGCGCAAGTACCTGCTGGTGAAGACCCACGACCGCGTGGGGCGCATGGCCGACACGCTGGAGTATTCCAACGTGGCCTTCCCGCGCGCGCGCTTCGAGGACGAACTCGTCGAGGAGCTCAAGCACTTCTGCCCGAGCCTCATCGAGGAAGATGGCGACGATCTGGTGATCAAGCACCTCTACATCGAGCGCCGCATGATCCCGCTCAACATCTACCTGCACGAAGCTTCGACCGAGCAGATGACCCATGCGGTCATCGAGTACGGCAACGCGATCAAGGACCTTGTGGCCGCGAACATCTTCCCCGGCGACATGCTCTGGAAGAACTTCGGCGTCACGCGCCACGGCAAGGTGGTGTTCTACGACTACGACGAGATCGAATACCTCACCGACTGCAACTTCCGCAAGGTGCCCGAGCCGCGCAACGAGGAAGAGGAGATGTCGGGCGAGGTCTGGTACAGCGTCGGTCCCAAGGACGTGTTTCCCGAGACCTTCGGACCTTTCCTGCTGGGCAATGCGTCGGTGCGCGAGGTGTTCATGCGCCACCACGCCGACCTGCTCGACCCGGCCTACTGGCAGGCCCACAAGGAGCGCATCCAGGCCGGCCATGTGCACGACGTGTTTCCCTATGACGTGGACAAGCGCTTTTCGCGCCTGCGCCATGTCCACAACCCCGATCAACCCCAGGCGGCAGGCAGTCCGGCACTCGTGCCCTGAGCGACAGCACCCGCCCCATTTCCGTAGGAGAGCATCATGTCCGACCCCATCGTCATCGCATCCGCCGCCCGCACCCCCATCGGGGGTCTGCTGGGCGATTTCTCCAGCCTGCAGGCCTGGGAGCTCGGGGCCATCGCCATCCAGGCCGCGGTCGAGCGGGCCGGCATCCAGGGCACGGCCGTCGATGAAGTGCTGATGGGCAACTGCCTGATGGCCGGCCAGGGCCAGGCACCGGCGCGCCAGGCGGCGCGCCGCGCAGGCCTGCCGGATGCGGCGGGCGCCGTCACCTTGTCGAAGATGTGCGGCTCGGGCATGCGTGCGATGATGTTCGCGCACGACATGCTGGCCGCTGGCAGCGCCGAGGTCATGGTGGCCGGCGGCATGGAAAGCATGACCAACGCGCCGCACCTGGCCTTCATCCGCAAGGGCCAGAAGTACGGTGCCACGGCCTTCTACGACCACATGGCCCTGGACGGCCTGGAAGACGCCTACGAGCGCGGCAAGGCCATGGGCGTGTTCGCCGAGAGCTGCGTGGCCAAGTACAGCTTCAGCCGCGAGGCCCAGGACAACTTCGCCATCACTTCCACCGAGCGGGCCCGTCGCGCCAACGAAGACGGCAGCTTCGACTGGGAGATGGCGCCCGTGACGCTGGCCGGCAAGGGCGGCGAGGTGAAGATCAGCAAGGACGAGCAGCCGGCCAAGGCCAAGCTCGACAAGATCCCCGGCCTGAAGCCCGCGTTCAAGAAGGACGGCAGCATCACGGCAGCGACTTCGTCGAGCATCTCTGATGGCGCTGCCGCGCTGGTGCTGATGCGCCAGTCCACTGCGGCCAGGCTGGGTGTGACGCCGGTGGCGCGCATCGTGGCACACGGCATGCACGCGCAGGCGCCCGAGTGGTTCACCACGGCCCCGGTGGGTGCCATCGACAAGGTGCTCAAGAAGGCCGGCTGGGCGGCGAAGGACGTGGACCTCTGGGAGGTGAATGAAGCCTTTGCGGCGGTGACCATGGCTGCGATGGCCGAGCACAAGTTGCCCCATGACAAGGTGAATATCAATGGCGGTGCCGTGGCCCTGGGCCATCCCATCGGTGCCAGCGGTGCGCGCATCGTCGTGACCCTGCTGGGCGCGCTGCGCAAGCACGGCCTGAAGAAGGGCGTGGCCTCGCTGTGCATCGGCGGCGGGGAAGCCACCGCCATGGCCGTCGAGCTGCTCTGAGGCGGGTGTGATGCAGGTCCTGGTGATCGGGGCGTCGCGTGGGCTGGGGCTGGAGTTCGCCCGCCAGTTCCGCGCGGCGGGCGACCGCGTCGTGGCCACGGCACGCGGCGAGGCCGGCCTGTCGGCACTGCGTGCCCTGGGCTGCGAGGCCTTGCCGCTGGACCTGCTCGATGCCGCCAGCGTGGCCGGCCTGGGCTGGCGGCTCGACGGCGAGCGCTTCGATGCCGTCGTCCTGAATGCGGGGGTCTATGGCCCGCGTACCCAGGGGCTGGAGTCGCCCACCCAGGACGATTTCGATGCCGTGATGCGCACCAATGTGCTGGGCCCGATGCGGGTGCTGCCGCAGATCGAGGCCACGCTCGCCGCGGGTGCGAAGCTGATGGTGCTGTCGTCGATGATGGGCTCGATCGGCCAGCGCAGTTCGACCACCGGCTGGCTCTACCGGGCCTCGAAAGCGGCGGTGAACTCGGTGTTGCGCGATGCGGCCCTGACGCTGGGGCCACGCCGCATCACTTGCGTGGCGGTGCATCCCGGCTGGGTGCAGACCGACATGGGCGGGCCCCATGCCAGCCTGTCGCCAGAACGCAGCGTGGCCGATCTGCGCCGGCTGCTGGCTGGCCTGACGCCCGATGACAACGGGCATTTCCTCAACCACGACGGCTCGCCCATCGCCTGGTGAGCCGCACACGCCTGTCGACATCATGCTGTTGAGCGAAGACCACCGTGCGGTGCAGGACGCCGTGCGCGCCTATGTGCAGGACCACATCGCGCCCCACGCGGCGCGATGGGACAAGGAGCACCACTTTCCGGCCGAAGAGCTCAAGGGCCTGGCGGCGCTGGGCTGCTACGGGGTGGCGGTGCCGGCCGAATACGACGGCGCCGGGCTGGACTATCTCGCCCTGGCCGTGATCCTCGAAGAGATCGCCGCCGGCGACGGCGGCACCAGCACCGTGGTGAGCGTCAACAACTGCCCGGTCTGCTCCATCCTCATGGCCTATGGCAACGAGGACCAGAAGCAGCGCTACCTCAAGCCCCTGGCTCGCGGCGACATGCTCGGCGCTTTCTGCCTGACCGAGCCGCATGTGGGCAGCGAGGCCGGGGGCCTGAAGACCACGGCGGTGCGCGACGGTGACCACTACGTGCTCAACGGGGTGAAGCAGTTCATCACCAGTGGCAAGCACGGCGACGTGGCCATCGTGATGGCGGTGACCGACAAGGCCGCAGGCAAGAAGGGCATCAGCGCCTTTCTCGTGCCTACTGCCACGCCGGGCTACACGGTGGCGCGGCTGGAAGAGAAGATGGGTCAGCACAGCAGCGACACGGCCCAGATCCTGTTCGAGAACTGCCGCGTGCCCGCAGCGAACCGGCTGGGCGAGGAGGGCACGGGCCTGAAGATCGCGCTGTCGGGCCTCGAGGGTGGGCGCATCGGCATTGCGGCGCAAAGCCTGGGCATGGCGCGTGCGGCCTTCGAGGCGGCCCTGGCCTACAGCAAGGAGCGTGTCGCTTTCGGGCAGCCCATCTTCAACCACCAGGCCGTCCAGTTCCGCCTCGCCGACATGGCCACGCAGATCGAGGTGGCGCGCCAGATGATCCACCACGCGGCCAGCCTCAAGGATGCGGGCGTGCCCTGCCTGAAAGAGGCGGCCATGGCCAAGCTCTTCGCCAGCGAGATGGCCGAGCGGGTCTGCTCCGACGCGATCCAGGTGCACGGCGGCTACGGCTATGTCAGCGATTTCCCGGTCGAGCGCATCTATCGCGACGTGCGTGTGTGTCAGATCTATGAAGGCACTTCGGACGTGCAGCGCATCCTGATCGGCCGCGCCCTGGGGTGATGCGGTGAAGCCAAGGGGGTGGGCATGCCCGAGGGTTTGCTGCGACGCAACATCTGCGCATAATCGCGCCCCATGAACATCATCATCCTCGGCGCCGGCCGGGTGGGCGAGAGCGTGGCGGAAAGCCTGGTGTCGGAGCGGAACGACATCACGGTGATCGACACCAACCCTCAGCGTCTGCGCGAACTGCAGGACCGCCTGGACCTGCGCGGCGTGGTGGGCAATGGCATCCAACCCTCGGTGCTGCAGGAGGCCGGGGCGCAGGATGCCGACATGATGATCGCCTGCGCGCCAATGGACGAAACCAACCTCGTCACCTGCAAGATCGCGCACGACCTCTTCAACATCCCCACCACCATCGCGCGGCTGCGCTCGCCGGAGTTTCCCGACGGGTCGCCGTTGATGGAAAAAAGCGGCTTCGCGGTGGATCGTGTGATCTGTCCCGAGGCCTCGGTGACCCGCTATGTTCGCCAGCTCATCGCCTACCCCGAGGCCCTGCAGGTGCTGGAGTTCGCGCAGGGGCTGGTGAGTCTGATCGCCGTGCGCGCGGTAGCCGGGGCGCCGCTGGTGCGCCACACGATCTCGGAGCTGCCCAGCCTGGTTCCCGATGTGGACATGCGTATCGTGTCCATCTACCGCCCTGACCCGGAGGGCCCCGACCAGGCCATCGCCTGCGATGGGGTGACGCGCATCGAACCCGGCGACGAGGTCTTCGTGCTGGCGGCGACGCAGCACATTCGCACCGTGCTGGAGGCACTGCGTCGGCGTGACCGGCCGGTGAAGCGGGTGATGATCGCCGGCGGGGGCCGTGTCGGCTTGCGCCTGGCGCGTGAGCTCAAGGGCGAATACCGCGTCAAGATCATCGAGCATGACGCCGCGCGCTGCGAATACCTGGCTTCGCAGTTGCCCGCCGATACCCTCGTCCTCAAGGGTGACTCCACGGACGAGGAACTGCTCGAAGGCGAGAACGTCCACGACATGGATCTCTTCCTGGGGCTCACCAGCGACGACGAGGACAACATCATGGCTTGCCTGCTGGCCAAGCGCATGGGGGCCAAACGCGTGCTGGCGCTCATCAACCGCAAGGCCTATGCCGACCTGATGCAGGGCTCGCAGATCGACATCGCGCTGTCGCCGGCGCAGACGGTGATTGGTGAGTTGCTGGCCTTTGTGCGGCGTGGCGATGTCGAGGCCGTGCATTCGCTGCGCCGCGGCGCGGCCGAGGCGCTGGAGGCCGTGGTGCGCGGCGACGCCAAGACGTCCAAGGTGGTGGGGCGTCCCATTGGTGACCTCACCTTGCCGCCTGGGGCGCAGATCGGTGCCATCGTGCGGGGCCTGCCAGAGAACGACGCCAGCCCGGAGGATCGCGAGCAGGCCCTGAAGTCGGCCGAGGTCATCATTGCCCATCACGACACGGTGATTCGGGCCAACGACCACGTGATCGTCTTCCTGCCGCGCAAACGCATGGTCCGTGAGGTGGAGAAGCTCCTGCAGGTCAGTGCCACCTTCTTCTGACGCCGGTCTTCCGCCCATGCAATCCGTCCTGCCTGTCTTCTCGATCCTGGGCGTGATCGTGATGTTCTTCGCCTTGACCATGGCCGTGCCCCTGGGGGTGGCCTGGTTCGGCGAAGACGCAGCGCTGTCGTCGTGGCACGTGGGCATGGCGCTGACCTTCACGGCCGGCGCTGCGATGCGCCTGCTGGCCCGGCGGCACCGACGCGAACTTCAGCCGCGCGATGGCATCTTGCTGGTCTCGCTGGTGTGGACCATGCTGCCGCTCTTTGCCAGTGTGCCGCTGATGGTCTACTTCCACCAGGCGGGCAGTCCCTTGTCCTTCACCGACGCCTACTTCGAAGCCATGTCGGGCCTGACGACCACGGGGGCCACCGTGCTCACGGGTCTGGATCACCTTCCGCCCTCCATCAATTTATGGCGATGCTTCATGCAGTGGATGGGCGGCATGGGCATCCTCGTGCTGGCCGTGGCCATCCTGCCCATGCTGGGCATGGGGGGTAGCCAGCTCTTCCGGGCCGAAGCGGCCGGACCGATGAAGGACACCAAACTCACGCCGCGCATCACCGAGACGGCCAAGGGCCTGTGGAGCGTCTACTGCGTGCTGTCGCTGCTGTGTCTGCTCGCTTACCGCGCCTGCGGCATGAGCTGGTACGACGCATGGGTGCACATGTTCACCACGGTCAGCCTCGGGGGACTTTCGTCGTACGACGCAAGTTTCGGCCACTTCGACTCACCGCTCATCGAGTGGGTGTGCATCGCCTTCATGCTCGTGGCCGCCTGCAACTTCGCGATGTACTTTGTCGCCCTGCGCAAGCGCAGCTGGCGGCGCTTGTGGTCCGACACGGAAAGCCGCGGCACCGTCGGCCTGTTGCTGGTCGCCTCGCTGCTGGTGGCCGTGCTGCTGTGGTTCAAAGGCACCTACGAGGATCCTTTGCAGGCCCTGCGCATGGCCTTCTTCAACGTGATCTCCATCGCTACGACCACCGGCTATGCCAACACCGACTACGCCCAGTGGCCCATCTTCGCGCCGGTACTGATGCTGATGCTGTCGGGTCTGTCCACAAGTGCGGGATCCACCGGTGCGGGCATCAAGATGGTGCGGGTCATCATCCTGCTCAAGCAGGCCCGGCGCGAGATGTCACGGCTGGTGCATCCCAGGGCGGTGAACCCGGTCAAGCTTGGCACAGCCACGGTGGACAGCAACACCATCTTCGCGGTGCTGGGGTTCATGCTGGTCTATGGCGCCACCATCATCGGGCTCACCATGGTGCTGCTGGCCACCGACCTCGACGTGGTCACTGCCTTCACCGCGGTGGTGGCCAGCGTCAACAACATGGGCCCGGGCCTGGGCAGCGTCGGACCGTCGGGCAACTTCGCGGGGCTCACCGACTTCCAGACCTGGGTGTGCACGTTGGCGATGCTGCTGGGGCGCCTGGAGATGCTCTCCTTCATGGTGCTGCTCACGCCCTCCTTCTGGCGCAAGTAGCCCAGTTCATTCAGACGCCGTTCAGCTTGGCGCGGGTCGCCTGCGCGGGCAACGCACCGTTCAAGCATCTCTCCGGGCCGGACGCGGGTTTGTGCTAGCCCGCCGACAGCAGCGGCTGCCTAGCATCGGGAGGTCCACGTCCGCTGCAGACGGCCGGGACTGCTCCGGAACATGCACCCACAAGGAGACCGATGTGAGCGAGATGAAATCCCACAAGGCGCCCCAACGGCGTCGCTTCCTCAAGACCGCCGCGGCAGGGGCCGTCGGCGCCGGCGCCGCCGCCTTCCCGATGGTGTCGACGGCCCAGACCGTGTCCATGCGCTTCCAGAGCACCTGGCCGGCCAAGGACATCTTCCACGAGTACGCCAACGACTTCGCCAAGAAGGTCAACGACATGGCGGGCAACCGTCTGAAGATCGAGGTGCTGCCGGCGGGCTCCGTGGTGCCGGCCTTCCAGTTGCTCGACGCAGTCGCCAAGGGCACCGCTCGATGGCGGCCACGGTGTGGTGGCCTACTGGTACGGCAAGAACCAGGCGGTGGCCCTGTGGGGTTCGGGTCCGGCCTTCGGTCTGGACGCCAACATGGTGCTGGCCTGGCACTACTACGGCGGCGGCAAGGAACTGCTCGACGAGATCTACCGGAGCCTGAACCTGGACGTGCAGTCCTTCCTGTACGGCCCCATGCCCACCCAGCCGCTGGGCTGGTTCAAGAAGCCGGTGGCGCGGGTGCAGGACCTCAAGGGCCTGAAGTTCCGTACCGTAGGCCTGGCGGTGGACATCTTCACCGACATGGGCCTGGCGGTGAACCCGCTGCCCGGCGGCGAGATCGTGCCGGCGCTGGACCGCGGCCTCCTGGACGCAGCCGAGTTCAACAATGCCTCCAGTGACCGTGTGCTGGGCTTCCCGGACGTGACCAAGACCTGCATGCTGCAAAGCTTCCACCAGAGCAGCGAGCAGTTCGAGATCCTTTTCAACAAGACCAAGTACAGCGCGCTGCCCGCGGAGCTGAAGTCGGTGATCGACTATGCCGTGCAGGCCTCGTCGGCCGACATGAGCTGGAAGGCGGCCGATCGCAACTCCACCGACTACCTGGAGATGCAGAGCAAGCAGGGCGTGCGTTTCTACAAGACGCCTGACGCCATCCTGCGTGCCCAGCTGGCTTCTTGGGACAAGGTGACGGCCAAGAAGTCCGAAGAGAACCCGATGTTCAAGAAGGTGATGGACTCGATGCGTACCTTCGCCCAGCGTGCGGGTCGTTGGCAGTTCGACACGATGGTCGACTACCGCATGGCCTACAACCATTACTTCGCTCCCAAGAAGAGCTGACCGACCCTCACGTCCTTGTGCACGCCACGCGCCATGTCAGGCGCGTGGCGTGCGCGCATTGCGGGCGCTGCCGGCCCAACTCCAAACCGTGACCGTCTCATGCAAAAACTGCTGCTCGCGATCGACGCAGTGTCCACCTGGATCGGCAAGGCTGCGGCCTGGGCCGCTGTTGGACTGACCCTGCTGATCAGCTGGGAGGTTTTCTCCCGCTATGTGATGAACAATCCGCATGCCTGGGTGTTTGACGCCCAGATCATGCTCTACGGCACGATGTTCATGCTGGCGGGCGCCTACACACTGTCGAAGAATGGCCACGTGCGGGGCGACGTGCTGTATGGCTTTTTCAGCCCGCGAGCCCAGGCTACCGTGGATCTGGTGCTGTACTTCCTCTTCTTCCTCCCCGGGGTGGTGGCGCTCACCTGGGCGGGCTGGACCTATGCCCAGGAATCGCTGGCCATCCGCGAGCAGACCTTCTCGGCCACACCGCTGCCGTTGTATCCCTTCAAGTTCGTGATCCCCCTGGCCGGCGCCACGCTGCTGCTCCAGGGCTTTGCCGAGATCGCCCGCTGCATCATCTGCCTGCGCGAGGGGCAGTGGCCTTCGCGCGAACGTGATGTCGAGGAGGTCGACGTCGACAAGCTCAAGGAAATGGTGCATGCCGACGAGCACGGCGCCCCCACGGGAGGCCGCCCGTGAGAATCCGTCCCGAACTGCGTTTCGGCCTGGGCATCATGGCCCTGGTCGTCCTGGGCATCGTCTGGCTGCTGCTGGGCGTGGAGACCATCACCAAGGGCCACCTGGGCCTGCTGATGCTGTCGCTGGTCGTGGTGGCCATCATGCTGGGCTTTCCCACGGCGTTCACGCTGATGGGCATGGGCATGATCTTCACCTGGCTGGCCTATGACCGAGACATCACGCGCACGCTCGACCTGATGGTGCAGGCGGCCTACAAGAGCATGACGAACGACGTGCTCATCGCGGTGCCTCTGTTCGTCTTCATGGGCTATCTCGTCGAGCGCGCCAACCTCATCGAAAAGCTCTTCAAGAGCCTGCACCTGTCGATGGCGCGCATCCCCGGCTCACTGGCCGTGGCCACGCTGGTGACCTGCGCCGTGTTTGCCACGGCCACCGGCATCGTGGGTGCGGTGGTCACCCTCATGGGGCTGCTGGCGCTGCCAGCCATGCTGCGCGCGGGCTACAACACGTCGATGGCCGCCGGTGCGATCACGGCGGGAGGCTGCCTGGGCATCCTCATTCCGCCCTCGGTGTTGCTCATTCTGTACGGGGCCACGGCGGGCGTCTCCGTCGTCCAACTTTATGCGGGTGCCTTCTTCCCAGGGCTCATGCTGGCCGGCCTGTATGTGATCTACGTGATCATCCTGGCCAAACTGAAGCCGCATTGGGCACCGCCGCTGTCCGAAGCGGACCGACACATCGATCTGCCATCGGCGAGCCAGAAGCTCGCTGACACGGGCACCCACCATGCCCTGCTGCGCCTGCTGTCGGCCCTGAAGGGGCAGCGCAACGCCGACGTGCCGTTGTCGCACGTGCTCAAGCAGCTGGGTCTCGTGCTGATGCCGGGTTTGCTCTTCCTGCTGCTGGCCACGAGCACCTACCGCTCCGTGACGACGGTGGATGTTGAGCCCGAGTACGACATCGAGCCCATCAGCTTCTCTTCCGGCGGTTCCTCCTCGAGCAGTGGTTTGGCGGAGCCCCCGATGGCCGGTGGCCTCGCCGAGCCACCGATCGAAGACGATGAAGAGGCACCCGCCGAGCCGCTGGGCCTGAGCGAGCCCCCCGGCGCCCAGGAAGACGAACCCGCGCCTGCGGCGCCCGCGCTGGCCGAGCCGGGCGGCGACCAGGAGGGCGAGGCTGTGGCGGCAGAGACGACGCGGCCGGCACCCACCTGGTGGTGGGTGGTGTTCTCCATCCTGGGGGCCATCGTCACGCTGTTCTATCTGTTCCTGAGCTTTGCGCGGCTGGAAGTGTTCAAGATGCTCCTGGCCTCCTTCTTCCCGCTGGTGGTGCTGATCGGCGCGGTGCTGGGCTCTATCGTCTTCGGTCTGACCACGCCCACCGAGGCCGCGGCGATGGGCGCCCTGGGGGGCTTCCTGCTGGCCGCCGCCTACCGCCAGCTCAACCTGCGGGTGGTGAAGGAGTCGGTGTTCCTGACCGCCAAGACCTCGGCCATGGTGTGCTGGCTCTTCGTGGGCTCGGCCATCTTCTCGGCGGCCTTTGCCTTGCTGGGCGGGCAGGAGCTGGTGGAAAACTGGGTGATGAGCATGAATCTCACGCCCACGCAGTTCCTGATCCTGTCCCAGGTGCTGATCTTTCTGCTGGGCTGGCCGCTGGAGTGGACCGAGATCATCGTGATCTTCATGCCCATCTTCATCCCGCTGCTGGACAACTTCGGCATCGACCCGCTCTTCTTCGGGCTCCTCGTGGCGCTGAACCTGCAGACGGCCTTCCTGAGCCCGCCAGTGGCGATGTCGGCCTTCTACCTGAAGGGGGTGGCGCCGCCGCACGTGACGCTCAACCAGATCTTCCTCGGCATGCTGCCGTTCATGGGGATCCAGATCATCGCGATCGTGCTGCTCTACGTTTTCCCGGGCATCGGCCTGTGGCTGCCGCAACTGTTGTACCGTTGAGGGGATGAACAAGCCACCGATCGACTTCTACTTCGACTTCTCCTCGCCCTATTCGTACATCACGTCCGAGTGGATCGAGGCCCTGGCGGCACGGCACGGGCGCACGGTGCGCTGGCATGCCGTGCTGCTGGGGGTGACCTTCCAGGCGGCCGAACTGAAGCCGCCGGTGGCGCATCCCATCAAGCGCGACTACGTGTTGCGCGACTTTGCCCGCTCGGCCCGCTTCGAGGGGCTGCCTTATACCCAGCCCGAGGTGTTTCCCATCCCGACGCAGAATGCGGCGCGGGTGTTCTGGTGGCTCAACGAGAACGACCCTGAGCGAGCCGTGGCCTGGGCGCGCACCTGCCTGCGGGCCTATTTCGCCCGCGGCGTGAACCTGTCGGACCCCGAGGCGCTGAAGGCCCTGGCGGCGCAGTTCGGCCTGGAGCCCGACCACGCCGAGGCGGTATGGAATGAGCCCGCCTGGAAAGAGAGGCTCAAGCGCGCGAATGAGTCGGCCGTGGCGGCTGGCATGTTCGGCGCGCCGTATGTGATCGTGGATGGCGAGCCCTTCTGGGGCAACGACCGCAAGGCCCAGATCGAGCGCTGGCTCTCGCAGGGGCCGTTCTGACACGGAGGTGCGGATGAAGAAAGGCTACAAGGCCCTGGTGGATGAAGCCATGGCCCAGGTGACGACCTACAGCGTTGAACAGGCCCGTGCGCGCCTTGACGACCCCGGCGTGTGCTTCGTCGACGTGCGCGACGTGCGCGAGCTCGAGCGCGAGGGGGTGATCCCCGGTGCCGTGCACGCACCGCGCGGGATGCTGGAGTTCTGGGTCGACCCGGAGTCGCCCTACCACCGCCCGGTGTTCGCCGAGGACAAGGAATTCGTGCTGTTCTGCGCCGCCGGCTGGCGCTCGGCCCTGGCCACCAAGACCCTGCAGGACATGGGGTTGGACCGCGTGGCCCATATCGAGGGTGGATTCTCCGCCTGGAAAGAGGCGGGCGCCCCCGTGGCGGAAAAACCGAAGAAGTAGGGCGCACCCTGCTGGTCAGCCGGGCTGGACTCCGCCTAGAATTGACGTTTACGTAAACGTCAAACAGGCCGCCCCCGGCGGACCCTGCTGGAGACCGCATGAGCCCGATCGAATCCCGCCTGAACCCGCGCGCCGACGATTTCAAGGCCAATGCCGCGGTGATGCGTGCGCTGGTCGATGACCTCAACCAGCGTCTGGCCACCATCGCCCAGGGGGGCGGCGAGGCGGCGCGGGCCAAGCACCTGGGGCGCGGCAAGCTGCTGCCGCGCGAGCGGGTGGAGATGCTGCTCGACCCGGGCACGCCCTTCCTGGAACTGGCCCCGCTGGCCGCATTGAACATGTACGGCAACGACGCCCCCGGCGCGGGGCTGATCGCCGGCATCGGGCGCGTGTCGGGCGTGGACTGCGTGATCGTGTGCAACGACGCCACCGTCAAGGGCGGCACCTACTACCCCATGACGGTGAAGAAGCACCTGCGCGCGCAGGAAGTGGCGCAGCAGAACGGCTTGCCCTGCATCTACCTGGTGGACAGCGGCGGCGCCAACCTGCCCAACCAGGACGAGGTCTTTCCCGACCGCGATCACTTCGGGCGCATCTTCTACAACCAGGCCACCCTGAGCGCCGCCGGCATCCCGCAGCTGGCGGTGGTGATGGGCTCGTGCACGGCGGGCGGCGCCTATGTGCCGGCCATGAGCGACGAGACCATCATCGTCAAGAACCAGGGCACCATCTTCCTGGGCGGACCGCCCCTGGTGAAGGCGGCCACCGGCGAGGTGGTGAGCGCCGAGGACCTGGGCGGCGGTGACGTGCACACACGCCTGTCGGGTGTGGCCGACCACCTGGCCGAGAACGACCTGCATGCCCTGGCGCTGGCACGCGGCTCGGTGGCGCGCTTCAACCGACGCAAGCCCCAGCCGCTGGCCTGCGTGCCGCCGCGGCCGCCCAAGTACGCCCCGGAAGAACTGCACGGCGTGATCCCCACCGACACGCGCAAGCCCTTCGACGTGCGCGAGGTCATTGCCCGCATCGTCGATGCCAGCGAGTTCGACGAGTTCAAGGCCCGCTACGGCAGCACCCTGGTGTGCGGCTTCGCGCACATCGAGGGCATGCCCGTGGGCATCGTGGCCAACAACGGCATCCTCTTCAGCGAAAGCGCCAACAAGGGGGCGCATTTCATCGAGCTGTGCTGCCAGCGCAAGGTGCCGCTGGTTTTCCTGCAGAACATCACCGGCTTCATGGTGGGCCGCAAGTACGAGAACGAGGGCATCGCACGCGCCGGCGCCAAGATGGTGACGGCGGTCGCCTGCGCCCAGGTGCCCAAGTTCACCGTGATCATCGGTGGCAGCTTCGGTGCCGGCAACTACGGCATGTGCGGCCGGGCCTACTCCCCCCGCTTCCTGTGGATGTGGCCGAATGCACGCATCAGCGTGATGGGCGGCGAGCAGGCGGCCAGCGTGCTGGCCACCGTCAAGCGTGATGGCATCGAAGCCAAGGGCGGGCAGTGGAGCGCCGAGGAGGAAGAGGCCTTCAAGGCCCCGATCCGCCAGCAGTATGAAGACCAGGGCCATCCGTATTACGCCTCGGCCCGGCTGTGGGACGATGGGGTGATCGACCCGGCCGACACCCGCCGCGTCCTCGCCCTGGGCCTCAGCGCCAGCCTCAATGCGCCCATCGCCGACACCAAGTTCGGTGTCTTCCGCATGTGATGGAAGGAGGCCTCATGTCCAGCACGCTCGACATCCGCATCGACGGCCCCGTGGCCCATGTCTGGCTCAACCGGCCGGAGGTGCGCAATGCCTTCAACGACGCCACCATCGCCGAGCTGACCAAGACCTTCCTGGCGCTGGGCCACAACCCGCAGTTGCGCGCGGTGGTCCTGGGCGCCCACGGCAAGGCCTTCAGTGCAGGCGCCGACCTGAACTGGATGCGCGCGATGGCCGACTACACCTGGGAGCAGAACCGCGACGACGCGGCACGCCTGGCCGAGATGCTGTGGACGCTCTACAGCTGCCCGCTGCCGGTGGTGGGCCGCCTCCAGGGCGACTGCTATGCCGGCGGCGTGGGCCTGGCCGCCGTGTGCGACGTGCTCGTGGCGGCCGAGGGGGTGCAGTTCTGCCTGTCCGAGGCAAAGCTCGGCCTCTTGCCGGCCACCATCAGCCCCTACGTCATCCGCGCGATGGGGGAGCAGGCCGCGCGGCGTTACTTCATCACGGCCGAACGCTTCAGTGCGACCGACGCGCACCGCCTGGGGCTGGTGCACGAGGTCTGCCCGGCCGGGGTGCTGGACGAGCGCGTCGATGCGATCGTGGCGGCCCTGGTGGCCAACGGCCCGCAGGCGGTGAAGGCCTGCAAACGCCTGGTGCAGGACGTGGCCGGCCAGCCGATCAGCGCGGCGCTGCGTGAAGACACGGCGCGACGCATCGCCGACATCCGCGCCAGCGACGAAGGCCGCGCCGGGGTGCGGTCCTTCCTCGACAAGCGCAACCCGCCCTGGACCGGTGCGTGAATCGCCGCCCATTCAACGACAAGAAGGTCTGTGCATGTTCAAGAAGATCCTGATTGCGAACCGCGGCGAGATCGCCTGCCGCGTGGCGGCCACTGCGCGCCGGCTGGGCATCCGCACCGTGGCGGTGTATTCCGATGCCGACGCCCAGGCCAAGCACGTGCAGGTGTGTGACGAGGCCGTGCACATTGGCGGGCCCGCGCCGCGCGACAGCTACCTGCGCCATGAACGCATCCTGGAGGTGGCGCGTGCCACCGGTGCGCAGGCCATCCATCCGGGCTATGGCTTCCTCAGCGAGAACGAGGTCTTTGCCCAGGCCTGCGCGGAGGCAGGCATCGCCTTCATCGGCCCCCCGGCCTCGGCCATCGCCGCGATGGGCAGCAAGGCCGCTGCCAAGGCCCTGATGGAAAAGGCCGGCGTGCCGCTGGTGCCCGGCTACCACGGGGATCGCCAGGAGAGTGATTTCCTGCTGGCGCAGGCCCAGGCCATCGGCTTTCCGGTGCTGATCAAGGCCAGTGCCGGCGGGGGCGGCAAGGGCATGCGCGCGGTGCAGGCAGCCGAGGAATTCGAGGCGGCGCTGGCCTCGTGCAAGCGCGAGGCGCGCTCCAGCTTCGGCGACGACCATGTGCTGGTGGAACGCTATGTGACCCGGCCGCGCCACATCGAGATCCAGGTGTTCTGCGATGCGCACGGTAACGGTGTCCATCTCTTCGAGCGCGACTGCTCGGTGCAGCGCCGCCACCAGAAGGTGCTGGAAGAGGCCCCGGCCCCCGGCATGAGCCCGGAACGCCGGCGTGAGATGGGCGAGGCGGCCGTGGCCGCGGCACGGGCCGTGGGCTACGTGGGTGCGGGAACCGTGGAATTCATCGCCGAGCAGGACGGACGCTTCTACTTCATGGAGATGAACACCCGGCTGCAGGTGGAGCACCCGGTCACCGAGGCCATCACCGGCCACGACCTGGTGGAGTGGCAGCTGCGGGTGGCGGCTGGCGAGCCGCTGCCGGCGCGGCAGGACGAACTGCACATCCGCGGCCATGCCATCGAGGCGCGGCTGTGCGCCGAGAACCCCGAAGCGAATTTCCTGCCGGCCACGGGGCAGCTGCGGGTGTTCCGCCTGCCGGCGCAGGCCAGCGAGTTCGCGGTGGCGCCGGTGCGCGGGGATGCGGGCGTGCGCGAGGGTGACGAGATCTCGCCCTACTACGACTCCATGATCGGCAAGCTCATCGTGCATGGCGACACGCGCGAGCAGGCCCTGGCGCGGCTCGATGCCGCGCTGGCCGAGACCCACATCGTGGGCCTGCACACCAACGTGGCCTTCCTGCGCCGCGTGGTGGCCAGCGCGTCGTTTGCCGGGGCCGACCTCGACACCGCCCTGATCGAGCGTGAGCGCGCCCAGCTCTTCGGCCAGCCCGGCCTGCCCCTGGCCTGTGCCGTGGCCGGCGTGGCCGCGCGCGTGCTGGCCGACGAGGCGACGCTGCAGGATGCCGATCCCTGGAGCCGGCGCGACGGCTGGCGCTTGCATGGCACGGCCCGCCGGCGCATGGAGATCGAGACCGGTGGCGATCGCCACGTGGCCTACCTCGAATACCTGCATGACGGCCGGCACGCACTCGACCTGGGCGGACAGCGGCAGTTGCTGCATCTGCAGGCCCAGGGCTCCGACGTCCACGAGGTGGTGCTGGGCGAGGCGCGCTGGCGACTGTCCGTCTACCGTCAGGGGGAACACTTCCACGTGTTTGGCCCGGAAGCAGTGGCCGCGCTGCGCTGGATCGACGCCATCGCCCATGCCGGCGAGGGCAGCCACGACAGCGGGCGCCTGACCGCGCCGATGCCGGGCAAGGTGCTGGCGCTGCACGTGACGCCGGGCCAGGCGGTCAAGAAGGGCCAGGCCCTGGCGGTGATGGAGGCGATGAAGATGGAACACACCATCGCGGCGCCGGCCGATGGTGTGGTGGAAGAACTGCTTTACGGGGTAGGGGACCAGGTGGCCGAAGGGGCCGAGCTGCTGCGCCTGAAGGCGTCTTGAGGGAAGGGCTGCAGGCGCTCAGCGGGCCGCAAGCGGGGCCGGATGGAAGGCGGCGCTCAGGTGGCGCCACCAGGCCGAGCGCGTGGGCTGGGCAGGAAAGGGTGTGACAGGCCGCGGCCGCACCGGGCGAGAGGCTGCCGCGCCGTCTGAGGGTTGGGCCTGGCTGGCCTGCACGAACTGCTCGGCCAGCTTTTCCAGCTCTTCGTTCTCGCTGGCGCGGCAGACGTTGATCACGTCCAGCGCGTACAGGTCGCGGCTGAGCATCAGGCCCACATCGATGCCGCTGCCCAGTTCGCGCAGCAGGGCGAAGTGGATGCGGGTGGCGAGGTGGAGGCGATGGGTGCTGTCCATGATGCGTGTCCTTCGTGATGGAAGGAATTCTTGTTCCCCTGGCGCGGGTCGGCCATCCCCAATAAGGTGGAATTCCCTCCAATTGGGGGGGCACAATCGTGGGGTGCTGTTGGAGTCTTGCCATGTTTCCTGATCGAGTCATCCTGGTGGATGTGGGGCCGCGCGACGGCCTGCAGAACGAGAAGCAGCCGGTGTCGGCGGCGCACAAGATCGAACTGGTGCACCGCCTGCAGGCCGCCGGCCTGCGCGAGATCGAGGTGACCAGCTTCGTGTCCCCCAAATGGGTGCCCCAGATGGCCGACAACGCCGAGGTGATGGCCGGCCTCCAGCGCAAGCCAGGGGTGCGCTACTCGGTGCTGGTGCCCAACATGAAGGGCCTGGAGGCGGCGCTGCCCACCCGGCCCGACGAGATCGTGGTGTTCGGCGCCGCCAGCGAGGCCTTCAGCCAGCGCAACATCAACTGCTCGATCGAGGAATCGATCGAGCGCTTCCGCCCGGTGGCGGCCGCCGCACGCGAGCAGGGCCTCAAGGTGCGCGGGGCCATTTCCTGTGCCGTGGGCTGCCCCTACCAGGGCGAGGTCTCGGCCGACGAGGTCGAGCGGGTGGTGCGCCTGATGAAGGACATCGGCGTACAACACGTGGGCGTGGCCGACACCATCGGTGTGGGCACACCGCTGAAGGTGCGCGCCGCGATGGAGCGGGCTCTGCGCCACTATCCGCTGCACGAAGTGAGCGGGCATTTCCACGACACCTACGGCCAGGCCGTCGGCAACATCTACGCCTGCCTGGAGATGGGCATCCACCACTTCGACACCAGCGTGGCCGGCCTGGGGGGCTGTCCCTATGCCAAGGGGGCCACGGGCAATGTGGCCACCGAGGACGTGGTCTTCCTGCTCCAGGGCCTGGGCATCGATTGCGGCGTGGACCTGGACGCGCTGGTCGATGCGGGCGACTTCATCTCGCGCGTGCTGGGCCGCAAGCCGGTCTCGCGCGCCGCCAATGCCCTGCTGGCCAAGCGGGTGCGTGAGGAGGCCCCGGCATGAGCGCGGTGTTGCCACCGGATTTGCATGAACGCCCCGAAGGCTTCCAGCGTGTGGCCCGGGCACTGGCCGAAGCCGGCCATGCGCAGCCGCCGGTCTTCCTGGAGGTGGCGGCCCGCACGGCCCAGGAGGCTGCCGAAGCCCTGGGCATCGTGGTGGGCCAGATCGCCAAGAGCATCGTGTTTCGCCGCAAGTCCGACGAAGCCGCGGTGCTGGTCGTGACCTCGGGCGACAAGCGCGTGGACGAGAAGAAGGTGGCGGCGCTCGTGGGGCCGCTGGGCCGCGCGGATGCGGATTTCGTCAAGGCCCGCACGGGGTTTTCGATCGGGGGCGTGTCGCCGGTGGCCCACCTGCAGCCGCCGGTCATGCTGATCGACCGCGAGCTCTTCCGCTTCGACGTGGTGTGGGCTGCGGCGGGGCATCCCAACGGGGTCTTCCCGGTGGCGCCGCAGCAGCTGGTGGCGCTGACGGGCGCGCCGGTCGAGGACGTGGTGCTGTGAGCCGCAACAGACCGCCACCGGCCCAGGGCCTCGTGCCCAGCCCCTGCGTCAGTGTGTGCCGCATGAACGCGGCCACCGGGTGGTGCGAGGGCTGCCATCGCACGCTGAACGAGATCGCGGCCTGGTCAACGATGAGTGACCTGGACAAGCGTGCCGTCTGGAAGCGTCTTCCCGCACGGCGAGATGCGGCAGCCCAGACCCGGGCGGAGGGGACATGAAGGCCTTGACCTTCTGGCTCGACCCGGTCTCGCCGTATGCCTACCTGGCCTTCGAACGCCTGCCCCAGGTGCTGGAGGGCCTCTCCTATGCCGTGACCTACCGGCCGGTGCTGTTCGCCGGTCTGCTGCAACACTGGGGTCAGCTGGGACCGGCCGAGATTGCGCCCAAGCGCGACTGGACCTATCGCCAGGTGGCCTGGCTGGCGCATCGCCTGGGCATCGAGCTGAAGATGCCCGCACAGCATCCCTTCAACCCCCTGGCGCTGTCGCGCCTGCTGCTGGCGCATGGCGCGGCCACCCATCAGGAGGGTGCCGCCAATCGCTGGGCCTGCGAGACGGTGCTGCGGCGCGTCTGGTGCAGCGGCGAGGCGGCTGGTACGGCGGAGCAGGCGCAGGCCCTCGCCGAGGCACTGTCGCCGGGGCAGGCCACCGGCCTGCTCGCCGCGGCCCAGGGCGACGCCGTGAAGGCGCGCCTGCGGGCCAACACGGAAGAGGCCGCCGCACAAGGCATCTTCGGCGTGCCCACCGTGGTGGTCGAGGGACGCCATTTCTGGGGGCTGGACGGCCTGGAGTTTCTCAGCGCCTGGTTGCGCGGCGACCCCTGGTTCGACGGGCCCGACTGGGAGGCCGCCGCCCAGCTGCCCAGCGGGGTGGCACCGCGCCGGCCTGCGCGCTGAGCTGCGGGCACCCCCGCAACCGGGTGCGATCCGTGCACATTTCCGGCTTGCGCAGTGGGGTTGCCGGCGGCAAGATGCATTCACGCACATGACGTGTTAGCGTGTGTGCCATGGTGAGCCGAAACGCTCACCGGCGATTCCGTTCGGTCGGCGCCACCGCCGCACGGGGCGTCTGCGCAGGTGTCGCGCACGAGGTGGCGGTCGGGGCAGCTTACCGATGAGCAAGCGTGCGCTGTACAGCAGTTCCAGGCCGCCCGCTCGCGCGACGCCGGCCGAGGCGACACGGCCGCAGCAGCCGCCTCCGGCGGCGAAGTCGCCGCCCGCCATGGCGGCATCGGCCGTTGCCGCTCCCTCCCGCCGCAGCCGCCTCACGTCGTGGATGCGCCGTCACGAACGCTGGGGTCTGGTCCTTGCCGGCGGGTTGCTGGGCCTGGGCCTGATGCTGGGTTACGGGGCCCTCCAGCCGGGCAGCCCGCGCCTCACGCAGGACGATATCGACAAGGCTGTCCTGCACACCCTGAACAACAAGCCCCTGCCGTCCCTGGCGACCAAGGCCTACGAGAAGATTCGCCCCTCGGTGGTGCGCGTGCGGGGCCTGAGCGTGCCCAATGCCGAAGGGCGGCAGCGCGAGATCGGCACCGGCACGGGCGTGGTCATCGTCGATGAGGGCCTGATCCTCACCAACCTGCACGTCGTGATGGGCGCGCCGCGCCTGCAGGTGGTCTTCGACGATGGCCATGTGGCCGAGGCCGACATGGTGGCCGCCCAGCCGGAGAACGACCTGGCGGTGATCAAGCCGCGCACCCTGCCCGATGACCTGATTCCGGCGACCCTGCGTTCGACCTCCGACCTCGCGCCCGGCGATCAGGTCGTGGCCGTGGGCTTCCCCTTTGGCATCGGCCCCACCGCCACGGCCGGCGTCGTATCGGGCCTGGGACGCGAGTTCCGCTCGCCCGAGGGCGAACGCATCCTGACCAACCTCATCCAGTTCGACGCGGCCGCCAACCCTGGCAGTTCGGGAGGGCCGCTGGTCACCCAGGACGGCGAGGTGGTGGGCATCGTCACCGCGATCCTCAACCCCACGGAACACCGGGTCTTCGTGGGTATCGGGTTTGCGGTGCCCATCGAGAACGCAGCAGCCGCCGTCGGCCTGTCGCCGTTCTGAGCCACTCCCTACACCGACAGAGAAAGGACTCACGCATGGACAGCAACGCCAACCACAACGCCGTGGCCGAGCAGATGCAGCGGGTGCTCTACGAGGTCAAGCGTGTCGTCGTGGGGCAGGACCATTTCCTCGAGCGCGTGCTGGTCGCCATGCTGGCCCAGGGCCATCTGCTGGTGGAAGGCGTGCCGGGCCTGGCCAAGACGCTCACGGTGAAGACCCTCGCACGTGTCATGCGTGGCAGCTTCAAGCGCGTGCAGTTCACGCCCGACCTGGTGCCCGCCGACCTGGTGGGCACGCGCATCTACAACCAGAAGACGGGCGAGTTCAACACCTCCCTGGGCCCGGTCTTCACCCACCTGCTGCTGGCCGACGAGATCAACCGGGCGCCGGCCAAGGTGCAGAGCGCCTTGCTGGAGGTGATGCAGGAATACCAGGTCACCATTGCCGGGGAAACCCACAAGGTGCCACGGCCCTTCCTGGTGATGGCCACGCAGAACCCCATCGAGACCGAGGGCACCTACCCGCTGCCCGAGGCGCAGGTGGACCGCTTCATGATGAAGGTGCTGGTGGGCTACCCGAGCGAGGAAGAGGAATTCGTCATCGTGCAGCGGGTGACGGGGGCTGCCGAGGAAGTGGCCGCGGTGGTCACCACCGAGGAACTGGCGCAGCTGCAGAAGGAGTGCCGCAAGAGCTACGTGGATCCATCGCTCATCCAGTACGCGGTGAAGCTGGTGGCGGCCACGCGCTCGCCCGAGCGCTTCGGACTGCCCGAGCTCGGGCGCTACCTCAGCTTCGGCGCCAGCCCGCGAGCGACCATCAACCTCATCGAGGGCGCGCGCGCGCTGGGGCTGCTGCGCGGGCGGCCCTATGTGCTGCCCGAGGACCTGACCGACCTCGTGCCCGACGTGCTGCGCCACCGCCTGGTGCTGTCGTACGAAGCCCTGGCCGAGTCGCTCACGGCCGATCACATCGTGCGGCGCATCATGGACAAGCTGCCCGCCCCCGACAAGCCCCTGGACACCCATGCGCGCACCGAAGCCACCGCCTGAGGCGGCACCCATCGAGGCCAGCGAGACCCACGCCGCGCTCGGCGAGGCCGACCGGTTGCTGCGCCGGCTCGAATGGAAGGTGCTGCGCCGTCTCGACGGGCTGCTCGAAGGGGACTATCGCACCCTGTTCCGCGGCCAAGGGCTGGACCTGGCCGACCTGCGCGAGTACCAGTTCCACGATGACGTGCGCTACATCGACTGGAACGTGACCGCGCGCATCCAGGTGCCCCATGTGCGCGAGTTCCAGCAGGACCGCGACATCAACGTGTGGTTCCTGCTCGACCTCAGCGGCTCGGTGCATTTCGGAGCGGGCGAGTTCAGCAAGCGCGACCTGCTGATCGCCTTCGTGGCCCTCATGTCGCGCCTGCTCACGCGTCATGGCAACCGGGTGGGCGCCATCGTCTGCGGTGACACCGTGGATACCGTGATGCCGGCCCGCAGCGGACGCCAGCAGGTGCTGCAGCTGGTGCACCGGCTGCTGGCGCGTCCGGCGCGTTCGACCGGCCGGCCGGCACGGGCCCAGGGGGAGACCGATCTGGCCGAGCTCTTCCATCGGGCCGGGGCGTTGATGCGCCGCCGCTCGCTGGTGTTCGTGGTGTCCGATTTCATCGCCCAGCCCGGCTGGACCGAACCCTTGGGGCAACTGGCACAGCGCCACGAGGTGCTGGCGGTGCGGCTCACCGATCCCTTGGAGGAGTCGCTGCCCGACCTGGGCCTGGTGATGTTCGAGGACGCCGAAACCGGCGAGCAGCAGCTGGTGGACACCCACGACCCGGGTTTTCGGCGACGTTTCGAACAGGTGGCGCAGGACCGCGAGGCGCGGCTGCGCCTGGCGTTTGGCGATGCCGGCGTGGACGTCCTGGAACTGGCCACCGATGAAGACCTGGTGGTGGCGGTGCGGCGCTTCGTCGAGTTGCGCAAGCTGCGCGCGCGGCTGTCGGCGGGGGGCGGTGCGATCCAGTCGCGCCCGCCCGCGGCCCTGGCCTCGACGGCCCCCTTGTGAACCGGGAGACGAGCATGGCATTCATCTGGCCTGAGTTGTTGTGGCTGCTGGTGCTGGTGCCCTTGAGCGTGCTGGGGTACTGGTGGCTCTTGCGCCGCCGCCGGCGCGTGGCGCTGCGGTACTCGGGGCTGTCGCTGGTGCGCGAAGCCCTGGTCAAGGGACCGGGCTGGCGCCGCCACGTGCCGCCGGTGCTGATGCTGCTGGCCCTGGTGGCCCTGCTGGTGGCGATCGCCCGGCCGACGGCCAGCGTGACGCTGCCGTCGCAGCAGCGCATGGTGATCCTGGCGATGGACGTGTCCGGCAGCATGCGAGCCACCGACGTCGAGCCCAGCCGCATGGTGGCGGCCCAGGCGGCGGCACGCGAGTTCGTGGCCCTGCAGGACAGCGGCACGCGCATCGGCGTGGTCACCTTTGCGGGCACGGCGCTGCTCACGCAGCCGCCCACGCACAGCAAGGAAGACGTACTGGCCGCCATCGACCGCTTCAATTTCCAGCGCGCCACGGCGGTGGGCAGTGGCATCCTGGTCTCGCTGCAGGCCATCTTCCCCGACCTGGAATTCGATCTGCGGGGCACCAACCCCCGCCCTGGCACGGAAGACAGCCGGCTGGGCCGTTCGCTCGACCAGCGCGGCGGAGGTGGCAAGCCGCCGCCACCGCCGGTGGAGCCGGGCTCCTACGCCTCGGCGGCCATCATCTTGCTCACCGACGGCCAGACCACCACCGGCCCCAACCCGGTGGAGGCCGCCCGCATGGCGGCCGAGCGGGGCGTGAAGGTCTACACCATCGGCGTGGGCACGGAAAACGGCGAGATCCTCGTGGGCGACGGCTGGTCGATGCGGGTGCGCCTCGACGAGGAATCGCTGCGTTCCATCGCCAATGTCACCGGCGGCGAATACTTCTACGCCGGGACGGCGCCCGACCTCAAGAAGATCTACCAGGGCCTGCATTCCAAGCTGGCCTTGGAAACCCGCGAGATCGAGGTCACGGCCTTGCTCGCCGGCGTGGCCGCTGCCCTCATGCTGCTGGCAGCCGGCTTGTCGGTGTTCTGGTTCCACCGGGTGCTGTAGGGCGCCAGTGCCGTCGCGGTTTCGGGCATCATCGGTCGCCCGTGTGACCGGCCCACGACCGCCCCATGAACGACCCTATCGCCGCCTCCCCATCCTCGCGTCCACCTCGTCCGGCTGCCACGCTGGTGTTGGTGCGCGACGCCGTCACCGGCCCTGCGGGGCTGGAGGTCCTGCTGCTGCGTCGCGCGGAGCGGGGGGACCACAACAGCGGTGCCTGGGTATTTCCCGGGGGCCTCGTCGACGCCGGCGATCGGGAGGCCGCGACCTGCTGCGCCGGCCTTTCCGACATGCAGGCCGACGCCCTTCTGGGCTTGCCCGAGGGCGCGCGCGACTACTTTGTCTGTGCCATCCGCGAATGCTTCGAGGAGTGCGGTCTGCTGCTGGCTGACGGACCGCTCCCCGATGCCGTCACGGCCATGCAGTGGCGGCGCGAGGTTCACTGCGGCGAACGCTCCTGGGCGACCCTGTGCGCCCAAGCCGGCTGGACGCTCCGACTGGATCGATTGGCCTACCTGAGCCATTGGCTCACCCCCCTCGGCCGGGCCAAACGCTTTGATACACGCTTCTTCGTGGCGGTGGCCCCCGCAGGCCAGACCGCCGTGCACGACGAACGGGAGATGGTGGAGCACGCCTGGCTGCGTCCTGCGGACGCGCTCGCGCGCGGCACGGCCTTCAAGCTGATGACCCCCACGCGCGTGACGCTGGAACTGCTGGCCCGTTTCGACGCGTGCGAGGCCCTGATGGACTGGGCTCGCGCCCCGCGCCAGGTGGCCCTGGTGATGCCCCGCGTGGGCCAGGGCCCCGAGGGGGAACGCCCGGTGATGCCCGAAGAGCCGGCCTGGGCCGAGATCGGCCGGCTCGACCCCCTGGGCCACGGGCACGTGTCCTATGCGCTCGTTCCCGGCGTGCCGGTGCGCCTGTCCGAACGCGTGATCCGTGTGACCGCCCCCAACGGCAGCCTGATGACCGGTCCGGGCACCAACACCTACCTCGTGGGCGGTGGCGCAGCCAACCGATGGACCGTCATCGACCCCGGGCCTGACGACGACGGGCACGTGCGAGCGGTGCTCGCCGCAGCCCCCGGCCCCATCGAGGCCATCGTGCTCACCCACAGCCACAAGGACCACTCCCCCGCGTCGCGGGCCTTGAGTGCGGCCACCGGGGCGCCGGTGTGGGGCCGCTGGCCCGCACATCCCCAGGGTCAGGATGCGCAACTTGCGCTTGAGCGCGAACTGCGCCACGGTGAACGTCTGGCCTGCGCCCCAGGCGCTCACCTGCGCGTGCTGCACACACCGGGCCATGCGTCCAACCACCTGTGCTTCCTGCTCGAAGAGGAGCAATTGCTCTTCACCGGCGACCACGTGATGCAGTCCTCCACGGTGGTCATCAACCCGCCGGACGGCGACATGGTGGCCTACCTCGCCTCGCTGCGAAGCCTGCTTGACGAGGGCCTCGAATGGCTCGCGCCCGGCCATGGCTTCCTGATGGCGCAGCCGGCGAAGGTGATCGAAGCCCTCATCGCCCACCGCCTGCGCCGCGAGGCCCTGGTGCTGGAGGCGGTGCAGGCCCTGGGCCCCGCGCCCGTGGCCCGGCTGCGCGAACGCGTCTATGTGGACACCCCCACGGCCTTGCACGCCATGGCCGAGCGATCGCTGCTCGCGCACCTGCTGAAGCTGCAGGCCGAAGGCCGGGTGGGCCCGTCCGCCGCCGGCTGGCAGGCCGGTTGAAGGTCAGCGAGGCGGCGGCAGCGGCTCGCCCCACATCCGGCGCCACAGCCAGGGCAACCCCCGCTCCAGGTCGGGGCGAACGCCCACTTGCTCGGGGCGCTCCAGCGGCACCGGCTCGGAGTGCCGCTGCGCCATCCGGAAGGTGAACACGTAGTAGGGTTCCTGGCCCATGCGCAGGTCGCTCATCAGCACGTCGCCATCACGTTCGTGCATCTTGAAATAGCCCTTGCTGAACCAGGCGATGCGGTCCACCGGCCACTGGCCCCGCAGCTGCTCGTACAGCGCCTCGCCGCGGTCAAAGCGATCGAAGCTCACGTCGCGCGTGTCGTCCAGCAGCGAATGGAAGCCTTCGAGGTGGCCGTCGGGCGTGATCACCAGGATGCGCCACAGCACGGTGTTGAAGGCGGTGGGTGTGGCCATCATCTGGCGCACCTCCACGCCCTGCCGGGCCAGGGATGCGCGCGCCACCTCCAGCGCCTGCTGCTGTGCCACCACGCTCCACCCCAGGTAGGCGGTGCTCAGCACCAGGCCGGCCGTGTTCCAGCGCAGCCTGTCCGTGCGTCGGGAGGCGAGGGCCACGCCCACCCCCACCAGCAGCGGCACGGTATAGAGCGGGTCGATGATGAAGATGCTGCCCACCCCGTAGGGGTGATTGCTGAAGGGCAGGGCGAGCTGGGTGCCGTACACGGTCATCGTGTCCAGCAGTGGGTGGGTGATGAGCACCAGCCAGATCGCCAGCCACCAGCGCCGGAACAAGGAGGCCTCGCCATGGACACGCGTGACCAGCCAGGCCAGCATCGGTGACAGCAGGGTCAGGTAGAACAGCGCATGGCTCTCGCCCCGGTGATAGGTCATGTTGCGCACGGGGTCGCCAAAGTCGATCAAGGCGTCCAGATCGGGTACCGTGCCGGCAAGGCCACCCCACAGCGCAGCCTTCCACAGGGCCGTGCGCCGGCCCATCACGGCCATGCCGACGGCCGATCCGAGAGCGATCTG
This sequence comes from uncultured Caldimonas sp., assembly GCA_964552215.1. Taxonomy (GTDB): domain Bacteria; phylum Pseudomonadota; class Gammaproteobacteria; order Burkholderiales; family Burkholderiaceae_C; genus Caldimonas. The sequence goes on from CAZKGD010000002.1 coordinate 26,857, forward strand.
GGAAAGCGAGTCCATAGCTCCGATTGTCGGTGCCAGGGGAAATCCCTGCCGGCCTGGGGGCGCGGCCATGCTGCGCGTCCGTCGCACCCATCCCCCTTTTTGGGGGTGTGTGACAGGTTCCCCCTCAGCCACTAGCATGCGGCATCCACGTTTGCTGAAGGCCTTGCCGATCTGGCAGGGCTCCGGACTCAGGAGGTGAAGGCGCGATGGCGACCGGGCAAGCTCCAACGCAGCGCTGGCGTTCGGCCTGGTCGATCTGGGCCTGGGTGGCGCTGGTGTCCGCCCTGGCCATCTGCGTGTCCATGGTGTGGCTGCAGTGGGCCCAGCAGCGCGAGGTCGACCGCACGCTGAACACGGTGCGCGAGTTGCGCAACGCGCGTGTGGACCTGGCACAGGGTTTCCTGCATGTGGCCCTTGGTGATCAACCCGATGCGCCATGGGATGCCGGCCAGGGGCTGGCGCTGCTGGACCAGGCGCTGGAGGGCATGGCGGGTGCGGCGCAGCGGTTTCCACGCTCCGCCACCGACGTACCCGCGCTCATCGAGCAGGTCGAACGTTTCCGCGGGCAGCTGCAGCAGGCGCTGAACGACCCCGCGCGCAGCCTGCGCACGACGTCGTGGCGCGTCGAACTGCATCGCCTCGACCAGCTTGCGGCAAGCGTCACCAACCAGATGCGTACCGCTCTGGATGAGCAGATCGCCACCGATCGCCAGATCCAGCGCGCGGCGCTGCTGGGGGCGGCCCTGCTCCTGGGAGGCGTGGCCTGCGCCGTGGCCCTTTCGGCTCGGGCCCAGCGCCGTGCCGAGCTGGCGCTGCGTGACAGCGAGCGCCGCCATCGCGAGCTGGCCGACGAACGCAAGCACCATCTCGACCGTGCCCTTGAAGAACGCAGCGAGACCGAGGAGTTCGCCCGCACCGTGGCCGACAACCAGCCCACCCTGGTGTGCTACTGGGACCGTGACCTGCGCCTGCGCTTTGCCAACCGCGCCTACCTCCAGTGGGTGGGCCTGAGTGCCGAAGAGGCCCTGGGCCGCACCATTCCCGAGGTGGTCGGCCAGGAGCTCTACCAGCGTCAGCTGCCGGCGATCCAGCGCATCCTGGAGGGCGAGACCTTCGAAGGCGAGTACGAGTTCGCGGGAGCCGAGGGCGTGGTGCATCAGTTCTGGTCCTACCGCCTGCCCGACGTACAGGAGGGCCAGGTGCGCGGCTACTACTTCTTCGCCACCGACATCACCGAGCTGAAGCAGGCGCAGTCGAACCTGCAGAGCCTGAACAATGCCCTGGTGCAGGCCCGCAACCGGGCCGAGTCCGCGAACCGCGCCAAGAGTGCCTTCCTGGCCAACATCAGCCACGAGATCCGCACCCCCATGAACGCCATCATTGGACTCACCCACCTGATGCAGCGTGATGTGCACGACCCCGCCCAGACTGAGCGGCTGTCCAAGGTGACCGATGCGGCCCAGCACCTGCTGTCCATCATCAACGACGTGCTGGACCTGTCCAAGATCGAAGCCGGCAAGCTCCAGCTCGAACTCGCCGACTTCCGCATGGACGGCATGCTCTCTCGGGTGTGCGCGCTGGTGGGCGAGCGCGCACGCGACAAGGGCCTCGAGCTGGTGCTGGACACCGACCACCTGCCCATGGGCGCGCACGGCGACGAGACCCGCCTGACCCAGGCCCTGCTCAACCTGCTGGGCAATGCGGTGAAGTTCACCGCCAGCGGCATGATCGTGCTGCGAGGGGAGCTGCTGCGACAGGACGGCGAGACGCTGTGGGTGCGCTTTTCCGTGAGGGACACCGGTGTGGGCATGCACCCCGAACAGCTAGAACGCATCTTCGAACCTTTCGAGCAGGGGGACGGCACCACCACGCGCCGCCATGGCGGTACCGGTCTGGGCTTGGCCATCACGCGGCACATCGCCCAGATGATGGGCGGCGAGGTCGGCGTGCAGAGCACACCCGGCGAGGGCAGCACCTTCTGGTTCACGGCGCGATTGCGTTCGGCCGAACCGGTGCAGCCCCGCGCCGAGGCCGAGCTCCAGGGGCTGCGCGCCCTCGTCATCGACGACCTGCCCGAGGCCCGTGAAGCTCTGGGCGAAATGCTGCGCGTGCTGGGCCTGCGCGTGCAGGCCGCCGCCTCTGGCAGCGACGGCCTGTACATCCTGGAGGCGGCCGGCCGGGGCGTGCCGGCGCACGATGTCGTGCTGGTCGACTGGCTCATGCCCGGCCTCGATGGCCTGGAAACCCTGCGTCGTCTTCACGAGCGCCTGGGGGACCGCGCGCCGCCGTGCCTGCTGGTGACGGCACGTGACGACCCCGATCTGGTCGCTCTGGCTCGCGAGGCGGGCGCGGCCCACGTGCTGCTCAAGCCCGTCACGCCCTCAGCCCTGCACGACGCGCTGATGTCGGCCCTGAGCGCAGCACCGACACGGGCCGTGGCGCGCTCGCGCCGCGACAACCCGCGTACGGTCGCGCAGAATGCCTTTGCGCGCAGCGGCCGCATCCTGCTGGCCGAGGACAACCCGGTCAACCAGGAAGTGGCGCGCGAACTCCTGCACGTGGTGGGCCTGGACGTCGATGTGGCGGGCACCGGTCGCGAGGCCCTGGCCATGGCGTCGCAGCATCCCTACGCCCTCATCCTGATGGACATGCAGATGCCCGAGATGGATGGCCTGGAAGCCACCCGCGCCATCCGCGCCCTGGCGGACCACGCGAACACACCCATCCTGGCCATGACCGCCAACGCCTTCGGCGAAGACCGTGACGCTTGCCTGGCTGCGGGAATGAACGACCACATCGCCAAGCCGGTGGAACCGGGGCTGCTCTATGCCAGCTTGCAGCGGTGGCTGGCGAAGGATGCCAGTGGCGGCTGAGCGGATGGCAGGCCGTGACCGTCGGCAGAGCGCTTGCTCTTGCGTTCTCCAGGTATTACGATGCAGGGTATCGTAAGGAGGGCCTGATGTCTGAAACCACATTGACCAGCAAGGGCCAAGTGACCGTGCCTCGGGAAATCCGCGACAGGCTGGGCCTTGCCTCCGGCGACAAACTGACCTTCACGCTGCTGAGCGATGGGACTGTCATCATGCGAGCCAAGACGCGGCGGCTGCTCGACGTGGCCGGATCGCTCACGCGGCCGGGCCAGCCGAAGGTCACGGTCGAGCAGATGAATCCCTTCAAGCGGTGAGCATCGCCCTCGACACCAATGTGTTGGTGCGCCTGCTGGTGCGCGATGACGAAGTGCAGTTTGAAGCCGCCCGGCATCTGATTCACCAGGCTACCACCGCGGACGAGCCTATCCTGATCATGTTGTGCGCGCTGATGGAGACCGAATGGGTGCTGAGGAGCCGCTACCGACTCGACAAGGCATCCATCGCAACCGCCTTCGGACACTTGCTGGAAAGCCGCGGTGTCACCTTCGAACACGAACCGACGGTCGAGGAAGCCCTGTACCTGTGGTCCCAGCACCCGTCGGCCGACTTTGCCGACTGCCTGCTTGCGGCACGCGCTGCCCAGCTTGGGCGCACCCGCTTCGTGACCTTCGACGCCGGCGCAGCGAAGCTGCCGCGCGCCGAACTCCTGGTCTGAGCAAGAGCTGTGGCTCGACCATAGGTTGAGCCCGGGCTGCCGATGTGCCGACTCTCGCTCGGGTGGGGAAATTTGATCGGCCATGCCCGGGGAATTTTGAGTACCGTTAAGAGCCCGCCCTGCCCCGAGGCGCCACGGCCCGGATTCCGGTCTTGCCGGGCGACCCTGCGCCCAGGCTCACACACACCAAAGCAAACGACCTGCACGAGGTGGGCCGCTGGACAGGGTGAGCAAGGTGGTCAGGGTGCTTGCTTGCTCCTACGGCGCCACCCGCGCCACACGTCGGCGTTAGAACGCAATGCCGGCGCTCGCGCGGTTCAAGCCCTCGGCCTCGGCCAGCGCTTGCGCGAAGTTGAGGGGCAGGTCTTCGCTGCCGACCAGATCGCCCTCTGCTGTCGTAGGACTCGCGGGCATCCCGCTTCCCTCCACGCGTCCAACGTGGTTCAGCGGCACAACTCGAATTTCAGTATAGTGTCGACATAGGCCGTGCGTCGGCCTGCCCGCCCACACTGGCGAAGCCGTATCGGCAACGTGATCCGCAGCAACTGCGGAACTTGGGTCCGGTGGCTTCCTTCGTTTGCCATGAGGACGCGGTGTGTGGGCGCATCGATGTCAAGTGGCAGAGCCAGGAGCCTTAGCGTGACCTCACACACTCCTGCTCAAATCGAGCGGTTTAAGCGCGAAGCCAAGCAGCTTCGCCGCGCATCCTCCATCACGCACGTCCAAGCGCTTGACCAGATCGCGAACGCCAATGGCTTCGTCAACTGGTCGCTGCTGATGAAGCACAGCGTTTCGCAAGATGCCGCTCAGCCGAATTGCGAGCGTCCGCCGGTTGTCCCTGTTCTTGCAGCGAAGCGTTCAACCATCGAAGGAGTTGCTGTGCTACCACCGAAAGCCAAGTCCTACTTTGACTCGCTGTGGTCCATGCAGTCGGCGGATGCGTGGTCCCGTCTGTCACACCTGCAACGGGAGTTCGAACGAGACGAATTCGCGCGAGGGCAAAGTCCCAACGGATCGGGTTTCGCCGCGCGCTTTTCGATCCTCTACAAGGAGAACTTGTCCCAATGCGCCATGACGATTGCCGAGATACTCAAGAAGGTGCATAAGTCCTTCGACAGCCCCTTAGACGAGGGTGTCGACGAGCAGTTGCGCGAGTGGGGCACTACTGCGCTCTCCCAGGCTCGCGAGGCGCTGGAGGATGCCTACCTGCGGCGCCTGCGGAGCTATGGCCTCCGGGACATTCATCCCGTTGGAATGGAGCATGCCTATGCGCTGGGACAGGCAACGGTCGCCAATTTGCTGACGCGCCACCTCTGGGAACTGCGGAACGTCCCGACCATGCATCCACAGCGGCAGATAACGGAGGCTAAAGTGACTATCAACACCACCATTAACAACAACGGCGGAACGATCGGCGCCGTGCAGACTGGACCTTGGGCGACCGCCAACGTTCAACAACAGTGGATCGAAGGCGATACGTCTGCGTTGCAGCGGGCACTTGACGATCTGCGCGGTGCGTTGGAGCGTTCACAGCACGTTATGCCTGAGGCTCGCGGTGAACTGATCGCCGGTGTTGACGGTGCCATCGTGGAACTTCAGCAGGAGCGTCCTAGCAAGGTAAAGTTGGTCGGGTTGCTGAGTGCAGTCAGTGCCGCCGTCGCGTTCCTCAGCGATGTTCAGTCCGCGTACGAGGTCGTGAAGAGTCTGGCCAGCGCGCTCGACATCTCCCTGCCGTAGTACGCAAGGCTACGCATGCAATGCCCGTGCGTGCGTCTGGTGTGCAAGTGGTAGGCCGTGCTGGGCTCGAACCAGCGACCAAAGGATTATGAGTCCTCTGCTCTAACCAACTGAGCTAACGGCCCAGGGTGAAACCTGAAGCCCCGATTGTAGGCGGTGCTACTTCTGGCTCAGGGCGTTGGACACCAGGCGGGAGGTGATGTCCACGATCTGGATCATGCGGTCGTAGGCCATGCGGGTGGGGCCGATCACGCCCAGCGTACCCACCACCTGGCCGTCCACCTCATAGGGAGCCGACACCACCGAAAGCTCCTCGAAGGGCACGACCTGGCTTTCGCCGCCGATGTAGATGCGCACACCCTCGGCGCGGCTGGAGACATCGAGCAGGCGCATGAGCTGGGTCTTCTGCTCGAACAGGTCGAAGAGCTTGCGCAGCGAGTCGAGGTCGCTGGAGAAGTCCTGCACGGTGAGCAGGTTGCGCTCGCCCGAGATCACCACCTGCTCCTGGCTGCTGGCCATGGCTTCGGTGCCGGCCTGCACGGCCGCCTGCATCAGGCTGGCGATCTCGCCGCGCAGGTCGTCCACCTCGCGCTTCAGGCGGTTGCGCACCTCTTCGATGCTCAGGCCTGCGAAGTGGGTGTTGATGTAGTTGGTGGCCTCGATGAGCTGGGACTGGGTGTAGTTGTGCTCGGTGAAGAGCACGCGGTTCTGCACGTCGCCGTCGGGCGACACGAGGATGACCAGCACGCGCCGGTCGGACAGGCGCAGGAATTCGATGTGGTGGAAGACCGAAGCCTTGCGCGGCGCGGTGATCACGCCCACGAACTGCGAGAGGTTGGACAGCAGGTGGGCGGCGTTGGCGATCACGCGCTGGGGCTGGTCGGGCTGGAGCTGCTCGCGCACATTGGCCACGTCCGGCGGCGGATGGCTCAGATCCAGCGGCCGGGCGGTGAGCATGGTGTCCACGAACAGTCGGTAGCCACGTGCCGTGGGCACACGCCCGGCGGACGTGTGGGGGCTGGCGATCAGGCCCAGTTCCTCCAGGTCGGCCATCACGTTGCGGATGGTGGCCGGCGAGAGCTCCAGGCCGGAGGCCTTGGACAGGGTGCGCGAGCCCACCGGCTGGCCGTCCGCGATATAGCGTTCCACCAGGGCTTTGAGCAGGGTCTTGGCACGGTCGTCCAGCATGAAACCGATTGTAGGGCGACCCTGGCCCTTCATCAGGGTGCGAAGGTGGGCGTTTTCCCCGGATTGGCGCGGTTTTCGCCGCCACGGGCGCCAGGGGCGCTGTGGTGTAATCCCGCCCATGAAATCCCGCTTCCGTCACGTGGCGCTGATCGGCAAGTACCAGGCCCAGGGCATGCGCGGGGTGCTGGAAGACATTGCCCAGTTCATCTGCCGCCAGGGGGCGGAGGTCTCGGTCGAACATGACACGGCGATGAACACGGGCCTGAGCGGCCACCCCATGCTCGACGTGGACGGCGTGGGCCGGCAGTGCGACCTGGCGGTGGTGGTGGGGGGCGATGGCACCATGCTGCACATCGCCCGAGAGGTGGCGCGCCACGGCGTGCCGCTGGTGGGCATCAACCAGGGGCGCCTGGGCTTCATCACCGACATCCCGGTGGGTGAGGTGCGCGAGGTGCTGGGCCCGGTGATGGCCGGCGACTTCGAGGAAGAGCGCCGCAGCATGCTAGAAGGCCAGGTGATGCGCGACGGCCGGGTGATCTTCGAGGCCTTCGCCCTCAACGACGTGGTGGTCAACCGCGGCCCCACGGCCGGCATGGTGGAGCTGCGCATCGAGGTGGCCGGCGACTTCATGGCCAACATCCGCTGCGACGGCCTGATCGTGGCCTCGCCCACGGGCTCGACGGCCTATGCGCTGTCGGCTGGCGGGCCCATCCTGCACCCGGACATCGCGGGCTGGGTGCTGGTGCCCATCGCGCCACACACCCTGTCCAACCGGCCCATCGTGCTGCCCGACGACAGCGAGGTGGCGGTGGAGATCGTGGGCGGACGCGACACGAGTGTGAATTTCGACATGCAAAGCCTGGCCAGCCTGATACACGGCGACGTGGTGCGCGTGCGCCGCTCGGCGCACCGGGTACGCTTTCTCCATCCGCGCGGCTGGAGCTACTACGCCACGCTGCGCAAGAAACTGCACTGGAACGAAGGTCTGGGAGGCTGACCGATGCTGCGCCGCATTGCGCTGCGTGATTTCGTCATCGTCACCGAGCTCGACGTCGAGCTCTCGGGCGGGTTCTCCGTGCTCACCGGCGAAACCGGCGCGGGCAAGTCCATCCTCATCGACGCCCTGCAGCTCGCGCTGGGCTCGCGCGGCGACGCCGGCGTGGTGCGCGAAGGCGCCACACGCACCGAGATCACCGCTGAATTCGACCGGCCCGACGCGCTGGCCGCCTGGCTGGAAGAGGCGGGTTTCGACACCGGCCCCGAACTGCTGCTGCGGCGGACCATCGACGCCCAGGGCAAGAGCCGCGCCTGGATCAACGGCAGCGCAGCCACCGTGGCGCAGCTCAAGGCCGTGAGCGAGCACCTGGTGGACATCCACGGCCAGCATGCCTGGCAGAGTCTCACCCGGCCCGAGTCGGTGCGCGGCCTGCTCGATGCCTATGCCGGCGCCGACCTGGCGCCGCTGGCCCGGGCCTGGACGGCCTGGCGTGCGGCGGCCCAGGCGCTGGACGAGGCCCGCACCAGCCAGGACGCCCTGTTGCGCGAGCGCGAGCGACTGGCCTGGCAGATCGGCGAGGTGGACAAGCTGTCGCCCGGCCCCGACGAATGGGCCGAGCTCGATGCCGAGCACCGTCGCCTGAGCCATGCCCAGGCCCTCATCGACGCAGTGCAGGGCGCCTTGCAGGCCGTGTCCGAATCGGACGGCAGCGCCGATGCACTCACCGCACGCGCGGTCGACGGCCTGGAGGCCGTGGCCGACTACGACAGCACGCTCACCAACGTGATCGAGGTGCTGCGCAGCGCGCAGGCCCAGCTCGAAGATGCCGCCCACAGCCTCAACGCCTACCTGCGCCATGGCGAGCTGGACCCGGAGCGCTTGCAGGAACTCGACGAGCGGCTGTCGAGCTGGATGAGCCTCGCGCGCCGCTACCGTCGCCCGCCCGAGGAGCTGCCTGCGCTGTGGGCGCAGTGGAAGGACGAGCTGGCGCGGCTCGATGCGGCTGCCGACCTCGACGGCCTGGAACGCGCCGCGGCCCAGGCCCGCAAGGCCTACGACCAGGCCGCGCGCGAGCTGACGAAGGCCCGCAAGGACGCTGCACCGCGCCTGGCCCAGGCCGTGACGCAGGCCATGCAGCAGCTGGGCATGGCCGGCGGGCGCTTCGAGGTGTCTCTGGTGCCCCATGACGCGCCTCAGGCCCACGGCGTGGAATCGGTGGAATTCCTCGTGGCCGGCCATGCCGGCAGCACGCCGCGCCCGCTGGCCAAAGTGGCCTCGGGGGGTGAACTCTCGCGCATCGCGCTGGCGATTGCCGTCACCACCAGTCAGCTCGGCGAGGCCGGCACGCTGATCTTCGACGAGATCGACTCGGGCGTGGGCGGTGCCGTGGCCGACACCGTGGGCCGGCTGATGAAGCAGCTCGGGCGCGATCGGCAGGTGCTGGCCGTGACCCACCTGCCGCAGGTGGCGGCCTGTGCCGACCACCACTGGGTGGTGAGCAAGCTCACCGAGGCGGGCCAGACCAGCAGTCGGCTGCAAGCCGTGGCCGGCGAGGCCCGCGTGGCCGAGGTGGCCCGCATGCTGGGCGGACAGCAGCTCTCGGGCACCAGCTTTGCGCACGCGCAGGAGATGCTCGCCACCGCCGCCGCCCCGGGGCCCGCGGGCGAGTCGCCGCGCACGCGGAGGCGGGGATGAGCGACACCGCTTCGGCGCTGCGCGAGCTGGTGCTCATCACCGGCATCTCGGGCTCGGGCAAGTCGGTGGCGCTGCACGCGCTGGAAGACGCCGGCTACTTCTGCGTGGACAACCTGCCGGCCGAGCTGCTGGAGCCCTGCGTGCAGCTCGAGCACGAGAAGTTCACGCCGCGGGTGGCCATCGCCGCCGACGTGCGCGCCGCGCAGTCGCTGCCCCTGCTCAAGCCGGCGCTGGCGCGCCTGCGCGACCAGGGGGTCACGGTGCGCCCCATCTTCCTGGACGCTTCCACCGACACGCTGGTGCGGCGTTTCTCGGAGACGCGCCGTCGCCATCCGCTGTCCGACCCGCAGGCGGCCGACCCGACCGCCCAGCGTGCGCTGATCGAGGCCATCGAGCTGGAGCGCGAACTGCTGGGCGAGTTGCGCGAGACCTCCACCATCATCGACACCAGCGAGCTGCGCCCGGCCCAGCTGCGCCAATGGACACGCCAGATCGTGCAGGCGCCCGCCGCCGCGCTCACGCTGGTGTTCGAGTCCTTCGCCTTCAAGCATGGCGTGCCGCTCGATGCCGACTACGTCTTCGACGTGCGCATGCTGCCCAACCCCTACTACGACCGCGAGCTGCGGCCGCACACCGGACGCGACGCGCCGGTGATTGCCTACCTGCGTCAGCAGCCCGAGGTGGACGAGATGCTGGCCCAGATCGAGGCCTTCCTGCGCCGATGGCTGCCCGCCTTCGAGCAGGACCAGCGCGCCTACCTCACCGTGGCGGTCGGTTGCACCGGCGGCCAGCACCGCTCCGTCTATCTTGTCGAACAACTGGCCCAGCGCTTCCGAGCGCGGGGCTCCACCCTGATCCGCCACCGCGAACTCGATGCGCGTGACGCCACTTCATGACCGATCTGCCTGAGTCTTCGGCCCTGCCGCTGTTTCCCCTTCAATCCGTGCTGTTCCCCGGGGGCCTGCTGAGCCTGAAGGTGTTCGAGGCACGCTATCTCGACCTCGTCAGCGAATGCCTGCGCACCCAGCGCCCCTTTGGCGTGGTCGCCCTGCGCCAGGGGCAGGAGGTGAGGCGCGAAAGCGAAGCCGTCGCCTTCGAGGCCGTGGGCTGCCTGGCCGAGCTGGTCGAGGTCGACAGCGAACAGGCCGGCATCCTGCAAGTGCGCTGCCGCGGCTCGCAGCGCTTTCGCATCGCGTCGACCCGTCAGCGTGATGATGGCCTGTGGCTGGCTCAGGTGGACTGGATCGACGCCGATGAAGCCGTGCTGCCCAGCGAAGACTTCGTGGACAGCGCCCAGGCCCTGGCCAACGCCATCCAGATGCTGCGCCAGCGCGGCCCCTTGCCCTTCCTGGAGCCCTTCCGCTTCGAGGAAGCGGGGTGGATTGCCAACCGCTGGTGCGAGATCCTGCCCATCCCGCTGGCCGCCCGCCAGAAGCTGATGGAGCTGGAAGACCCGCAAGTGCGCCTGAAGCTGGTCGATCAGTTCCTGCGCAGCAAGGGCATCATCGGCGAAGGCTAGGGCGCGATGCGCGACAGGAGCAGCTTGCGCAGTGGCGCGGGCAGGCCCCAGTCGGCCAGGTCGTCATAAGCCACCCACTGGCCCGGGCTGGCGGGCTGCGGAGGCGGGCCACTGAACACCCGCTGGCGTGGGTGCAGCAGCCAGTCGAAGTGCGTGAGCGCATGCGAGATGCTCGGCCAGGGCACGAGCGGGCCGGGCCACTCGGCGCTCAGGGCAGCCTCGCTGTCGTACTCGGGCAGGCTGTGCAGGCCGGCCCACACACCACGCGCGGGGCGCGGCTGCAGCCACACGCGGCCTTCGTGTTCCAGCCACAGCCACCAGTGCTCGCGCCGGCTGCGCTTGAGCTTGCGGGTCTTGACGGGGTAGGCCTCGGGGCGGCCCTCGGCGCGCGCGGTGCACAGTGCCTGCACGGGGCACAGCAGGCACTGCGGAGAACGCGCCAGGCACACCGTGGCGCCCAGGTCCATCAGGCCCTGGGTGTAGGCGCCCATGTCGTCGTGCGGCAGCAGGGCCGTGGCCTCGTCCCACAGGGCCCGTTCGTGGCGGGCCTGGGCCAGGTCTTCACCGAAGCCCAGCACCCGCGTGAGCACCCGCTTGACGTTGCCATCCAGGATGGCCGCGCGTTCGCCGAAACAGAAGGCCGCGATCGCTGCGGCCGTGGAGCGTCCGATTCCCGGCAACTCGGCCAGGGCCTGGGCTGTGCGAGGGAACTGCCCACCGTGCTTGGCCACCACCTCCTGGGCGCAGCGGTGCAGGTTGCGCGCACGGCTGTAGTAGCCCAGACCGCTCCAGGCCGCCATCACCTCGTCGCTGCTGGCGCTGGCGAGTGCATGCACCTCCGGGAAGCGCTGCAGGAAGCGCTCGTAGTAGGCCAGCACGGTGCTCACCTGGGTCTGCTGCAGCATGATCTCGGAGAGCCACACGTGGTAGGGCTCGCGGCTGCGCTGCCAGGGCAGGCTGTGGCGGCCGTGGCTGCGCTGCCAGGCGATCACCGCCGGCGCGAAGTGCTCCTGCACGGACACGGACGAAGGAAGAGAGCGGGACATGCCGCGATTGTCGCGGCTTCCCGAAGATCAGGCCTGAAGCGGGGCCGGGCGGGTGCTCAGGTCGAGGTCCAGGCTCAGCGGCTCGATCGCCGGCGAGGGCAGGGGGTTGCCGGCGCGTTGCTGCACATGGCCCACGAGGCGATGCAGTCGTTCCAGCAGTTCGCGCATGCGGGCGTCCTGGGCTTCCATCTCCGACACCCGGGCCTCCAGCTCGGCCGCGGCGCTGCGCACACGTTCCAGCGTCTCGCGGCGGCGCTTGAAGTTGCGGCGCCGGTCGCGCAGCTGGGTGTCGATCTGGGCCGAGGCGGTCTTGTTCCACAGCTCCAGCTCGCCGCTGGCGCCTTCGAAGACCACCCGCAGCTTGGACACCAGCATGCGCCGGAACTGCGACATGAAGCGGTCGTTCGACAGCCGCAGGGCGTGCGAGAGGCCGAGGTACTGGGTGTAGTTGCGCTCGATGAGTTCGAGGTCGCGCATGAAGCGCGAGAGGTCGGGTGCGGCAGGTGCGGCCAGTCCGAAGCCGAACTCGGCATTGAGCTTCTGGAAGGACGCGCCCAGCATGGTGTGGATCTCGTGGCCCTTGGTCTGGGCCTCGTCGAGCTTGCGGCGCAGCACCTCGGCCATCTCGGTGAAGGCCTTGCGCGCGCCAAAGTTCAGGATGGCCGAGCGCAGCCGCTCCTGCAGCACCTCGGTGTGGCGGCGCACCACGTCGCTGGAGATGCCCACCAGCGCATCCTTGAGCATGCGGGTGTGCACCGAGCGCATGGCCTGCACGTGGGCGATGCACTGCTCGAACTCCGCGCTCTCGGCCTCGACGCGCTTGAGCATCACCTCGACCATGCCGGCATTCTTGCCGCGCAGGCCACGCAGCTCGAGCAACTGCTCGGCGAACTGGCGGCGGCGGTCGCCCAGGCGGCGGCTGATCTGGGCTTCGAGCTGCTTCGTCGCATCGACCACCATGCCGGCCAGCACCTCCTTGCGGTGAGGCAGCAGTTGCTGACCCAGGGCGTCTTCGAGGTCGAGCAGGCGGCTGGCGCGCAGGTCGTCGGCATCGCCGGTCACGCGCCCGGCCAGCGCGAGCTTGGCCGAGATCGGGAAGACACGGTCCTCCGGGATGCCCAGCGTCTGGGCGGTCTGGGCCCGCTGACGGCCGATGTGGGCTTCCACCTCGGCGGGTGAGCTCAGCGGATCGGTCAGGGCATCGATCTTGTTCAGCGCCACATAGCGCGCCAGGGGCTGACCGCAGAGGTGGTCGCGCCAGATCGTGAGGTCGGACTTGGTCACGCCTGTGTCGGCGGCCAGGATGAAGACCGTGGCATGCGCCGAGGGCAGCAGGCTCACGGTGAGCTCGGGTTCGGCGCCGATGGCATTGAGGCCGGGCGTGTCCAGGATCACCAGCCCGCGCTTGAGCAGCGGGTGGGGGTAGTTGATGATGGCATGGCGCCAGGCAGGCACCTCGACCAGGCCGTCGTCGCCGACCGGCGGGTTGTCCTGGGGCCGCTCGTCGTCCCAGAAGCCCAGGGCCCGTGCGTCGTCCATCGCCACCCGCTTGGTGGCCATCACCTGCGTGAGTTCCTCGGCCAGTTCGTCGGGCCGGCGGATGTTCAGCGTGACGTCCGACCAGGCATTGGGCTGCTCGCGCAACTCCGCCAGCGACGCACTGGCCAGCCGCGTCTCGATGGGCAGCAGGCGCAGCGAGGGCGGCTCGTCCGGGTCGTAGCTCAATTCCACCGGGCACATGGTGGTGCGCCCCGGGGTGGCCGGCAGGATGCGCCGCCCGGTGTCGGCGAAGAAGATCGCGTTGATCAGTTCGGACTTGCCGCGCGAAAACTCGGCCACGAAGGCCACCACCAGCCGGTCGCGCGCCAGACGCGACTGCAGCGATTCGAGCAGGTCGGCCGCCGGCTCGTCGAGCAGGTCGTGATCGAACAGGAAGCGCGAGAGGTCCTGCAACTGGGCCTCGAGTTCGGCACGCCACAGTCCGAGGCTGTCGAACTTCAGCGCAAACGAGGGGGCCGGCGAGGGGGCAGGAGACGACGACATGGCAGGCACACCGAGGCATGCGGGCAAGGAAGGGGCCATGGTAGCGCATGGCGCATGCGCGCCCGACCGCTGGCGGCCCTGGGCCTGCCGTTCGTCACACTCCTGCAACGGCTTACGTTTTGCAACCTTTTGGGGCGGATCAGCTTCGCCGCTGGCAGCGGGGGCAGAAATAGGTCGAGCGCTGGCCCTGCACGAGGCGCCGGATGGGCGTTCCGCACACGCTGCAGGGCTGGCCCTCCCGGCCATAGACCCGCGCTTCGTCCTGGAAGGCACCGTTGTGGCCATGGGCGTCGCGGAAATCGCGCAGCGTCGAGCCACCGGCGGCCAGCGCACGGGCCAGGGTGTCGCGGATGGCCGTTGCCAGGCGGTCGCAGCGCGGGCGGCTCACGCGACCGGCGGGCGTGCGCGGGTCGATGCCGGCCGCAAAGAGGGCTTCGCAGGCATAGATGTTGCCCACCCCCACCACCACGTCGCCGGCCAGCAGAGCCTGCTTGACGGCCACCTGCCGGCCCCGGAAGCCTGTGTGCAGCACGGCACCCTGGAAGCCGGGCTCCAGCGGCTCCACCCCCAGGCCGGCCAGCAACTTGGCGGCCGGGCCCGCCGCCATCGAGGGCGACCAGACCACGGCCCCGAAGCGGCGTGGGTCGTGAAGGCGTACGAGGCCGCGGCTGGTCCACAGGTCGAAGTGGTCGTGGGGTCCGGGTGGGGCATCGTCGCGCGAATAGCGCAAGGAACCCGACATGCCCAGGTGCATCAGCAATCCGCCGCGCTCCAGCGGCAGCCACAGGTACTTGCCGCGCCGGCTGGCCAAGCCCAGCACCTGGCCCTGCAGCGATTGTGGCTCGCAGCCCAGCGGCCAGCGCAGCGGCTTGCCCAGGCGCACGGCCATCACCTGCGCGCCGGCCACGTGCGGTGCGAAACTTTGCCGGGTGACTTCGACTTCAGGCAGTTCAGGCATGAGGGAATTATCCGGGGCTCCTTAGAATCGAATCGACTTTGAGGAGTTGTCCATGCCGATGCGTCCCCTGAACCTTCGAGTGCTGGCCGTGGCTTTTGCCGCGCAGTCGGTGCTCTGGGGTGGCCCGGCCTGGGCCCAGGACGGTGCGAACGCATCGCCGCCGGTGGTGAACTCCGCGCTGGATGCGCCGATGTTCTACCAGCTGCTGGTGGCGGAGTTCGAACTGCGCTCTGGCGGTGCGGGCACGGCCTACGAACTGCTGCTGGATGCTGCGCGCAAAACGCGTGACGAGCGCCTGTTCCAGCGTGCCACCGACATCGCCTTGCAGGCCCGCGCGGGCGAACAGGCCCTGGCCGCCGCCCAGGCCTGGCGAACCGCGGTGCCCGGTTCGCTCGATGCCTTGCGCTACTTGGCGCAGATCTACGTGGGACTCGACCGCGCCGCCGAGGCGTTGGAGCCCTTGCGCAGCCTCATTGAGCGCACGCCCGTGGCCGAACGTGCCGCGGCCATCTCCCTGATGCCCCGCTACTTCGCCCGCGCATCCAACCTGCCCAAGGTGGCGGCCGTGATCGACCAGGTCCTGCAGCCCCATGCCCAGGTGGGTGCCACCCGCGTGGCGGCGCTGGTGGCCATGGCCCGCATGCGGCTGCTCACGCGCGAGGGAGCGCAGGCGCTGGCCCTGGCGCGCGAGGCCCAGCAGGCCGACCCCGGGGCCGAGGGCCCGGCGCTGGTGGCGCTGGAACTGCTGGGCAGCCAGCCCCAGGCCGAACAACTGCTCACGGCCTATTTCCAGGCCAAGCCGAGCAGCCACGCGTTGCGCCTGGGCTATGTGCGCGAACTGGTGAGTCAGCAGCGCTACCCGCTGGCCATCGCCCAACTGGAAGAAGCCCTGGCCCTGGAGCCGGCGCTGGCCGCGGGCTGGCTCAGCCTCGGGGCCCTGCGACTGGAGCTGAAGGAGCCCGCCGCCGCCGAAGCGGCCTTGCGCCGCTACATGGCCCTGGGCGCCCAGCCGCCGGCCTCCGACGACCCGGCGATGACCGTGACGAACGAAGGCCAGACCCAGGCCTATCTGATGCTGGCCCAGGCGGCCGAGAGCCAGGGCCAGGTCCAGCAGGCGGAGCAGTGGCTGGCGCGCATCGACGATCCCGCTGCGGCGCTCAACGTGCAGTCGCGCCGCGCCTCGCTGCTGGCCCGGCAGGGGCGGCTGGACGAAGGCATCGCGCTCATCCGCAGCCTGCCCGAGGACCCGCCTGATGTCGCGCGTGCCAAGCTCCTGGCCGAAGCCCACCTGCTGCGCGACCAGCGTCAGTGGCCCCGAGCCTACGAGGTGCTGGGCCGCGCGGCCGAACGCTTCCCCGACGACGTCGATCTGCTCTACGAGCAGGCGATGATGGCCGAGAAGACCGACCGGATCGACCGCATGGAGCAGCTCCTGCGTCGCATCATCGAGATCCAGCCGGACCACTACCACGCCTACAACGCTCTGGGTTACACCCTCGCCGATCGCAATCTTCGCCTGGACGAGGCACGCCAGCTCATCGAGAAAGCGCTCTCGCTGGCCCCGAACGAGCCCTTCATCGTCGACAGCCTGGGCTGGGTGAAGTACCGCCTCGGCCGTCGCGACGAGGCGCTGACCCATCTTCAGCGGGCCTACCAGGCGCGGCCCGACACGGAGATTGCCGCCCATCTGGGCGAGGTGCTGTGGGTGATGGGGCGTCGCGACGAGGCGCGGCGCGTCTGGCGTGAAGGCCGTGAGCGTGATGCGGCCAACGAGGTCCTGCGCGAGACCTTGCGCCGATTCAAGGTGGATCTGTGACCCTGCGCACCGGCACGACGACCCGCCGATGGGCGGCGCCGCTGATTGCTGCCGCTGTCCTGACGGGCTGCGCAAGCCTTCCCGGGCCCGACGCGGCTCTGGGGCTCGCGGCATCGGGGCGTTTGGCGGTGCGCGTCGAGGCCCCTGACGGCCTGCGTGCCTCGACGGCCCAGTTCGAGCTGCTGGGCGAGCCCCGACAGGGCGAGTTGCGGCTGGCCAGCCCGCTGGGCACGGTGCTGGCGGTGGCGCGCTGGCAACCGGGGCAAGCCTGGGTGCAGGCTCAGGGCGAGCGGCGAGACTACACGAGCCTCGATGAGCTCACGCGCGACCTCATGGGCGAAGCCCTGCCAGTGGAGGCCCTGTTCGACTGGCTGCAGGCCCGCCCCTGGCCAGGCGCCTCCAGCGAAGCGCGCAGTGACGGCCCAGGCTTCGTGCAGCTGGGCTGGACGGTGGGCCTGGAGGGGGCGGCGGACGGGCTCATCGTGGCCCGTCGCAGCACGCCCACGCCCGTGACCGTGCGCGCCAAGGTGGATGCCCGGTGAAGGCCCTGCACGACCTGCCCGCGCCGGCCAAGCTCAACCTCTTCCTGCATCTTGTGGGGCGGCGCGCCGATGGCTACCACCTGTTGCAGTCGGTCTTCGTGCCCATCGACTGGTGCGACACCCTCCACCTCGAGCGGCGCGACGACGGCCGAATCCAGCGCCACGACCTGGGTGCCGCCTTGCCCGACGACGACCTGTGCCTGCGTGCTGCGCGGGCCTTGCAGGCCGCCAGCGGCACCGCGTATGGTGCGGACATCCACATCGACAAGACCGTGCCCTGGGGGGGCGGCCTGGGGGGCGGCAGCTCCGATGCCGCCACCACGCTGATGGCGCTGAATCGCCTGTGGGGCCTGCACTGGCCCCGGCAACGGCTCATGGACCTCGGTGTCACGCTGGGCGCCGACGTGCCCTTCTTTCTGGGCCCCGGACCCGCATGGGTCGAAGGCATCGGCGAGCGCCTCACGCCGCTCGACTTCGAGCCGGGCGACTTCGTGGTGCTCAAGCCGGCCCAAAGCCTGCCCACCCGTGAGATCTTTGCCAGCGAGCACTTGGTGCGTGACACGAAACCTGCTATAGTTGCGGACTTTCTTGCACGCCCCCAGGGATTTGGCAGGAACGACATGCAGGCTGCGGCAGTGAAGCTCAGCGGGCAGGTCGGTCAGGCCCTGGCGATGCTCAAGGACCGCTACGGTCATGACGGCCACAGCCGCATGACGGGTTCCGGGAGCGCCGTGTTTGCCTGGGTGGGCAAGGAAGACGGTGTCGGCAGCAACGCCGGTCCGAAGGCCAACGATCTGATCGTGCCTGAGGGTTGGCAGTGGCGCAGATGCCGGGGCCTGAGGCAGCATCCCCTGGCGGAGTGGCTTTCAGGCTGAGCGCGACAAGTTGCAGGTTGGCGCCGGGGCTTTCGGGCCCGGGCGACGACCGGTGTAGGGGAGTCGCCAAGTTGGTTAAGGCATCGGATTTTGATTCCGACATGCGAGGGTTCGAGTCCTTCCTCCCCTGCCACCACAATCCAGAACCTCTGGATGAGCCCCTCGGGGGCCGTCCAGGGGTTCTGCAGTTTTAGACGCCCCCGATCACCGGGACCAGGGGCAACGCGACGCGCCGGGGACACCTCGGTGCCGGTCCCGACGGAGCCCACGATGCTGTCCGACACCCTGCTGTTCACCGGCAACGCCAACCCGGCGCTGTCCCAGGAAATCGCCAACCATCTGGGCCTCACCCTGGGACAGGCCTCGGTCGGCCGCTTCTCCGATGGCGAAGTCGCCATCGAGATCCAGCAGAACGTCCGCGGCCGCGACGTCTTCATCATCCAGCCGACCTGCGCGCCGACCAACGAGCACCTGATGGAGCTCTTCATCATGGTCGATGCCCTCAAGCGCGCGTCGGCCCGGCGCATCACCGCGGTGATTCCCTATTTCGGCTACGCCCGCCAGGATCGCCGCCCGCGGTCCACCCGCGTGCCCATCTCGGCCAAGGTCGTGGCCAACATGCTTGAGGCCGTGGGCGTGAACCGCGTGCTGACCATGGACCTGCACGCCGACCAGATCCAGGGCTTCTTCGACATCCCGGTGGACAACATCTACGCCTCGCCGGTGCTGTTGTCCGACCTCAAGAGCAAGAACTACCACGACCTCGTGGTGGTCTCGCCGGATGTGGGCGGTGTGGTGCGCGCACGTGCGCTGGCCAAGCAGCTCGGCTGCGACCTGGCCATCATCGACAAGCGCCGCCCCAAGGCCAATGTCTCCGAGGTGATGCACGTCATCGGCGAGATCGAGAACCGCAACTGCGTGATCATGGACGACATGATCGACACGGCCGGCACGCTGGTGAAGGCGGCCGAGGTGCTCAAGGAGCGCAACGCCAAGTCGGTCTATGCCTACTGCACCCATCCGGTGTTCTCGGGCCCGGCGCTCGAGCGCATCAAGAATTCCGAACTCGACGAGGTGGTGATCACCAACACCATCCCGCTGGCCGAAGCCGCCAAGCCGATCACCAAGATCCGCCAGCTGTCGGTGGCCTTCCTGTTTGCCGAGACCATCCGCCGCATTTCCGACGGCGAATCGGTCACGTCCCTGTTCTCGGAGCAGAACAACAACTTCTGATCCGGTTCACTGGTGGGGAGGCTCTCGGGCCCCCCGTTTTTTGCGTCTGGTCGCGGACGCTGACTCATTGGAGAGTTGCATGAAATTCGTCGCATTCGAGCGCACTGTGCAGGGGACCGGAGCGAGCCGCCGCCTGCGCCGCGCCGACAAGGTGCCTGGCATCGTCTACGGGGCCGGTGAGCCCAAGCAGATCGAGCTCGATCACAACGCGCTGTTCTTCGCGCTGAAGAAGGAAGCCTTCCACGCCTCCATCCTGGACATGGAACTGGCCGGCAAGGTCGAGAAGGTGCTGCTGCGCGACGTGCAGATGCACCCGTTCAAGCCCCTGGTGCTGCATGTGGACTTCCAGCGCGTCGATCCCAAGACCCGCATCCAGAAGAAGGTGCCGCTGCACTTCATCAACGAAGAAAACTCGCCGGCCGTCAAGACCGACAAGTGCCTGGTCAACAAGATCGTCACCGAGCTTGAGATCCAGTGCCTGGCGCAGGCCCTGCCCGAGTTCCTGGAAGTGGACCTGAGCGAGCTGGTCAAGGGCCAGACCCTGCACGTCAACGACCTGAAGCTGCCCAAGGGCATCAAGGTCGTGACTCACGGCAAACCCAACCCGGCCGTCGTGTCGGTGGTCGTGCCGGTGGAAGAGGTCATCGCCGCCCCGGCGCCTGCTGCCGCTCCCGCCAAGGGCAAGGACGCCAAGAAGAAGAAGTAAGCCTCGGCGCTTCGACTTCTCACAAACCCCGCTTCGGCGGGGTTTGTCGCTTCTGCTCCTGTCAACGCCCCCCCGATAATGGCGCCCATGATTCGACTGCTGGTGGGCCTGGGCAATCCCGGGCCGCAATACGAGGCCACCCGGCACAACGCCGGGTTCTGGTGGATCGACGAGGCGGCGCGCAAGCTGGGCGCCAGCCTGCTGCCCGACCGGGCCTACCACGGCCTGGTGGCCCGGGTGAACCGGCCGCTGGCCGGGGTGGAGGGCCCCGTGTGGCTGCTCGAACCCCAGACCTACATGAACGTCTCGGGCCGGTCGGTGGCGGCACTGGCGCGCTTCTTCAAGATCGCCCCCGAAGAGATCCTCGTCGTGCACGACGAACTTGACCTGCTGCCCGGCCAGATGAAGATCAAGCGCGGCGGTGGGCATGCCGGCCACAACGGCCTCAAGGACATCCAGGCTCAGATGGGCAGCCCGGACTTCTGGCGGCTGCGCCTGGGGATCGGGCATCCTGGCGTGAAGGCCGAGGTGGCCGACTACGTGCTGCGCAAGCCCCCGGCGGCCGAGCGCGAGGCGGTGGAGGACTGCATCTGGCGATCGATGAAAGCGCTGGAGCCCCTGCTGCGCGGCGAGATGGAGGCGGCGGCCCGGCTCATCCACACGCGGCCGGCCCCGCCAAAACCTGTACCGCCGCCAGCCCCTGGCGCCTGATGCGCCGCCTCAGGAGGCGCTGTCCTGTGCCGGCTGGGCCTGCGCCTGCAGCCGGCGGTACTTGGCCCAGAGGCTGTCCTGGTCTTCGCGGTGCTCGGGG
Organism: uncultured Caldimonas sp.; assembly: GCA_964552215.1. Lineage (GTDB taxonomy): Bacteria > Pseudomonadota > Gammaproteobacteria > Burkholderiales > Burkholderiaceae_C > Caldimonas. The sequence continues at coordinate 47,608 of CAZKGD010000002.1, forward strand.
TTGATCGGGATGCATTCCACCGGGCACACCTGCACGCACTGGGGCGCATCGAAATGCCCCACGCACTCGGTACAGCGTTGGGGGTCGATCTGGTAGTACTCCGGGCCCATCGAGATGGCCTGGTTCGGGCACTCGGGCTCGCAGACGTCGCAGTTGATGCACTGGTCGGTGATCATCAGGGCCATGGCGGCACCCCGTTCCTCTCTCAGTCCGCCTGTTTCACCTTGTGGCGAAGGCGCTCCAGCACCGACGGTGCCACAAACTTGGAAACATCACCGCCAAGCATGGCAATCTCGCGCACGAAGGTGCCCGAGACGAACTGGTACTGGTCCGAAGGGGTGAGGAAGACCGTCTCCACCTCGGGCATCAGCTGGCGGTTCATGCCGGCCATCTGGAACTCGTATTCGAAGTCGCTCACCGCACGCAGGCCCCGCACCACCACCTTGGCCTGCTGGCCCACGACGAAATCGCGCAGCAGGCCCGAAAAAGGCATCACCTGCACGTTGGCATGGGCCTGCGCGGCCTCTCGGGCGATCTCCAGGCGTTCTTCCAGCGAGAAGAGCGTGCGCTTGTGATGGCCGGCGGCCACGGCCACGATCAGCGCGTCGAACAGCGTGCTGGCGCGGCGCATCAGGTCTTCGTGCCCCAGGGTCATGGGATCGAAGGTGCCGGGGTAGACGGCGGTGACGCGGTGGCTGCGGCTCATGTCATGGCTTCCGGGTGGGCTTTTGTCGCCAGTGTAGAGGCGTCGGCGGCGCGCAGCAGGTGATAGTGCACCGCGCCGGCCCGGCCCTGGCGCCACAGTGTCAGGCCTGCCGAGGCCGCGTCATCCCCACCCCAGGCCCGGTCGGCTTCCAGGTAGATCAGGCCCCCAGGGGCGAGCAAGGGTCTTGCGGCCGACAGCGCCGGGGCAAAGAGCTGAGCATCGAAAGGCGGGTCCAGCAGGATCAGGTCCCATTGCGGCTGGGCCTGCTGGCGCATCCAGGCCAGGGCATCAGCCACGAGCACGTCGACGGCCGTGGCCTGCAGACGCTGTGCCGTCTCGCGCAGGCCGCGCGCCAACGCGGCATCACGCTCCAGCATCAGCACGCAAGCGGCGCCGCGCGAGGCGGCCTCAAGGCCCAGGGCGCCGCTGCCGGCGAAAGCATCCAGGCAGCGCCAGCCGCTGAGGTCCTGGCCCAGCCAGTTGAACAGGGTCTCGCGCACACGGTCCGGTGTGGGGCGCAGGCCGGGGCGGTCAGGGACGGGCAGCTTGCTGCGCTTCCAGCGGCCCCCAATGATGCGCACCTCATGGGCAGGGCCGCGACGGGCAGCCCGGGCGGGAGAGGAAGGGCGGGAGGCAGGCACAGCCCTGATTTTAGGCGGGCTCCTAGAATCAGGCCGAAGGACACCGACACCCATGTTTAGCTTTTTCCGCAAGAAGACACCGCCGCCCGAGACGCCCGCGGCAGCCCCGGCCCCTGTGGATGAGCCCCCACAAGCCCTCGCCGCCGAGCCTGCCGCGCAGCCCGCGGCGGAACGCCGTACCTGGCTGGACCGCCTGCGCAGCGGGCTGCGCAAGACCGGCAGCAGCCTGTCGCAGGTCTTCACTGGCACGCAGATCGACGATGCCCTCTATGAAGAGCTCGAGGCAGCCTTGCTGATGGCCGATGCGGGTGTGAAGGCCACCGAGTTCCTGCTGTCCGATCTGCGGCGGCGCGTGAAGGAGCACAAGGTCACCGACCCGGCCGCCGTGAAGGGCCTGCTGGCCGACGCCCTCACCGAGCTGCTCGCGCCGCTGGAAAAGCCGCTGGTGGTGGGCCAGCACCGGCCCACCGTGATCATGGTGGTGGGCGTCAACGGTGCAGGCAAGACAACCAGCATCGGCAAGCTCACCCGCCATCTGGCCGACGCCGACCAGAAGGTGCTGCTGGCCGCAGCCGACACCTTCCGTGCGGCCGCACGCGAGCAGTTGTCGGTGTGGGCCGACCGCAACCGGGTCGAGATCGTGAGCCAGGAAGGGGGTGATCCGGCCGCGGTCACCTTCGACGCCGTGACGGCGGGCAAGTCACGCGCCTGTGATGTCGTGATCGCCGACACCGCCGGGCGCCTGCCCACGCAGCTGCACCTGATGGAAGAACTGAGGAAGATCCGGCGCGTGATCGCCAAGGCCGATGCCTCGGCACCGCACGAGGTGCTGCTGGTGGTGGACGGCAACACCGGCCAGAACGCCCTGGCCCAGGTGAAGGCCTTCGACGAGGCACTGCAGCTCACCGGCCTCATCGTCACCAAGCTCGACGGGACGGCCAAGGGCGGTGTGCTGGCAGCGCTCGCCCGCGAGCGCCCCATCCCCGTCTATTTCATCGGGGTCGGCGAAAAGCTGGAAGACCTGCAGACCTTCAGCGCGCGCGAGTTTGCGCAGGCCTTGCTGGCCTGATCAACGGCGCCGGGGCAGCTCCGGCGGCGAGAGCGGGGCCGGGGCGGAATCGAGATCGTCGAACCAGGTGGAGGGCGGCGGCTCGGCCTGTTCCGGAGCGTCGGTGCCAGTGCGGCCCGGTGCTGCCGCACCCCGGGTGCTGACCTGGGCCGCACCTTCCTGGGTGGTCAGCAGCCCCAGCGACTGCAGGATCGCATTGCGAGCTTCTTCGGCATCTGGGATTGCGCCCTCGCGCCACACGTGCAGCGGCAGTCCGGAGGCCTTGATGACCCGCTCCATACGGGCCTGGCGTTTCTGGGCGCGCTCGCTCTCCTGACCATCGGCCGAACGGACCTCGACCACGGCCACGGCCAGCGAGTTGGGCTCGCAGATCACGATGTCGGCGCAGATCTGGCCCACGCGGCGCAGCCATTCGGTGTAGGAGTGCCGCGTGGGCACCTTGAGGAAACGCGCCAGCGGCACCTGGGCCAGGATGAGGTGCTCAGGCAGCGCACGGCGCAGCACCACATAGGCTTCGCGTTCACCGGCCGTGAGCACCCGCGTGGGCGTGGGCTGCCAGGCCATCAGCGTGTCCAGCGCCTCCACGGTCTTGGCGCGCTTGCCGCTGCTGCCGCTCGTCTTGGGTTTGCGCGTGAGCCAGATCACGACGCCCAGCACCAGGACGATGGCGACCACCAGGATGAGGATCAGATCCATGGGAGACATACTTTCCAGTCAATGAAGCGGACCTTAGCGGCCCGCATCGCAGGGGTCAACGTGCCTGTCGACGCCCGTCCACATCGGGTGGAGTCAGCGGCTCAGCGCCCCATGCCGGGCAGGCCCTTCATGCCGCCCATGCGCTTCATCATCTTCATCAGCCCGCCACCCTTCATCTTCTTCATCATGCCCTGCATCTGCTCGAACTGGTTGAGCAGGCGGTTCACTTCCTGCACCTGCACGCCCGCGCCGGCCGCAATGCGACGCTTGCGGCTGGCCTTGAGCAGCTCCGGCTTGCGCCGCTCGAGCGGTGTCATCGCGTTGATGATCCCCTCCATGCGGCGCACCTCGCGCTCGGCACGGTCCATGTCGGCCTGGCCGGCCTTGGCCGCCAGATGGGTGGGCAGCTTGTCCATCAGTCCGGACAATCCGCCCATCTTCTTCATCTGGCTGATCTGAGAGAGGAAGTCGTTCAGGTCGAAGCCATCGCCGGCCTTGACCTTGTCGGCCAGCTTCTGGGCGGCGGCCATGTCGACGCCCTTCTGCACCTCCTCGACCAGGGCCAGGATGTCGCCCATGCCCAGCACGCGGCCGGCATGGCGTTCGGCATCAAAGACCTCCAGGCCGTCGATCTTCTCGGACACGCCGGCGAACTTGATCGGCGCGCCGGTGACGGTGCGCACCGACAGGGCCGCCCCGCCACGCGAATCGCCGTCGAGCTTGGTGAGCACGATGCCGGTGAGGGGCAGGGCGTCCTTGAAGGCCTTGGCCGTGTTGATCGCGTCCTGGCCCTGCATGGCATCGACGACGAAGAGCGTCTCCACCGGCTTCAGCGCGGCATGCAGTTCGCGGATCTCGGCCATCAGGGCCTCGTCGATGGCCAGCCGGCCGGCCGTATCGACGATCAGCACATCAAAATAGTGCCGTCGGGCATGGTCGAGCGCGGCGCGCGCGATGTCCAGGGGCTTGTCGGACGGCTGGGACGGGAACCATTCGGCACCCGCGGCCTTGGTCACGGTCTTCAACTGCTCGATGGCGGCCGGACGGTACACGTCGGCCGACACCGTGAGCACCTTCTTCTTGCGTGACTGGATCAGGTGGCGCGCCAGCTTGGCCGTGGTCGTGGTCTTGCCCGCCCCCTGCAGGCCGGCCATCAGGATCACGGCCGGCGGCTGGGCAGCCAGGTTGAGGTCGCTGACCCCTTCGCCCATCGTGGCAGCCAGCTCCTTGTGCACCACCCCCACCAGTGCCTGCCCGGGTGAGAGCGAGCCCACCACCTCCTGGCCCAGGGCGCGCTCCTTGACGCGGGCAATGAAGTCGCGCACCACCGGCAAGGCCACATCGGCCTCGAGCAGGGCCATGCGCACCTCGCGCAGCATGTCCTGGACGTTGTCTTCGGTGATGCGGGCCTGGCCGCGCATCTGTTTGACCAGGCGCGACAGGCGATCGGAGAGCGTGGATGCCATCGGGGGGGCGGCGCTGCCGACGGGGCGGTCGCCGCGAAAGTACACTGTGCGGATGATTCTAGACGCTCGTCTTCCATGCTGATCCCCGCCCTGGGCCAGTCCTCGCTGACCTTGGCGGCCGGGGCCGTGGCCCTCGTGGCCTACGCGCTGGCGGCGGTCCGCACCGAGCGGGCGTTCCAGGCCTTGCGCTGGGCGCTGACGGTCGGGTGGCTCGCGCACGCGGCCGCCCTGGTTCTTGACACCTCCGGGCTGGGCACGGCGGTGGAGGGCACACGCTTCGGCTTTGCGCCTGCGCTGTCGGCCACCTTGTGGCTGGTGCTGGCCGTCTATGCCATCGAGAGCCGCTTCGTGCCCCTGCCGGGAGTGCAGCGTTGGCTGGCGGCGCTCGGTGCGCTGGCCGTGGCCCTGATGCTGGCATTCCCCGGCGAGGTCCGGCCAAACGTCGCCTCGTCCTGGCTGCCGCTGCACTGGGTACTGGGTATCGCGTCCTATGGGCTTTTCGGTGCCGCGGTGCTGCACGCCGGCCTGCTCACGAACGCCGAGCGCCAGATGCGCCAGCATCGCGGCCTGGTCCAGCCCACGCCGCTCGGGCTGCCGCTGCTGCGTCTGGAAAAGCTCACCTTCCGCTTCGTGGCGGCGGGTTTCGTGGTGCTGTCGGCCGCGTTGGTGCTGGGGTGGTGGTTCGCCCAGCCCTGGCGCTGGGATCACAAGACCATCTTCTCGTTGCTGGCCTGGGGAGTCTTCGCCGGGCTGCTGGGCGGGCGCCGGGCGTTTGGCTGGCGGGGCCGGAAGGCCACGCGCTGGCTCTACACCGGCGCAGGCCTGCTGCTGCTGGCCTACGTCGGTTCCCGCTTCGTGATCGAAGTGCTGATCCAGCGCACTGCCTCGGGGGCGGGTCTGTGAAGTACCTGGTCGTGATCCTCGTGGTGCTGGCGGTGGTGTGGCTGCTGCGCAGCCAGCGTCGCCGGGACGAGCCGCCGCCGCGTGCGTCGACGCCGAACCGCAGGGCGGTTGAGGAGATGGTCGACTGTGCCCACTGCGGCGTGCACCTGCCGTCCGCCGAAGCCGTCCATGGCGAGGACGGACGCTACTATTGCAGCACCGCCCACCGCCTGGCGGGTCCGCGCTGAGCGGGTCGGGGTGGGTCAGAGGATGAACCGCCGCGCCAACGAACGTCGCAGCAGTGATCGGCGTGCTGCCGACCGGCGGTCCTCGTCGTCACCGCGCCCGGAGCCGGAGTCTTGGTTTGCGGCCCTTGGTGTCGAAGGCGACACGCAACTGGGGGACGAGGAGTCCCGCTACAACGACGGCAGCACGCTGCCCAGCGAAGACTCGCGCTTCCTCACGCGTCAGGCGCGACGCCTGCTGGGCTCGGGCATGCCGTCCTTTCAGCGCATCTTCCGCGCCTTCCTCGGCGCACGCGTGGCGGTGGGCCTGCTGTTGCTGGTGACCCAGGGCGCCACGTTCTGGTTCGGCACCGGCGTGCCGCAGAACGTGGCCCTGGGCTGTACGGCCTATGCGGTCCTCACCCTGCTGGCATGGATCGTCTTTCGTCATGCCGCAGCCCCGTCTCCCACGGGAGCACCACCCCCATCGCGCCTGAATCGCCGGCAGTGGTTGGCCACCATCGGGATCGACGTGCTGGCCTTTGGCGGGCTGCATCTGCTGGCGCCGCGCGGCGGGCTCAATTTCGTGCCCCTGCTGGTGTTGCCGGTGCTGATGGCCGGCGTGCTCACGCGTCGTCGGGCAGCGCTCGCGGTGGCTGCGGCGGTGACCCTGCTGCTGCTGGGCGAGGCCTGGCGGGAAACCCTGCGCGGTGGCGACATCAGCGTGCTGATGACCCAGGCCGGCCTCGTGGCCAGCGGCTTCTTCGTCATCGCCATCCTCGCGGGCGAGCTGGCCGGGCGCCTGGCTCGGGAGGAGCTTGCCGCTCGCGGCAGCCTGGAACTGGCCCGCCAGCAGGCGCAGCTCAACCGGCTGGTGATCGATGAACTGCACCATGGCGTGCTCGTGGTGGACCGTCGCGGGAAGGTGAGGGCGGCCAACCCGGCCGCGCGGCGCATCATTGCCGACTCCGGACTGGCAAGGCCTGCGCCCTTCCAGTTGCAGTCCCAGCCGGCCTGGGTGCCCCTGGCCCAGGCGGTACGCCGCGCCTTCGGAGAAGGTCAGTGGCCCGACACCGGCCGCGAGGTGCACCTCGTCTTCGATTCCGGCGTCGAACGCGCCCTGCGGGTTCGCATGCGCTTCACCCGCCGCCGCGACCCGGACAGCAGCGAGGAGTTGTGCGTGCTCTTCCTGGAAGACGAACGCGATGTTCAGGCGCGCGTGCGTCAGGAAAAGCTGGCAGCCATGGGCCGCATCTCGGCCGGGATCGCGCACGAGATCCGCAACCCGCTGGCGGCCATTGCCCAGGCCAATGCGCTGATGGCCGAAGATGCCGACACGCCGGCCCAGCGCCAGCTCACCCAGATGGTCAACGACAACGTGGAGCGACTCAAGCGCATCGTCGATGACGTGATGGAGGTGGCGCCGGGCGGGCCGACGACCACGGCGCCGGTGATCGACCTCACGGCGCTGGTGGGGGCGGTGTGCAGCGAATGGGCGCGCACCGCGCGGCTGCCGCTGGACGAGCGCAGCGCGCTGAAGGTGATGCTTCCGCAGCACGCCATCGGCACGCGCTTCGAACCCGATCACCTGCGGCGGGTGCTGGTCAACCTGCTCGACAATGGATATCGCCATGCCTCGGGCAGGTCGGGCAGTGTGCAGGTCCACCTGTATCCCGATGGCGACGACGTGGTCACGCTCAGTGTGGCGAGCGATGGCGACCCCATCCCGCCCGATGTCGAGCGCTACCTGTTCGAGCCCTTCTTCTCGACCCGCAGCCGGGGGACCGGCCTGGGCCTGTATATTTGCAAGGAACTGTGCGAGCGCTACGGCGCCAGCATCGACTATCGTCTGCGCAGCGCTCACCACGCTGCGCGCAACGAGTTCTATCTGGCCATGCGGCGCGAAGCCCTCGAAGCGCCCGCGCCCACCCTGCATCTCGACCCATGACGCTCGCCTCTCACTACAGCCTGCTGGTCGTCGACGACGAGCCCGATCTGCGTACCCTGTACGAGCTGACGCTGCTGCGAGAGGGCTATGACGTCGAAACCGCTGGCAGCGTCGAAGACGCCTGGGCGCGTTTGCACGACCGCACCTACAGCGCGGTCATCACCGACGTGCGGCTGCCCGATGGCACCGGCCTGGACCTGCTGCGTCGGCTGGAACAGGCCGGGCGGCGGGAGAAGACGATCGTCATCACCGCCTTCGGCTCGCCTGAGAATGCCGTGGAGGCGCTCAAGGCGGGTGCCTACGACTACCTGACCAAGCCGGTCGACCTCAAGCAGTTCCGCGCCGTGATTGCCTCGGCCCTGGGGCGGCAGGCGCCGGCCACGCCTCCCGCGGGTGGGTCCGCGCCGGCGGTGCGGCCACCTGCGCGCGCCACCTCCGTGGCCAGCGGCAGCGCCATCGAACGCATGGCCGGCCAGTCGGCCAGCATGCAGCACGTGCGGGCCCTCGTCGACAAGGTGGCGCGCAGCATGGCCCCGGTGCTCGTGGCCGGCGAGTCCGGCACCGGCAAGGAGCTGGTCGCTCGTGCGATCCACGAGGTGAGCCCGCGCCAGAGCCAGCCCTTCATCGCCGTCAATTGCGGGGCCATTCCCGAACAGCTGCTGGAAGCGGAGTTCTTCGGCTACCGCAAGGGCGCCTTCACCGGCGCGAACGAGGACCGGGAAGGCTTCTTCCAGGCCGCACGCGGCGGCACGCTGTTCCTGGACGAGATCGGCGACCTGCCGTTGTCGATGCAGTCCAAGCTGCTGCGCGTCATCCAGGAGCGTGCCGTGCGGCCGGTGGGAGCGGTGGCCGAAACGCCGGTGGACGTGCGCATCGTGAGCGCGACGCACAAGGACCTCGCCGCGGAGGTGCAGGGCGGCCGCTTCCGGCAAGACCTCTATTACCGTCTCAATGTCATCCAGATTCGCGTTCCTCCCCTGCGCGAGCGCCTGGAGGATCTGCCGGCCATCTGCGAACGGGTGCTCGAACGCATTGCCCAGGACGCCGGCGTGTGGCCGCCGCCGCGTCTGGCGCCGCAGGCCCTGGAACAGTTGCGCCGATACACCTTCCCGGGCAATGTTCGCGAATTGGAGAATCTGCTGCATCGGGCGGTGGCGCTGTCCGGTGGGGAATGGGTCGACGAGGGATCGCTGCTGCTGCCCGATGGCTATGAAGGCGACACCGTCGCCCAGGACCTCGACACCGGCGGGAGCAGCGCCCGGCCGGCGGTACCTGTCCCGCCGCCGGAGGCGCAGCACCCCTTGCCGAGCAATCTCGAAGACTACCTGGACGCTGTGGAACGCGACATCCTCATCCGTGCGCTCGAGCGCCACCGGTTCAATCGCACCGCCGCGGGTGCCAGCCTGGGCCTGTCGCTGCGCCAGATGCGCTACCGCATGGCCCGGCTCGGGGTCATGGTGGCCGAGCACGGAGTGGCGCCCGAAAGCGATGGCCTCGAGTGAGTCGCGGGTGCCGGCCCTGTGGCGTGAGGGCTGGTATCGGCCGGCGCGTGCGGTCTCCAGCCCCAACCACGGCCCTCGTCCGACGGGGCAGTCCGTCGATCTGGTGGTGCTGCACTCCATCAGCCTGCCGCCGGGCTGCTACGGCGGCGACGAGATCGAGCGCTTCTTCACCAACACCCTCGATCACGAGGCCCATCCCTATTTCGACACCCTGCGCGGCCTGGAGGTGTCGGCCCATTTCGTCGTGCGCCGGGAGGGAGAGCTGTTGCAATTCGTGTCCTGCGAGCGGCGAGCCTGGCATGCCGGACGCTCGAGTTTTCAGGGACGTGACAATTGCAACGATTTCAGTGTCGGGATCGAGCTCGAAGGCCTGGAAGGCGAAGCCTTTTCACCAGCGCAGTACCGCGTGCTGGCCAATCTGCTGCGCGATCTGCGCGCGGCCTACCCCATCGCCCATGTGGCGGGACATGAACATGTGGCCCCCGGACGCAAGGCAGATCCCGGTGCCGGGTTCGACTGGGAGGGGCTGAGGGCTGCACTCGCGTGGCCGCAAGCGTCGTTCCCCTTCGGTCCAGGGTGTCGCCCAACGGCCTGACCCCCGCGTGGCCTTCAGCAACTGTGCGGCTTGCAGGGTTGATTTGCCTTGCAGCCCGCGTCAATCCTGGGCGCGCATCGGGACAACGAATCGCCATGCGGGCTGGCGCGCGGGCGGTTTCGCCGAGCCATCCCCGCCGCATGCCGGCAAGCACCAAACGCGGTCAGCGTCAATCCTGCATTGCGACCAGTCAGGACACTAGCGCTAGCGCTTGAAAGGCGATCAGGCCCTAGATATAGTGTCCTGGTCCACACACAACAAGTGCATCCCGCCGGCCCACCGCATTGCCTGTGCGCCCCGCCTGGCGCGGAACCTGCCCGACCGATTGCAGACCTAGGGGAATCCATGCAGACATCCACCGCCTCCACCGAGCCGCACGCCGGCGCCGCCTTCAGCGCTTCCACCGGCCGCCCGGCTGGTGCCACCACCTCGGCCTACGCCGGTTACCAGATCATCCGCCGCAACGGGGCGGTGGTGGCCTTCGAGCCTCACAAGATCGCGGTGGCCCTGATGAAGGCCTTCCTGGCGGTGCACGGGACGCAGGGTGCGGCCTCGGCCAGCGTGCGCGAGACGGTGGACGGCCTGACCGAGTCCGTGGTGCGCGCGCTGCTGCGCTCGCGCCCGGGCGGCGGCACCTTCCACATCGAGGACGTGCAGGATCACGTCGAACTGGGCCTGATGCGCGGCGGGCACCATGAAGTGGCGCGTGCCTATGTGCTCTACCGCGAGCGACGTGCCCAGGAGCGCGCCCGACAGGGCGAGCAGGCCGCGAGCCAGCAGGCCCAGCCGGCGCTGATGGTGGTCGACGGCGGTCACCGCGTGCCGCTGGACATGGACCGGCTGCAGACCCTGATCGTCTCGGCCTGCGAGGGCCTGGGCGAAGACGTCAAGCCGGAGCCCATCCTGGCCGAGACGCGTCGCAACCTCTACGACGGCGTGCCCATCGACGAGGTCTACAAGGCCGCCATCCTGGCCGCGCGCACCCTGATCGAGAAGGACCCGGCCTACACCCGCGCCACCGCCCGCCTGCTGCTGCACACCATCCGCCGTGAAATCCTCGGCGAGGAAGTCATGCAGGCCGAGATGCACCAGCGCTACGCCGAGTACTTCCCGGGCTTCATCAAGAAGGGCGTGGACGCCGAACTCCTGGACGAGCGCCTGCTGCAGTTCGACCTGGCCCGCCTCGGCGGCGCACTCAAGTCCGAGCGCGACCTGCAGTTCGACTACCTGGGCCTGCAGACCCTGTACGACCGCTACTTCCTGCATGTGCGCAAACAGCGCATCGAGCTGCCCCAGGCCTTCTTCATGCGCGTGGCCATGGGCCTGGCGCTGAACGAGATCGACCGCGAGGCCCGCGCCATCGAGTTCTACGAAGTGCTGTCCAGCTTCGACTTCATGTCGAGCACGCCCACCCTGTTCAACTCCGGCACGCGCCGCTCGCAGCTCTCCAGCTGCTACCTCACCACGGTGCCCGATGACCTCGACGGCATCTACGAGGCCATCAAGGAAAACGCCCTGCTGTCGAAGTTCGCCGGCGGTCTGGGCAATGACTGGACCCGCGTGCGCGCCCTGGGCAGCCACATCAAGGGCACCAATGGCGAGAGCCAGGGGGTGGTGCCTTTCCTGAAGGTGGTCAACGACACGGCCGTGGCGGTGAACCAGGGTGGCAAGCGCAAGGGCGCCGTGTGCGCCTACCTGGAAAGCTGGCACCTGGACGTCGAGGAATTCCTGGAGCTGCGCAAGAACACGGGCGACGACCGCCGCCGCACCCACGACATGAACACGGCGAACTGGATTCCCGACCTGTTCATGAAGCGGGTGATGGAGAACGGCGAATGGACGCTGTTCTCGCCCTCCACCTGCCCGGACCTGCACGACAAGTTCGGCAAGGACTTCGAGGCGGCCTACACCCGCTACGAAGACATGGTCGCGCGCGGCGAACTCAAGCTCTTCAAGAAGGTGCGTGCCGTCGACCTGTGGCGCAAGATGCTCTCGATGCTGTTCGAGACCGGCCACCCCTGGATCACCTTCAAGGATGCCTGCAACGTGCGCTCGCCCCAGCAGCACGTCGGTGTGGTGCACAGCAGCAATCTGTGCACCGAGATCACGCTGAACACCAACGACCAGGAAATCGCGGTGTGCAACCTGGGCTCGGTCAACCTGGCCCAGCACCTGAAGGACGGTGGCATCGACCACGACAAGCTCAAGCGCACGGTCGCCACGGCCATGCGCATGCTCGACAACGTCATCGACATCAACTACTACGCGGTCAAGAAGGCGCGCGACTCGAACCTGCGCCACCGCCCGGTGGGCCTGGGCGTGATGGCCTTCCAGGACAGCCTCTACCAGCTGCGCATTCCCTACGCCAGCGATGCGGCCGTGGAGTTCGCCGACCGGTCGATGGAGGCCGTCTGCTACTACGCCTACTGGGCCTCCACCGAGCTGGCCGCCGAGCGCGGGCGCTACTCCAGCTACAAGGGCTCGCTGTGGGACCGCGGCATCCTGCCGGTGGATTCGCTGGACCTGCTGGCCGAGCAGCGTGGCGGGTACGTCGAGGTCGACCGCTCCCGCACCCTGGACTGGGACGCTCTTCGCGCCCGCATCGCCCAGCACGGCATGCGCAACTCCAACTGCGTGGCGATCGCCCCGACGGCGACCATCTCCAACATCATCGGCGTGGACGCCTCGATCGAGCCCTGCTTCGGCAATCTCTCGGTCAAGTCCAACCTCTCGGGCGAGTTCACCGTGGTCAACGAGTACCTGGTGCGCGACCTGAAGAAGCTGGGCCTGTGGGATGACGTGATGGTCATGGATCTCAAGCACTTCGACGGCTCGCTGCGCCGCATCGACCGCGTGCCCGAGGACCTCAAGCAGCTCTATGCCACGGCCTTCGAGGTGGAGCCCGTGTGGCTCGTCGAGGCCGCTGCGCGCCGCCAGAAGTGGATCGACCAGGCGCAGAGCCTGAACATCTACATGGCCGGCGCTTCGGGCAAGAAGCTCGACGAAACCTACAAGCTCGCCTGGCAGCGCGGCCTGAAGACCACCTACTACCTGCGCACCATCGGTGCGACGCACGCCGAGAAGTCCACGGTGACGTCGGGCCAGCTCAATGCCGTGCCTTCGCAAGGCGGCGTGGCATCGGGCGCCTCGGCCATCGACGCCGCTGCGGCGAAGGCGCGCGAGCAGATGGCCGCATCACCGGCGACCGACGTGAAGTTCTGCGCGATCGACGACCCGACCTGCGAGGCCTGCCAGTAAGGTTTTCGACGTGATGCGAGACGCGGTGCCTGGCCGCTTCTCGCATCGATCTCATCGCGTGTGTTCCGTCTCCAGGCATCGATGGTGATGCGCATGCTGCGCAAATTTCGATGCAGCACAGCAACAAGTTCATCGCGTCGTTGTCAAGAAGTGCTTGGTGTTTGGACACAACACTCTCATAATTCGCACCCATAGGAAGTCCACCATGTTGGCCTGGGAAGAAGACCTCCAAGCTTCGAACTCTCTTGCGATGCAACCCATGACCTCTGCGCCTGGCGCGGCACGGTCGGTGGCATCGTCGCCCCAGACGGCGCAGCCCGCTTCGCAGTCGGCGCGTCGTGTGAACGTCGCCGACAAGCGCATCATCAACGGCCAGACCGACGTCAACCAGCTCGTCCCCTTCAAGTACAAGTGGGCCTGGGAGAAGTACCTCGCCACCTGCGCCAACCACTGGATGCCGCAGGAAGTGAGCATGTCGCGCGACATCGCCACGTGGAAGGACCCCAACGGCCTGAGCGAGGACGAGCGCCGCATCATCAAGCGCAACCTCGGCTTCTTCGTCACCGCCGACTCGCTGGCCGCGAACAACATCGTGCTGGGCACCTACCGGCACATCACCGCCCCCGAGTGCCGCCAGTTCCTGCTGCGCCAGGCCTTCGAGGAGGCGATCCACACCCACGCCTACCAGTACATCGTCGAGAGCCTCGGCCTCAACGAAGGCGAGATCTTCAATGCCTACCACGAGGTGCCGTCGATCCGCGCCAAGGACGAGTTCCTGATCCCGTTCATCGACGTGCTGACCAATCCCTCGTTCAAGACCGGCACGCCCGAGAACGACCAGAAGCTGCTGAAAAGCCTGATCGTCTTTGCCTGCCTGATGGAAGGCCTGTTCTTCTACGTCGGTTTCGCGCAGATCCTCGCGCTGGGCCGCCAGAACAAGATGACCGGCGCCGCCGAGCAGTACCAGTACATCCTGCGCGACGAGTCGATGCACTGCAATTTCGGCATCGACCTCATCAACCAGATCAAGCTGGAGAACCCCCACCTGTGGACGCCTGAGTTCAAGGCCGAGATCAAGGCCCTGTTCCTCAAGGCGGTCGAGCTGGAGTACCGCTACGCCGAGGACACCATGCCTCGCGGCGTGCTGGGGTTGAATGCTTCGATGTTCAAGGGCTACCTGCGCTACATCGCGAATCGGCGCGCGACGCAGATTGGCCTGGAGGAGCTCTTCCCGAACGAGGAAAACCCGTTCCCGTGGATGAGCGAAATGATCGACCTGAAGAAAGAGCGCAATTTCTTCGAGACCCGCGTCATCGAGTACCAGTCCGGTGGCGCGCTGTCCTGGGATTGAAGCGCCGCGGCGAACAAGAACGCTCCAGGTCATGAACAGAGAAGGAACCGGATTCACAGGCGGATCGCTGCAGACACAGAAGCTGTACGAGCCACCTGTCATCGTATTCACCGGACCGGGGCGTCCCTCCTGGACAGAACCCCGGCCAGTGAATCTCCGCGCTGTATCGAGCGGCGCGGTGCTCTTTGCCACTTGATCAAGGAGATTCGTCATGGCAACTGCGAAGAAACCGGCCGCCAAGAAGGCGGCAGCGAAGAAGCCGGCCGCCAAGAAGGCCGCTGTGAAGAAGGCCCCGGCCAAGAAGGTCGTCGCCAAGAAGGCCGCGCCCGCCAAGAAGGCCGCGGTGAAGAAGGTTGCGGCCAAGAAGCCCGCAGCGAAGAAGGCCGCGCCCGCCAAGAAGGCTGCGGTGAAGAAGGTTGCGGCCAAGAAGCCCGCAGCGAAGAAGGTGGCCGCCAAGAAGCCGGCCGCCAAGAAGGTGGCAGTCAAGAAGGTCGCCGCCAAGAAGGCTGCACCGGCCAAGAAGGCTGCAGCCAAGAAGGCACCTGCCAAGAAGGCTGCGGCCAAGAAGCCGGCCGCCAAGAAGCCTGCTGCCAAGAAGCCGGCCGCCAAGAAGCCTGCTGCCAAGGCTGCCCCTGCCCCTGCTGCCGCGCCTGCTGCACCTGCAGCCAAGACGGCCTTGAGCCCCCAGGCGGCATGGCCCTTCCCGACGGGCAACAAGCCCTGAGCCGGAACGCGCCGCCCTGCGGCAGCGCCCCGTGCGAAACCCGGCTTCGGCCGGGTTTTTTCTTGGTCAGTCCAGTGCGAGGGTGGCGCGCTCGATGCGGTGGTTCTGCGGGCCGCTGCAGGCGATCTTCAGCGCGCCCAGCCGGTTGCCCAGTTCGGCGCAGCGTGCCAGCGCCCAGCCGCGTTCCAGCCCGTAGAGCAAGGCGGCACGGAAGGCATCGCCACAGCCCGTGGGGTCGACCACGGCCGTGGCCTTCACGCCCGGGATGTGCTGCCGCTCCCCCTGGGTCCAGACCTCACAGCCCTGGTCCCCCAGCGTCACGACCACGCCCTGCAGGTGCGAGCGCGACAGCGAGGCGAGGTCCTGGCCGGTGCGCTCGCACAGCATGCGCGCCTCATAGTCGTTGAGCGCCACCCAGGTGGCCTGGGAGACGAAGCGGCGCAGCTCCTCTCCGTTGAACATCGGCAGGCCCTGGCCGGGGTCGAAGATGAAGGGAATGCCGGCCGCAGCCAGCTGTTCGGCATGGCCGATCATCGCGTCGCGTCCGTCCGGGGCGATGATGGCCAGGCGGATGTCCTCACGCGCGGTGATGCGGGTCTGGTGGGCTTCGCCCATCGCACCAGGATGGAAGGCGGTGATCTGGTTGTTGTCCAGGTCGGTCATGATGATGGCCTGGGCGGTGTACTGGCCGTCGATCATGCGCACGAACTCGGTCGACACACCCCAGCCCTGCAGGCGCTGCAGGTAGTCCTGCCCATCGGAGCCCAGTGCGGCCATGACCAGCGGGGTGCCGCCGAGCTGCTGCAGGGAGTAGGCAATGTTGCCGGCACAGCCGCCGAACTCACGCCGCAGCGTGGGCACGAGGAAGGACACGTTCAGGATGTGGATCTGCTCGGGCAGGATCTGCTCGCGGAAGCGGCCGTGGAAGTTGGTGATGGTGTCGAAGGCCAGCGAACCGCAGATCAGGGCAGACATGGAGGCTCCAGTGACGAGGGGAAAAGGTCAGGGGTAGAAGGCTTCGACGGTGTAGCCGACCACCCGGTGACCGGGCGTGCGGAAGTCCAGGCGCAGGGTCGCGTCGCCGCGGGCGGCGAGGGTTTCTGCGGCCTGGAAGTCGGCCGGCAGCAACGCACGGCGGGTGACGAGGCTGCCTTGCAGGTCGGTGAGGGCCAGTTCGATGGCAGGAACGGCCAGAGCCACGTCGGCCCGGTTGCGCAACTGGATGATGAGGCGATAGCTTTCCGGCGAGCCGCCCGGTGCGAGGCTGCTGTTGTCGACGACCACATGGTCGATGGACTGCCAGGGGCCGACACGACAGTCGGTCCAGGCACACAGCTGCTCCAGCCAGGGGCGCGTCTGCGGATGATGAGCAGCGAGCCAGTTGCGCTCGTGCCGGGCCCATTGGAGGCCGAGGGCGCCCATGAGTACCACTGACAGCATGCCAAGCATCACGCGCACGGCCGGCCTGCGCCAGCGCGCCTCCCGCTCAGCCTGGCGCAAGAAGCCCGGCGTCTGGGCTGGATCCTCGCTCTTGGTTCGTCGGGCGCGGCCGTCATGGCGGCGTGTCGCCGGTTTGACGGCAGGGTCGGGGCGGGGGCTCCACGCAGCGGGCCGTGGCGGCTCAGGCCGCTCGTCGCCATGGAGATCGCTGTCCAGCCGTGCATCGGCGAACTCGTGCTCCACATCGCTCTCATGCAGCGCGCCGTAGGTGCTGCGGTCGAGGAAGCGGGAGTCGAGCACCTCCGAGGTGGTGGGCGCGTCCTCATCCTGCGTGACGGGCGGCGTGGCAGGTGCTGGGGCTGGTGGGCGGGTGCGTGGGCGGGCCGCCGGTGCAGGCGGCGCAAGGGGCGCAGGGGCGGGAGCGTCGACCGAGGCCTTGGACAGCAGGGCACCAAGCCCGGCCTGCACGGCGGCGCTGGGGCTGTCCTCGCGAGGACTGCTGGAGGCCGAAGCGGTCCCGCTGGTCGGTGCGGGATCACGCTCGAGGTCGAAGAGCCCGTCGAGGGCGTTGAACACCTCGTTGCAGCGACCGCAGCGCACCCAGCCCTCGGACACCTTGAGCTGATCCTGCACCACACGGAAGGCGGTGTGGCAGGCGGGGCAACGGGTAGCCAGGCTCATGGCGCAAATGATGCCATGACGATGGCCTCGCCCTGGCGACCGCGCAGCTCAGGCACGGCGGGCGGTCATCAGGATCCAGCCATCTTCCCGGTCGCTCACTTGCAGGCGCAGCCAGGGCTCATAGGCCGCTGTCAGTTCCTCAGCCTGGCGTTCCAGAATGCCCGCAAGCACCAGGTGCCCACCCGGCGCCACGTGCCCGCACAGCAGGGGCGCGAGCAACTTGAGCGGTGTGGCCAGGATGTTGGCCAGCACCAGCGGATAGACGCCCTGGGCCAGGTCGGGCAGGCCCGCACGCAGTGTGACGCCGTTGGCCTGTGCATTGCGGGACGTGGATTCGACAGCAGCGGGGTCGATGTCCACCGCCTCGATGCCCCGGGCTCCATGCAGGGCCGCACCGATGGCCAGGATGCCCGAGCCGCAGCCGTAGTCGAGCGTGCGGGCCCATCCCGGGCTCAGTTCGGGCGCCTGCGTGGCGATCCAGCGCAGGCACATGCGTGTGGTGGGATGGGTGCCCGTGCCGAAGGCGAGTCCGGGATCGAGGCGAATGATCCGCTCGGCTTGCGCAGGGGGTTCATGCCAGGTGGGCACGATCCAGAAGCTCGGCGTGATCTCCACCGGTGCAAACTGCGATTGCGTGAGGCGCACCCAATCCGCGTCGGGGACGTCCTGCACAGCCACCACGTGCACATCACCGGCCCACTCCTGCGCCAGCAGCAGCGTGGCGGCTTCGAGGGCGGCCTCCTCGTCAGGGTAGAGCGCCTTGACCGTGGAGCGCTGCCAGCCGGCCCGGGGGGCCGGCATGCCGGGCTCGCCGAAGAGGGCCTGCTCGGCTTCGCTGTCGGCATCGGCGTCCTCGACCGACACTGACAGCGCGTCGAGCTCCATCAGCGCGTCGGACACCGTCTCGACATCGCCTTCGGCGGCCAGCAGGATGAGCTCGACCATGCCTCAGCGCTGGTGCTGGGACATCCAGCCTTCCAGGTAGTGGATGCTGGTGCCGCCTTCCATGAACTTCGAGTCGACCATCAACTCGCGGTGCAGCGGGATGTTGGTGAGGATGCCTTCCACCAGCGTCTCCGACAGGGCGATCCGCATGCGGGCCAGAGCCTGCTCGCGCGTGTCGCCGTGCACGATGATCTTGCCCACCATCGAGTCGTAGTTGGGCGGCACGAAGTAGTTGGTGTAGATGTGCGTGTCCACGCGCACGCCGGGCCCGCCGGGGGCGTGCCACATCGTGATGCGTCCGGGCGAGGGCGTGAACTTGTAGGGGTCTTCGGCATTGATGCGGCACTCGATGGCGTGGCCGCGCATCTCGATGTGGCGCTGCGAGAAGGGCAGCTTCTCGCCGGCGGCCACACGGATCTGCATCTGCACGATGTCGAT
Source organism: uncultured Caldimonas sp. (assembly GCA_964552215.1). Taxonomy (GTDB): domain Bacteria; phylum Pseudomonadota; class Gammaproteobacteria; order Burkholderiales; family Burkholderiaceae_C; genus Caldimonas. The sequence goes on from CAZKGD010000002.1 coordinate 66,174, forward strand.
GCCGGTCACGAGTTCGGTCACCGGGTGCTCCACCTGCACGCGGGTGTTCATCTCGATGAAGTAGAACTCGCCGTTCTCGTAGAGGAACTCGAAGGTACCGGCACCGCGGTAGCCGATCTTCTTGCAGGCGTCGGCGCAGCGCGCGCCGATGCGCTCGATCACGCGGCGCGGGATGCCCGGGGCCGGCGCTTCCTCGATGATCTTCTGGTGGCGGCGCTGCATCGAGCAGTCGCGTTCGCCCAGGTAGACGGCATTGCGGTGCTGGTCGGCCAGCACCTGGATCTCGATGTGGCGGGGGTTCTCGAGGAACTTCTCCATGTACACCGCCGGGTTGTTGAAGGCGGCGCCCGCCTCGGCCCGGGTGGTCTGCACGGCGTGGATGAGGGCCGCCTCGGTGTGCACCACCCGCATGCCGCGCCCACCGCCGCCGCCGGCGGCCTTGATGATGACCGGGTAGCCCACCGAGCGCGCGATGCGGATGATCTCCTTCGGGTCCTCGGGCAGGGCGCCTTCGGAGCCGGGCACGCAGGGCACGCCGGCCTTGATCATGGCCGCCTTGGCCGAGACCTTGTCGCCCATGATGCGGATGGACTCGGGCGTGGGGCCGATGAAGGTGAAGCCGCTCTGCTCGACCCGCTCGGCGAAGTCGGCGTTCTCGGACAGGAAGCCATAGCCCGGGTGGATGGCCTCGGCATCGGTCACTTCCGCGGCCGAGATGATGGCCGGCATGTGCAGGTAGCTCTGGCCGGACGGCGCCGGACCGATGCACACGGCCTCGTCGGCCAGCTTGACGTACTTGGCATCGCGGTCGGCCTCGGAGTAGACGACCACGGACTGGATGCCCATCTCGCGGCAGGCGCGCTGGATGCGCAGGGCGATCTCCCCGCGGTTGGCGATCAGGATCTTCTTGAACATCGAGTGCGCCTCACTCGATGATCAGCAGCGGCTGACCGTATTCCACGGCCTGGCCGTTCTCACACAGGATGCGGGTGACGGTACCCGACTTGTCGGCCTCGATCTCGTTCATGATCTTCATGGCCTCGATGATGCAGATCGGGTCGCCTTCCTTCACCTGCTGGCCCACTTCCACGAAGGCCTTGGCGCCGGGGCTCGAGGAGCGATAGAAGGTGCCCACCATCGGCGACTTCACCGCATGACCGGCCGGCTCGGCGGGGGCGGCCGGAGCCGCCGGAGCCGCTGCGGGAGCGGCCGCCGCAGGCACCACGGCGGGGGCAGCCGCCACCGGGGCGGCCATCACGGGGGCCATGGCCGTCAGCGCTGCTGCGTGGCCATCGGACTTGACGATGCGGACCTTGCCGTCAGCCTCGGTGATCTCCAGTTCCGAGATGTTCGATTCGGACACCAGGTCGATCAGGGTTTTCAGCTTGCGTAGATCCATGTTGTTCTCCAGCAGACGTCACGTCGTATGTATCGAGCGGCGCGCATTGTGCGCCGAGATGTTTTTGCAATGCGAAATCAGGCCCGGGCGCGTGCGAGGTGCTCGCAGGCCTGGTCGAGGGCGTAGCGGTAGCCCGCCGCCCCCAGGCCGCAGATCACGCCCTCGGCCAGCTCCGACATATAAGAGTGATGCCGGAAGGCTTCGCGGCGATGGATGTTCGACAGATGGACCTCGATGAAGGGCAAGTCCACGGCCGCCAGCGCGTCCCGGATGGCCACACTGGTGTGGGTGTAGGCCGCCGGGTTGATGATGATGAAGCGGGTGCCATCGGAGCGCGCCGCCTGGATGCGATCGACCAATGCACCTTCATGGTTGCTCTGGAAGCATTCCAGCTTGTGTCCGCGATCTGCCGCCAACTTGCCAAGATCTTCGTTGATCTGCGCCAGTGTGGTGGCGCCATAGATCTCGGGCTGGCGGGTGCCGAGCAGGTTGAGATTGGGACCGTGAAGAATGAGGATCGCCATGAAAGTCAGGCTCTTCGGCCCAGTTCTGGTAACGAAGGCGTGACTTTACGCGCAAAAGGCGTCAGAAGTCGAGAGATTGTTTCAATGGTTGCGGCTGGTCCGGGCGGCCACCCCGGCCGCGGGCTCAGGCGCGGGGTGTGACCCACTCCAACAATTCATCGTAGCTCGTTTCGCCCAGTTTGCGATGGGTGATCTCGCCAGCGGCGTTGAGGGCGACGGTGAACGGGAGGGCTCCGGCGGTGTTGCCCAGCGCCTTGCCGAGCTCCGTGCCGGCGAAGCCGGCGATGGCGATGGGAAAGCTCACCGGGACGCGGACCAGGAAGTCCCGCACGGCATCCGGGCGGTCGATCGCCACGCCCAGCACCTGCCAGCCCTGGTTGCGGTGGGTCAGGAAGAAGCGGTCGAGCTCGGGCATCTCCTTGACACAAGGCGGGCACCAGGTGGCCCAGAAGTTGACCAGCAGCGGGCGGCCGGCGAACTGGCGCAGCGCCAGGGTGGAGCCCGTGGGGGTCTCGAAGGTCTGGTTCAGGAGAGTGGCCACCGCACCGTCGGCTGCAGGAGCCGGGCTCAGGCGCCACCAGGCCAGCCCCGCGCCAGCCACGAGGGCGGCGCCGCCGGCCGCAGCAGAGTAGAGGAAGTGTCGTCGGTTCATGATGAGGTCGTGGGCGGGGAGATCAGGGTGCGCACAGCGGCCAACGGACCTCGCTCAGCCCGGCCCCGGGCATCACGGCGCAGCGCACCGCGCAAGTCATCGCGGTCGTAAAGGCTCAGGTGCACGAGCACGGGCTGGCCCAGGGATTCGTGGTGGTCGGACACCGTGAGGACATCGACCGTCTCGCCCCGAAAGCCGATCGTCTGGCCTACATCGTAGGCAATGCGCAGGTTCAACAGACCGATTTCGGCCGACTTGGAGTCGTCACAGAAGAGATTGATCCACACGTCGCTGTGGCGGGTGGCGGTGCCGTTCCACACGGCACCGGTCAGGTGCGGCTCGAACTCGCTCAGGCGCTCCATCCAGCGCAGGGCCACAGCGCGCAGGGCGGCAAGCTCGCCCGGCTGGGTGTCGGCACAGAACAGATCGATGTAGGCGCGGACTTCGTCCTCCACCAAGGTGTTGTCCGGCAGATCCACCGGGCCGCGGGTGCGCGGGGCCACGAGTTTGGCCGCGCGGCGTTTGGCCGGGCCGTATTCCATGCCCTCCTCCACGATGAGGCGGGCGGCCGCAGCGGCAATCTCGGCGGTGAGGGGGGTGGTTCGCATGAGATGTCAGACCGGGAACGGGCCGCCGGGTTCACGGCAGGGTGACGGCCCCCATGCGGGCCAGGATGGTCTGCGCACGGCGCTGCAGGTAGGGCGAGTTGGGGCGCTGTTCGTAGCGGCGAGGCGCCGGCAGCATCACCGCCAGCCGGGCCGCCTGCCAGGGGGTGAGCTGGTCGGCGCCGACGCGGAAGTAGTGGCGTGCGGCGGCCTCGGCGCCAAAGACGCCTTCCCCCCACTCCACGTTGTTCAGGTAGATCTCGAGGATGCGCTGCTTGCCCAGCACGTGCTCGAGCATGTAGGTGATGACGATCTCCTGCCCCTTGCGCAGGAAGCTGCGCTCGCCGGAGAGGAAGAGATTCTTCGCGAGCTGCTGGGTGATGGTGGAGCCGCCGACGATGCGCACGGGCCGCGTTGGCGCAGCCGGGCGGCGTTCGGCCAGCTTGGCGGCCCGCTCCTGCGCCTGCTGGTTGCGCTCCCAGGCCTTCTCGATGGCCTCCCAGTCCACGCCGTCGTGGTCGGCAAAGCTCGCGTCTTCCGAGGCGATCACGGCACGCTTGAGGTGGTCGGATATCCGGTCGTAGTCGCGCCACTCCTGGCGCCAGGGCAGGCGGCCCTGTTCGAGCGTGATGCGCCAGGCCTGGGTGCGCTGGAAGGTGGTCGACTGCGGGTCGACCACGAGCATCAGGGCCACGCGGGCCAGGAAGTAGAGCTGCAGCGACAGGCCGCAGATCACCAGCAGCGCGGTGAGGCGCCAGGCCCAGGTGAGCAGCGCGCGCATCGGTCGCTCCTCAGCCGGCCAGGCCCGCGCGCAGTTCGCGCAGGACCTCGGCGGTGGGGGGGCGCATGCCACGCCAGACCTGGAAGGCCTCGGCCGCCTGCTCGACCAGCATGCCCAGGCCGTCGCGGGCCGCCGCGCCGTGGTCCCGGGCCCATTGCAGGAAGGGCTCGGCGGCGGGGCCGTACATCATGTCCAGGGCCAGGGCCCCCGGACCCAGCACCGCTGCGGGGACGGGGCTGCCGGCCCCCTGCAGGCTGGCGGCAGTGCCGTTGAGCACGACGGCGTAGCCGGTGCCGCAATCCTCCAGGCCGGCAGCCGACAGCGCCACGCCGTGCCGGTGCGCCCAGATCGCATGGCGGGCGACCAGGGCCTGCGCCTTGTCGAGGCTGCGGTTGGCCACCACCAGGCGGCGGGGGCGCTCGGCCAGCAGCGGGCCCAGCACGCCGGCACTGGCGCCGCCGGCCCCCAGCAGCAGCAGGTCGCGGCCCGCGAGGTCGATGCCGGCGTTGTGCTGCAGGTCACGCACCAGCCCGGCGCCGTCGGTGTTGTCGCCGAACCAGCCGTCGGCATCGAAACGCAGGGTATTGACCGCCTGGGCCAGCGTGGCGCGCTCGCTGCGCTGCGCAGCCAGATCGTAGGCTTCGAACTTGAAGGGCACGGTGACATTGCAGCCGCGGCCGCCGGCGGCGGCGAAGTCGCGCACTGTGGGCGCAAAACCGTCGAGCGGCGCGAGCACGCGCTCGTACACGAGATGCTGCCCTGTCAGCTCCGCAAAGCGGGCATGGATGAGAGGCGACTTGCTGTGGGCCACGGGATGGCCGATCACCGCGTAGCGGTCGGGTCGGTCTGCGCTGTGCATCAGTTGCCGGTGAGGGTGGTTTCCAGGGCCTGCTCGCGGGTGAAGCGGAAGCGCGAGACGACGACGATCTGGTCGGCCTTGGCCCGCATCTCGTTGCTGAAGCTGCCGAAGGGGCTGGCCGCATTCACGATGGCCACGGCCTGGCGGTCCAGCACGGACTGGCCGGAGCTTTGCACGATCTCGGTCTCGACCACCCGCCCCAGGGCATCGACGGTGACGATCATGGTGAGTTCGCCGTAGAGCTTTCTGCCCTGGTGTTCAGGGAAATTGCGCGTGCCGCGGTCCTCGATCTTGCGGCGCAGCTGGTCGTAGTAGATCGCATAGGTCGCCTCGCGCGTGCTGGGGCTGATGTAGCGGCGCTTCGGGCGGGCGTTCTCTTCGTTGATGCGCTTCTCGATCTCGGCCAGCATGCGCAGCAGCTGGCGGCGCTTCTCTTCCTGCGACTGCGCATCCTGGCTGCCGCTGTCGCTGCGCGGATCGGGCAGGGGCAGGGTGGCGAGTTCCCGGCGCAGGCTGGCCAGCAGCCGCTCCTGCTGTTCCATCAGCGTCTCGATCTGGCGCTGCGCATCTTCGAACGCGTTGCCGGTGGCCAGCACAGCCGAGGGCGGCAGTGGCGAGGTGGCACGGCCGCGTTCGACATTGCCACCGCCGGCGAGGTTGGCCTGGGCGATGGCCTGGGCGCGCTCGGGGCGTTCGGTGGAGCGCGCGTTGACGAGGATGACCTCGAGCGGCGTGTCCTCGAACACGCGGTTGAAGGCCTCCGGGTCGACGAAGCGGACCGTGAGCAGCATGGCGTGCACCCCCAGCGAGATGGCCAGGGCGATCTGCAAGGTGGTGAACTTCTTCAGCATGGGCGCGTGGGATCAGGCCGCCGCGGGGGGCGGCTCGGTGGACGCTGCATTGTCGCCCTCGCTGAGGTCGATCGCGAGCGACAGCGGGCCGGCGCTCTCTTCCTCGTCAACCTCTTCCTCCGGGGCCTCGGGCAGGACCTCGTCAAGACGATCGATCAGGTTGGCGTGGACGTCGAGAGTCAGTTCGTCCAGCCCTGTGATGCGCACGCGCACATGCGTGCCGCGCGGCAGGTTCTCGGTGCCGGCGGCGCGGAAGACCAAGGGCAGCGTGTCGGCGCGCACCAGGCCGTCCTTGAGCACCGCGGCGGTGAGGTCCTGCACGCCGTTCTGGGCGAGATGGCGCAGCGTCCAGTAGCGCTCGATGCCGTGCTGGAAGTCGTTGTAGGCGGTGTAGGCGGCATCGAAGCCGGAGATGACCGAGAAGAGCTCGGCGTCCTTGGGCTTGAAGGGCGCGGCCAGCGCGGCGGTGCGGCCATGGCGGGCGCAGGCGATGATCTGCCACTGGTTGACGAGGTCAACATAGCGGCGCAGCGGCGAGGTGGCCCAGGTGTACTGCTTCACACCCATGCCGGCGTGGGGCAGGGGCTTGGTGCTCATGCGCACCTTCACGCCGGGCAGCAGGCTGGCCTGGCTGCGGTAGATGCCGGGCACCCCCAGTTCGGCGAGCCAGCCGCCCCAGGTGGAATTCGCCAGGATCATGGCCTCGGCGACGATCAGGTCGAGCGGCTCGCCGCGCTTGCGCGTGCTGATGCGCACTGTTTCGCGGCCGGTGGGCTCGCTGCCGTCGTGGTCGTCGAGCTTGAAGCTGTAGTCGGGCCGTGTGAAGGTCTCGGGCTTGCCACGCACCACTTCGCGCCGGGCCTTCAGGTGCTGCGCCAATCGCCAGCAGAACGCGAGTTCGGTGGGGAAGGGGTAGGCGGCCGGGGCCGCGCCGGTCAGCGTGTCGGCCGTGATCACGCCGTCCAGCTGGTCGTGACGCAGGTTGGCGGCAATCGGCACGCGCTCCAGGCGCGTCTCCTGGCTGCGCACCTCCAGCGTGGCCTCGTCGAGCGTGAAGTAGATCGACACCGCGGGGCAGTCGCGCCCTTCCTGCAGGGTATAGGTCTGCACCACCTCGTCGGGCAGCATGGTGATCTTGTAGCCCGGCATGTAGACCGTGGAGTAGCGCCCGCGTGCCACCTGGTCGAGCGCATCGCCCGGGGCGATGGCCAGGCCGGGCGCGGCGATGTGCACCCCGAACACCACGGTGCCGCTGCCCAGGCCCTGCACCGACAGCGCGTCGTCGATCTCGGTGGTGGCCGAATCGTCGATGCTGAAGGCCTGCACCGCGGCCACCGGCAGCTCGTCGGAGATGGGCGGGGCGGCGAGGGCGGGGAAACCATAGCCTTTGGGGAAATGCTCGAACAGAAAGCGCCGCCAGTGGAACTGGTAGGGGCTGTCGATGGCCCCGGCCGCCTTGAGCAGGTCGAGCGGCGCCTGGTGAGCGCGCTTGCTGGCTTCGACCACGGCCTTGTATTCCAGGGCGTTCTTGTCGGGCTTGAAAAGGATCTTGTAGAGCTGCTCTCGCACGGGCTCGGGGCAGCGGCCCTCGGCCAGTTCGGTGGCCCAGGCCTCGACCTGGGCCTGCTGCTGCTGCTTGCGCTCGATGGCCAGCAGGGCCGCCTTGACGATCTCCTCCGGGGCCTTCTTGAAGCGGCCCTTGCCCACGCGGCGGAAGTAGTGCGGCGCCTCGAAGAGGCGCAGCAGTGCCGCGGCCTGCTGGACCACACCGGCGCTGGCGTCGAAATAGTCGCGGGCGAGGTCGGCGAAACCGAATTCATCGGCGGGGGCGAATTCCCAGGCGAGGTCGAGGTCGATCTCGGGCGCCAGGGCCTGGGCCTGCGCGAGCAGCTGGGCCGGCGCGGGCTGCTCGAACTGCAGCAGCACGTGGGCGGACTTGACCTTCACGCGCTTGCCGGAGTCGAGCTCGATCTGCATCGAGGCATCAGCCTGGGACATCACGCGGCCGGCCAGGAATTTGCCGGCGTCTTCATAGAGGGCGAACATGGCCCGATTGTCGCCTGTTCGCCAAAGGGGCCGGGATCAGACGGTCATGCCACCGGCCACCTCGATCACGGCGCCGTTGACGTAGGAGGCCTCGTCGCTGGCCAGGAAGGCATAGACGTTGGCGATTTCCTCGGGTCGGCCCAGTCGCTTGAGCGGCACATCCTCGCGCATGGCGGCCAGCACCTTGTCAGGGATGGTGGCAAGGATGGGCGTCTCGATGAAGCCCGGAGCGACGGCATTGACGCGGATGCCCTTGGGCCCGAGTTCGCGCGACCAGGTCTTGGTGAAGCCGATCACGCCGAACTTGCTGGCGGCGTAGTTGGTCTGGCCGTAGTTGCCGTAGATGCCCACCACGGAGGACGCGTTGAGGATCACGCCGGCGCCTTGCTCCAGCATGGCGGGCAGCACCGCCTGGGCGCCGTGGAAGACACCGCGCAGGTTCACGTCGATGACACGGTCGAACTGCTCCAGCGTCATCTTCTGCAGCCGCGCGTCCTGGGTGATGCCGGCATTGTTGACGAGCACGTCGATGCGGCCGAAGCGCGCGAGCGTGGCGGCGGCCATCGCGTCGATCTGTTCGCGCGAGGTCACATCCACCACCTGGCCCTCGGCCTGGGCGCCCAGTGCGCGGCACTGGGCCACCGCGGCGTCGACGGCTTCGCGCCGGATGTCGCACACCATCACGCGGGCGCCTTCGGCGGCAAACTTGAGAGCCGTGGCCAGGCCGATGCCCTGGGCGGCGCCCGTGATGATGGCGGTCTTGTCGTGCAGTCTCATGAGTGGTCCAGGAAGGAGAGGATGTTGTCGAGGTGATCGGGGAAGCTGCTCAAGGCGTGGTCGCCACCTTCGAGCACGGTGAGCCGCGTGCCGGCATAGCGGCCGGCCATCTCGCGCCAGTCGAGCACTTCATCACCCTGGGCGACGAGCACGAAGTAGCGCTCGGGCCGAGTGAGGGCGCCGGGCGTCAGCGCGCGCAGCTCGTCGATGAACTCGGCGCGGAACCAGAAGCGTTCCTCGCTGTGCCAGGCGGTGATCTCACCGATGTAGCGCGCCAGGTCGCGTGCCGGGTCCACGGCCGGGTTGATGAGCACGGCCGGGCAGCCGAAGCGTTCGGCCGCCACCGTGGCGTAGAAGCCGCCAAGCGACGAGCCGATCACGGCACGCCGATGTTCTGGCAGGGCCGACAAGCGGCGCTCGATCAGCGACCAGGCCTCGGCAGGCGAGGGGGGCAGCTGCGGGCAGGCCCAGTGCCAATCCTCGCCCAGGGCCTGCCGCTGCGCGATGAGCGCACCCATCTGCTGCGCCTTGGTGGAGCGCGGCGAGGAGCGGAAGCCATGGAGATACAGCAGGTCGCGGCGGGACATCGGAACAGCAGGGCCGTCGGCAAAGCGCTGCAGTCTAAGCCGGGTGCCACCGGCTCGGGCCGCGACTGCGGGTTTGCACTGGGGCCGAGCGTGAAGGGTTTTGCACCTGGGCAGCGCCGGAGCGAGGACGAGGCGGCATCATGTGGCCATGCATGCGAAAGACCTCTTCCTTCGGCCCGCCTGGCGGGTCGTGATGCCGGCAGCTCTGGCCCTCAGCCTGGGGGCCTGCGCCAGCACCCCGCCAGCGCCGGCCAACGCGGCCTCAGCGCCTGCGTCAGCGCCCGCGTCGCCGCCCGCAGCGCGCCCGGCCCCCGGAAGCCCACAAGCCTTTGCCGAGGTCGTCAAGGGGGCCACTCGCGAGGACGGCCACCTGCCCACCTGGCGCCGCGACGACAAGGTCTGGATCGAACTCGCACCGGCCCGGCTGGGGCAGCCCTTCCTGCTGAGCATCAACATCGCCGGCTCGGTGGGCCAGCGTGGCCTGTACGCGAGTCAGATGGGGCGCAGCTGGCTGGTGGAGTGGCGTCGTGTGGGCGATCGCCTGCAGCTCATCGCGCTGAACACCGCCGTGCGGGCCGATGGTGACGCGGCGCTGAGCCGCGCCGTGCGCGAGGGCTATTCCGACAGTCTGCTCGCCGCGCTGCCGCTGGCCAGTGCGCCGCATCCGCAGCATCAGGCGGTGCTGGTGGATGCGAGCTTCCTGCTGGGCGACATCGCCGGCTATGGCAGCGCGATCGAGTCGGCCTTCCGCCTGAGCTACACGCTGGATCGTGCCAATTCGCAGATCGAGCGGGTGCGCCAGTCCGAGCGGCTCACGGCGGTGCAGGTGCGTCAGCATCACACGGTGCCGCGCCTGCCCGTGCTGCCGCCGGCCGCGAACGGGCCCGCGGCCGCGGCCCGGCCCTCGCCACCCACGGTGTTGCCTGACGCCCGCAGCTTCTTCGTCGATCTGGTCTACAACTTCCTTGCCTTGCCCGGCGAGGCGATGCAGCCTCGCCCGGCCGATCCGCGCCTGGGCCACTTCACCCATGCCCACACCGACCTCACGCGCGACCTGCCCCTCCAGCCGCGGGTGCACCACATCGCGCGCTGGCGACTGGAGAAGGCCGACCCGATGGCCGAGCGCTCGCCGCCGCGCGAGCCCATCGTCTTCTGGCTCGACCGCAACATCCCCGAGCGCTACCGAGAGGCCGTGCGCGCCGGCGTGCTGGAGTGGAACCTCGCTTTCGAGCGCATCGGCTTCGTGGGCGCCATCGAGGCCCGTCAGCAGCCCGACGATGCCGACTGGGACAACATGGATGCGCGGCATGCCTCGATCCGGTGGTACGTCGGCATCGATGCGGCCTCGGCCCGCGGCCCCCACCATGCCGACCCGCGCACCGGCGAGATCCTCGATGCCGACATCACGATCGCCGACCTGTTCGCGCGGGGCGCCCGCCGCTTCATCGTCGACACCCCGCGCGGCAGCAGCGAAGAACGCCTGGCCGAGCTGACGGCCGCCTGGCGCGGCGAGGGGGCGCCAGCGGCCTGCCACTACGCCCGCGAAGTGGCCGCCGAAGCCCAGTTCGCCTGGGAATTGCTGGAGGCGCGCGGCGACATCGCCCCGGACGGCCCCCAGGCCGAGGCCTTCGTGCAGGCGGTGATCAAGGACGTGGTGATGCACGAGGTGGGCCATGCCCTGGGCCTGAAGCACAACTTCAAGGCCTCCACGGCGGTGTCCTTCGCTCGCCTGGGCGACGCGGCCTACACCGCGGCGCGCGGGACCTCGGGTTCGGTGATGGACTACAACGCCTACAACATTGCCCCCGCCGGCCAGCCGCAGGGCGCCATCGTCAACACGACGCTGGGACCGTACGACTACTGGGCCATCGAATACGCCTACCGGCCCTTCGCCGGCGACGAGGAGGCGCAGGGCCTGGCCCGCATTGCCGCGCGCAGCTCCGAGCCCGCGCTGGCCTATGCCGACGACTTCGATGCGGGTGGGCTGGGGGGCATCGAGAGCTTCGATCCGCTGGCCAACCGCTTCGACCTGGGCGACGACCCGCTGACCTACTACGAGCGCCGTCTCGTGCTGTCGCAGGAACTGTGGCAGCGCGTGCAGGCGCGTGAAGCGCAGGAAGGCGAGGACCCGCTGCGCGCGCGGCGGGCCATGCTCAGTGGCTTCGGGCCGCTGCGCACGTCGGCCGACCTGGCCGCCAAGTACGTGGGCGGCATGGTGCAGGTGCGCGACCTGCCGGGGCCGCAGGCCCGGCCCACCTACACGCCCGTGGCGGCGGCCGAGCAGCGCCGCGCGCTCACCTTCCTCACCCGCCATCTGTTCAGCGAGGACAACTTCCGCTTCCGCCCCGAGTTCCTGCGCAGCCTGCCCACCGACTACCTCGACCGCAACGTGGCCGGGCCTGTGTCGGTGCCCGAGCTGGTGCGCAGCGTGCAGGCCACCGTGCTCGACCGCCTGATGAGCGCGGGCACGGCCACGCGCGTGCTGGAGACGCCGCTCTACGCGGGCGCAGGCGAGCGGGTGATGGGCCTGGACGAGGTGTACCGGCGCCTGCAGGCGGCCGTGTGGAGTGAGCTGCGCCGCGGGGGCGAGATCGCCCCGCTGCGCCGCCAGCTGCAGCGCGAGCATCTGCAGCGGCTGTCGGCGCTGCTCACGCGCGGTTCGGGGCCCTTGCCGGCCGATGCGCTGAGCCTGCAGCGCCTGCTTGCACGCGAGTTGCTGGCCGAGCTGGACCAGGCGGTGCGCCGCCCGGGCGGGTCGGTGACCACGCGGGCTCATCTGGAGGACAGCCGCGCCCTGCTGGCACGTTCGCTGGATGCGTCCTTCCTGCGCCAGCCCTGAGGCAGCGATCGGGGGGTCTCAGGGCTGCAGCCAGCGTGCGCCGTCGGCGTCGAAGCGGGCGCGGCGGTGGCCGTCGCGGTGCAGTTCCAGCCAGTCCAGGCTGTCCACACGGGCAAAGAGCACGCCGAAGTGCCCACGATCGTCACGGGGCAGGGCAGGGCGCACCGGGTCGTCGATCACGCTGCCCGGCGGCAGCGGCGAGAGGTAGTCCTGGGCCGCCGGCGAAAGCTTCAGCCGCGCCCAACGCGACAGCACGCTCACGCCCTGGGTGTCGAGGCTGAGCTGCACGCGGCAGCGCAGCTGCCAGCCCAGCACAGACGACCACATCACCACGGTGGCGGTGGGCTGCTCGAGGCACTGGGCGACCTTGCCCGAGCGGGTGTCGGTGTAGAAGACCAGGGTGCGGGTCTGCACATCGACCTCGCGCAGCACCACCACGCGGGCATCGGCCCCGTCGGCCAGCCCGGTGGCCAGCACCGGCGTGCGCCAGGTGTGGTGCTTGTCATGCGCGGCCCGGGCCAGTTCCTGCCACACCGCTGCCTCGACGGCAGCGAGCGTGTCAGGGCGTTCGGCGCGGGCCATGGTCGTGCTGGTCAGTGCTCCCGGCGCAGGGCAGGGAAGAGGATCACGTCGCGGATGCTGGGGCTGTCGGTCAGCAGCATGATGAGCCGGTCGATGCCGATGCCACAACCCCCGGTCGGGGGCATGCCGTATTCGAGCGCGCGGATGAAGTCGGCGTCGAAGTACATGGCCTCTTCGTCGCCGGCGTCCTTGTTGGCCACCTGCGCGTGGAATCGGGCGGCCTGGTCCTCGGCGTCGTTGAGCTCCGAGAAGCCGTTGGCGATCTCGCGGCCGGTGGCGTACAGCTCGAAGCGCTCGGTCTTGGTGGGGTCGGTGTCGGAAGCGCGTGCCAGCGGCGACACCTCCACCGGGTGGTCGATGATGAAGGTGGGCTCCCAGAGCTTGTCTTCCACCAGCTCCTCGAAGACGGCGAACTGCAGCTGCGACAGGCCCCAGTGGGCCGGCGCTTCCTTGCCCAGGATCTTGAGTTCTGCGCGAAGATAGTCCGGGTCGTCGAGCTGGGCGTCGTTCAGGCGTGGGGCGTGCTTGAGCAGGGCATCGCGGATGCTCAGGCGCGCGAAGGGCTGCGCGAGGTCGACCACGCGGCCCTGGTAGGTGAGCGTGGCCGAGCCGGTCGCGTCGCATGCGGCCTGGCGGATCAGCGCTTCGGTGTAGTCCATCAGGTCGTGGTGGTTCCAGTAGGCCGCATAGAACTCCATCATCGTGAACTCGGGGTTGTGGCGCACCGAGATGCCTTCGTTGCGGAAGTTGCGGTTGATCTCGAATACCCGCTCGAAGCCGCCGACGATCAGGCGCTTGAGGTAGAGCTCCGGCGCGATGCGCAGGAACATCTCCTGGTCGAGCGCGTTGTGGTGGGTCACGAAGGGCTTGGCGTTCGCCCCGCCCGGGATGGGGTGGAGCATGGGCGTTTCCACCTCCAGGAAACCGTGGCCGGTCATGAACTCGCGGATGGAACTCACGGCCTTGCTGCGCGCCACGAAGCGGCGCCGCGCATCCTCGTCGGTCATCAGGTCGACATAGCGTTGGCGGTACTTCTGTTCCTGGTCGGTCATGCCGTGGAACTTGTCCGGCAGCGGGCGCAGGCTCTTGGTGAGCAGGCGCAGGCGCGTCACCAGCACCGACAGCTCACCGGTCTTGGTCTTGAAGAGCTGGCCTTCGGCGCCGAGGATGTCGCCCAGGTCCCAGTGCTTGAAGGCGGCGTACACCTCTTCGCCCACGCCGTCGCGCGTCACGTACAGCTGGAGGCGGCCGCTGGCATCCTGCAGCGTGCAGAAGCTGGCCTTGCCCATCACGCGCTTGAGCATCATGCGCCCGGCCACGCTGACATTGAGCTTGAGCGGCTCCAGTGCCTCGTTCGGCATCTCGCCGTACTGCTGCACCAGGGCCGCAGCGCGGTGCTGGGGCTTGAAGTCGTTCGGGAAGGCCACCCCCTGCTGACGGATCGCGGCGAGCTTCTCGCGGCGCTCGGCGATCAGCTGGTTGGTGTCGGTGGCCGGGGCAGCAGCCTCGGCGGCGGCAGGCGTCGCGCGGTCGGTCATGGTGGGGGGTGGAAGGCGGGAAAACGCGCGATTTTACCGGGCCGGCGCCGGCCCGACCGGCCCCGTATCATCCCGCCGATCCGCCCCCGCGCTGTCCCTCTGTGTCCACTCGATGCCTGCTTCCCTGACCCGCTCGGCCCTCAGCCACTTCCTGGCGAGGCTGTCCGCCGTGGGCCTGGGGCTCGCTTTGCTGGCCCTGGCGGCGCGCCAGGGGCCGGCCGAGCAAGGGGTGTTCTCGCTGCTGGTGGCCACCGAGGCGGTCTATGCCGCCCTTTTCTCCGGCTTCGGCCTGGTGATGGCGCGCCAGGTGTCCCATCACCGCGAAGCGGCCGCGCGCTGGCTGGGCGGGGCCTTGGTGCTGGCGCTGGGCGCCGGCGGCGTGGGCGCGCTGGTGTTCTGGGCCGCGGGCGGGGCGCTGGCCGATGCGCCGGCCTACCGCTACCTGCCGGCCCTGGCCCTGGCGGCGCCCTTGCTGCTGCTCACGCCCACGGTGTCGGGCCTGTACCTGGGGCTTGGCCGCATGGGGCCGATCAATGCCCTGACCGTTGCGCCCCCCGCGGTGGCGCTGCTCGCGCTCGGGGCCTGGGCGCTGGCCGGACAGCCCGTGACCCTGTGGGCCGTCATGATGGTCTGGCTGGGCGCCCGCATGCTCGTGGGCCTGGCCGGGGCGGCCTGGGCGTGGCGCGACCAGCGCGGCCGCGCGCCCGACTGGCCCGCCTGGCGCAGCCAGGCGGGCTTCTGCACCGTGCTGGGCCTGACCAACCTCATCAGCTGGCTCAACTACCGCATCGACCTCTTCATCGTGGAAGCCTTCGGCAGCCTGTCGGCCACCGGCGTCTACGCGATCGCGGTGACGGTGACCGAGTTGCTGTGGTTCATCTCGTCCTCGGTGAGTGCCGCCGCGTATGGCCGCATCGGCCAGCCCGACCGTGAGGCGGCCGCGAAGCTGACCGTGCGCCTGATGCACGTCAACCTGGCGGTGCTGTTGATCGCCTCGCCGGTGCTCGTCGGCTTGTCGGCCTGGGGCTTGCCGCGGGTGCTGGGCGAGCCCTATGCCGACGCCGTGCCGCTGATGCTGTGGTTGTTGCCCGGCGTGTGGGCCTATGGCTGCGCGTCCACGCTGTCGGCCTACTACACCAACTTCCTGGGCAAGCCGCGCCTGTCGGCCGCGGTGGCCGGGGTGTCGCTGCTGATCAACGTGGGCGCCTGCCTGGTGCTCGTGCCCCGCCTGGGCGCCACCGGCGCGGCCATCGCCACCTCGCTATCGTATGGGCTGGCCATCACCTGGGGCCTCGCGCTGTTCCGGCGGCATGCGGGCCTGCGCTGGCGCGACCTGCTGCGGCCGTCCCGGTAGACTGTGCGCCTGCCCTCTGACACGATGTCCATCAAGTCCTGGATCACCCGAGCCCTGCGTGCGTGGCTGCGCCCGCGCATGCTCTACGGCCATCGCCACCCCTCGGGGGCCTGGCTGGCCCACACCCGCATCGGCAGCACCACCGAGCTGGAAAGCCCCGAGCGGCTGGACCTCGGCGACCATGTCTTCATCGGGCATCACAACTTCATCGACGCGTCGGGCGGCCTCACGATCGGCGAAGGCACGCAGATCACCAATCATGTGTCGGTGCTCACGCACTCCAGCCATCGCGCCACCCGGCTGATGGGACGCGACTATTTCGGCGACCCGCAGCCCCTGGGCTTCGTGCGCCAACCCACCGTGATCGGGCCCTACTGCTTCATCGGCGCGAACAGCATCGTGATGCCCGGCAGCCGCCTGGGCCGGGGTGTGCTGGTGCGCGCCTTCAGCTACGTGAACGGCGAGTTCCCCGACTACGCCATCCTGGGCGGCCAGCCGGCCCGCGTGATCGGCGACGTGCGCGACGGCGACGCCGCCTGGATCGAGCGCCACCCGGAGGCGGCAGCCACCTACTGCGGCCAGGGCTGGCCTGGGCGATGAGCGACCCCCACCTGGTGTTCGTGGCCGATGCCACCAGTGTGCACACGCGCCGCTGGGTGGGGGCGATCGCGCAGCGCGGCTTTCGCTGCAGCGTGATCTCTCGCCAAGAGGGCGAGGTGCCGGGCGCCGAGGTGCACGCGCTCGACACCCCGGACGGCCGCTGGCCCTGGTTTGCTGCGCTGCCGCGCGTGCGCGCGCTGGCGCGCTTGCTGCGGCCCGACCTGGTGCACGGCCACTACCTCACCTCCTACGGCTTCTGGGCGGCCGGCGTGGGCCACCACCCCCTGGTGCTGTCGGCCTGGGGTTCGGATGTGCTGGTGAGCCCGCGCCAGAGCCGCTTGGTGCGTGCGCTCACCGGCTGGACGCTGCGCCGCGCCGACCTGGTCACCGCCGACAGTCGGGACATGCTCGAGGCCATTGCTGCTTACCGCCCGCGCGCGGCCTTGCACCAGGTGCTCTGGGGGGTGGACACGACGAAGTTCGTCGCGGTCCACAAGGCGCCGAGCCCGCTGCGCCTGGTGAGCCCGCGCAACTGGGAGCCCAACTACCGCATCGACCTCGTTCTGCACGCCGTGGCCCAGTTGCGCGAGCGCCGGCCGGCGCTTCCCGTGGAACTGCACCTGTGCGGCGGCGGCCCGCAGGAGTCGGCGCTGCGCGCCCAGGCCGAATCGCTGGGCCTGCAAGGTGTGGTGCATTGGCACGGCCGGGTCGATGAAGACCGCCTGGCCGAGATCGTGCGCAACGCCCATCTGGCCGTCTCGGTGCCCGAGAGCGACGCCACCTCGGTGGCCTTGCTGGAAGCCATGGCCGCCGGCCTGGCGGTGGTCGTCAGCGACCTGCCGGCCAACCGACAGTGGGTCGATGGCCGCGGCGGGCGCCGGGTGCCGGTGGGCGATGGCGCGGCCCTGGCCCAGGCCCTGGTCGAACTCGCCGGGGACCTGCAAGTGCTGGAGGCCATGGGACGCCACAACCGTCGTCGTGTGGTGCCCGGGGTGTCGCGCGACGAACAGATGGACCGCATGGCTGCGCTCTACCGCGAGCTGCTGGGCCAGAGAGGCCGCTGATGCCCATCGTCTCGGTGATCGTGCCCTGTCGCAACGAGCGTGCCCACCTCGAGGCCTTCTGCACCTCGTTGCGGGCCCAGCAGCTCCCCGAGGGCTGGACGATGGAGGTGCTGGTGGCCGACGGCGACAGCGACGACGGCAGCCGCGCCTGGCTGGACGAGCGCGCCGAACGCTTCTCACTGCAGGTGGTCGACAACCCGCAGCGCATCGTCTCCGCTGGCTTGAACCGTGCGCTGGCGGCCAGCCGGGGCGACGTGATCGTGCGCATGGACGTGCACACCACCTATGCCGGCGACTACGTCGCGCAATGCCTCGCGGCCTTGCAGACCAGCGGGGCGGACAACGTCGGCGGCCCCTGGCGGGCGCAAGGCGATGGGGGCCTGTCCTCGGCGATTGCCGCAGCCTTCCAGTCGCGCTGGCTGGCCGGCGGCGCCCGCTCGCGCCAGGTTGAGTACAGCGGCTGGGTGGACACCGTGTACCTGGGCTGCTGGCCGCGTGTGACCTTCGAACGCTTCGGCGACTTCGACGAGACGCTCGTGCGCAACCAGGACGACGAACACAACCTGCGCATCACGCGCGGCGGCGGCCGGATCTGGCAGTCCGCCGACATCCGATCCGCCTACCGCCCGCGCGATTCGCTGGCGGCCCTGTGGCGGCAGTACCAGCAGTACGGCTACTGGAAGCCCTTCGTGATCCGCAAGCACGGGGGGGCAGCTTCGCTGCGCCACTGGCTGCCGGGCGGGCTGGTGCTGGGGCTGTCGCTCAGTGCCGTGTTGGCCCTGATGGGAGGCGCGGGCTGGATGGCGGCCCTGCTGCCCGGGCTCTACCTGGCCGGGGTGCTGGTGGCCTCGCTCGCGATCGCCGCGCAGACCCGCTGGGCACACGGGCCCTGGCTGCCGCTGGTGATCCCGACCTGCCACCTGGGCTACGGCCTGGGCTTCCTGCTGGGGGTGTTCGATGCCTGGCGCGGGCAGGGGCCCCGTGCACGCATGGGGCGGCTCAGCCGTTGAGGATGCGATGACCCCACTCGACGAACTTGACGCCGTGCGCGCGCGCTATGCCCGCCGCACGCCCGAAGACCCCCGCTACAGCCTGCTGAACCCGGCGGCCCTGGCGGCCTGGCAGGAGCGCCAGCGCGCCATCGCCGCCCTGTTCCGGCGGCTGGGCTGGCATGACCTGTCACAGCGCCGCCTGGTCGAGGTTGGCTGCGGCACGGGCGGCCTGCTGCTCGATGCGCTGCAGCTCGGCTTCGACCCCGCCCATCTCACCGGCCTGGAGCTGCTGGTCGAGCGGGCCGCGCGCGCGCGCGAGCGCCTGCCGGCGGCCCTGCGCGTCCTGGAGGGCGACGCGGGGGCTGCACCCATCGCGCCCGCCAGCCAGGACGTGGTGCTGCAATCCACGGTGTTCTCCTCCCTGCTCGACGACACAGCCCAGCAGACCCTGGCCGACGCGATGTGGCGCTGGGTGCGCCCGGGCGGCGGCGTGCTCTGGTACGACTTCACCGTGAACAACCCGCGCAACCCGGACGTGCGCGGCGTGCCGTTGACGCGGGTGCGTGCGCTTTTCCCTCAGGGGCAGATCGAAGCCCGCCGCCTCACGCTCGCTCCGCCGCTGGCCCGCGCTCTCGTGCGGCTGCACCCGTCTGCCTACACTGTGGCCAACGCGGTGCCGCTGCTACGCACCCACCTCCTGGCCTGGATCGCCAAACCCGCATGAATGCCACCGACACGCCCTTCCTGCCTTTCGCCCTGCCCGAGATCGGCGAAGAGGAGATTGCCGAGGTGGTGGACACCCTGCGCTCGGGCTGGGTCACCACCGGCCCCAAGGCGCGCCGTTTCGAGGAAGCCTTCGCCGCCTACCTGGGGGATGCGGGTCTGCACTGCGTCGCGGTGAATTCCGCCACGGCCGGCCTGCACCTGGCGCTGGAGGCTTTGGGGATCGGCCCCGGCGACGAGGTCATCACCACCACCCACACCTTCACCGCCACCGCCGAGGTCGTGCGCTACCTGGGAGCCGATGTCGTGCTGGTCGACATCGACCCGGCCACCCTCAACCTGGACCCTGCCGCGGTGGAGGCCGCGATCACGCCACGCACCAAGGCCCTCCTGCCGGTGCACTACGCCGGCCTGGCGGCCGACATGCCCGCGCTCACCGCCATCGCGCGCCGTCACGGCCTGAAGATCGTCGAGGACGCCGCCCACGCCTTGCCCACCACGAGCGGCGGCCGGCTCGTGGGCACGCTCGACAGCGACGCCACCGTGTTCAGCTTCTATGCCAACAAGACCATCACCACCGGCGAAGGCGGCATGCTGGTCACGCGCAACGAAGCACTGGCCAAACGCGCCCGCGTGATGCGCCTGCACGGCATCGACCGCGACGCCTTCGACCGCTTCACCGCCAAGCGCCCGAGCTGGCACTACGAGATCGTCGCGCCCGGCTTCAAGTACAACCTCACCGACATCGCCGCCGCCCTGGGCCTGCACCAGCTGAAACGCGCCGATGCTTTCCAGCAGCGCCGCGAGGCCCTGGCTGCGCGCTACGACGCCGCCCTGGCCGGCCTGCCGGTGATCCTGCCCCCTCGGGCCCCGGCCGGCGAGCGCCACGCCTGGCATTTGTACGTGCTGCGCCTGCGCGACGATGCGCCGATCGGGCGCGACGCCCTGATCGATCGCCTCTACGCCGCGGGCATCGGCTGCAGCGTGCACTACATCCCGCTGCACCTGCACCCCTACTGGCGCGAGCGCTACGATCTGCGCCCGGAGCGCTTCCCGCACAGCCAGCACGCCTTCGAGGCCATGCTCAGCCTGCCGCTGTACACCCGCATGTGCGAGGCCGACGTCGATCGCGTGGTGGCCGCCCTGCACGAGGCGCTTGGGGCGTGAGCATGCTCAAGCGCCTGTTCGACGTCACCGCGGCCCTGCTGGGTCTGGTGTTGCTGTCGCCGCTGCTGCTGGCCCTGGCGCTGTGGGTCAAGCTGGACTCTCCCGGGCCGGTCTTTTTCCGCCAGGAGCGTGTGGGCCGGGGCGGACGGCTTTTTCGCATCCACAAGTTCCGTACGATGGTGCACGACACGACCTTGGCCGGACTGCCGCTCACGGTGGGCCAGGATGCCCGCATCACACGCGCCGGCCAGGTCCTGCGCCGCCACAAGCTCGATGAGCTGCCCCAGCTGCTGGACGTGCTGCGCGGCGAGATGAGCCTGGTGGGCCCGCGTCCCGAGGTGCCGCGCTACGTGGCGCACTATCCCGATCACCTGCGCGAGAAGCTCCTGTCGGTGCGCCCCGGCCTCACTGATCCGGCCTCGCTCGCCCACCTCGACGAAAGCGAGCGCCTGGGCCGCTCCAGCGACCCCGAGCGCACCTATGTCGAGGAAATCCTGCCGGCCAAGCTGCGCCAGGCCGAGCACTACGTGGACCATGCCTCGCTGGCCCTGGACCTGCGCGTGCTGTGGCGCACCCTGCGCGCCCTGGCGATGGGGCGTTGAGCATGGACACCCGCGTCTGGCTCGCCATCGAACAAGGCCTCGCGCGTGTGCGGCCTCACCGGCAAGGTCTGTCTCTGCTGATCGATGCCGTGGTGATCGCCGCGGCCTGGAATCTCACCTACCTCTTCCGCCTGGGCTTCGAGCGCTGGATCAGTGCCCGCGCCGACTACGACGTCTGGGTGATGGCCGGCGTGATCGGTCTGTACCTGCTGGCCCTCGTGCTCATGCGTGTGCCCCAGGCGATGTGGCGCTTTGCCGGCTTTGCCGAGGTGCGCCGCCTGGCCTGGGCCTGTGCCGGCGCGGGTCTCGTCGCGGCGGTGGTGGTGCTGATGGCGGGCTGGAGCAAGATCCCGCGCTCGGTGCTGGCCCTGCATCCCCTCGTCACGCTGATGGGCCTGATCGCGGTGCGCATCGCCTACCGCATGTTCTACGAGCACCTGCGCGAGCGTCTGTCGCTGGGCGGCCAGGCGCCGCGCCGGGCGCTGGTGCTGGGTGCCGGCCAGGCCGCGCGGTTGCTGCTGGCGGGCATCCAGCACCAGGGCTATGTGGTGCTGGGCCTGCTCGATGACGATCCGGCCAAGCAGGGCGCCCGGCTGGGCGGTGTGCCGGTGCTGGGGCCGCTGGCGAGCCTGAACGAGCACGCCGCCCGCCTGGGCGCCACCCACCTCATCGTGGCCATGCCCTCGCTGCGCCTGCCGCAGCGCCGCCGCGTCATCGAACTGGCCAGCGGCAGCGGCCTGCCGGTGCTCACCGTGCCGACGATGCAGGAGCTCATCGAGGGTTCGCAGGTGGGCCGGGTGCGCGAGATCGAGGCGGAAGACCTGCTGGGCCGCGAGCCGGTCCGGCTCGACGAGGCCGGCATCGCCGACGCCCTGTCCGGCGCCACGGTGCTCGTCACCGGCGCCGGTGGCAGCATCGGGTCCGAGCTGTGCCGGCGCATCGCCCACTACGGCCCGTCGCGCCTCGTGCTGCTGGAGCAAAGCGAGTACGCACTCTATGCCATCGAGCAGGAGCTCGGCCAGCGCTTCCCGCACATCCCGCTGGTGCGCCTGCTCGGCGACGTTCGCGATGCCGCCCAGCTGCGCCGCAGCGTCCTGGCCTGGCGGCCGCAGATCGTCTTCCACGCGGCGGCGTACAAGCATGTGCCCCTCACCGAGGAGCACAACGCCTGGGCGGCCCTGCGCAACAACACCCTGGGCACGCTCAACGCCGCCCGCGCCGCCGCCGAGGCCGGGGCGGCGCGCTTCGTGCTCATTTCCACGGACAAGGCGGTCAACCCCACCAACGTGATGGGCGCCACCAAGCGCGCGGCCGAGATGGTGCTCTCCCAGCTCGCCACCCAGGGCCATGCGACGCGCTTCATGGCCGTGCGCTTCGGCAACGTGCTGGGCTCCAGCGGTTCGGTGGTGCCCAAGTTCCAGGCCCAGATCGCCCAGGGCGGGCCGGTCACCGTCACCCACCCGGAGATCACCCGCTACTTCATGACCATCCCCGAGGCTGCGCGCCTGGTCATCCAGGCCGCGGTGATCGGCGAATCGGGCCAGGTCTTCGTGCTCGACATGGGCGAGCCGGTGCGCATCGCCCAGCTGGCCCAGGACCTGATCCGGCTGTCGGGGCACAGCCTGGACGAGGTCCCCATCGTCTACACCGGCCTGCGCCCCGGCGAGAAGCTCTACGAGGAACTGCTGGCCGACGCCGACACCACGCTGCCCACGCGGTTCGAGCGCCTGCGCATCGCCCGCCTGGGCCGGCGCGATGACGAAACCTGGGTGGCCGACCTGGCCCGCTCGGTGGAGCTGCTGGCCGAGGGCGACGACCGCGAAGTGCGGGCCTGGCTCAGGAGCCACGTGCCCGAATATCAGCCTGCCGGCGCGTCCGCGCAAAGCGCCGATCCGGGGCCTTGTCAAGTCCCGACGGCTGGTCTGCCGCCGGGTGGCGGATAATCGGCGTCATGACCGACCCTTCCACCGGAACCGCCGAGCCCGGCCAGTTCTCGCTTCTGCCCCTCGACCCGCTGCTCCAGAAAGCCATCGCGGACCAGGGCTACACCCGCATGACGCCCATCCAGGCCAAGGCGATCCCCATCGTCCTGTCCGGCCGCGACGTCATGGGCGCGGCCCAGACCGGCACCGGCAAGACGGCCGCCTTCTCGCTGCCGCTCTTGCAGAAGATGCTGCGCCACCAGAACGCGAGCATGTCGCCGGCCCGCCACCCGGTGCGCGCCCTGGTGCTGGCGCCCACGCGCGAACTCGCCGACCAGGTGGCCAACAACGTCAAGGCCTACGCCCGCCACACGCAGCTGCGCGTGGCCTGCGTCTTCGGCGGCATCGACATGAAGCCCCAGGAAGCCGAGCTCAAGGCCGGTGTCGAGGTGCTGATCGCCACGCCCGGCCGCCTGCTCGACCACATCCAGGCCAAGAACTGCAACCTTGGCCAGGTGGAATACGTGGTGCTCGACGAAGCCGACCGCATGCTCGACATCGGCTTCCTGCCCGACCTGCAGCGCATCCTGAGCTACCTGCCCAAGCAGCGCCAGACCCTGCTGTTCTCGGCCACCTTCTCGCCCGAGATCAAGAAGCTCGCGCAGAGTTACCTGCAGGACCCGGAGCTGGTCGAGGTGGCCCGTCCCAATGCCACGGCCACCACGGTGGAGCAGCGCTTCTACAGCGTCGACGATGACGACAAGCGCCGCGCCGTGCGCCAGTTGCTGCGCGAACGCGCCATCACCCAGGCCATCGTCTTCGTGAACTCCAAGCTGGGGGCGGCCCGTCTGGCCCGCTCGCTGGAGCGCGACGGCCTGAAGACCACCGCCCTGCACGGCGACAAGTCGCAGGACGAGCGCCTCAAGGCCCTGGACGCCTTCAAGCGCGGCGAGGTCGAGCTGCTCGTGGCCACGGACGTGGCCGCACGCGGCCTGGACATCGCCGATCTGCCGGCTGTCTTCAACTTCGACATCCCCTTCAATGCCGAAGACTACGTGCACCGCATCGGCCGCACGGGCCGCGCCGGAGCATCGGGTCTGGCGATGTCCTTCGTGTCGCGCAGCGACCAGCGCCTCGTGGCCGAACTCGAAAAGCTGCTGAAGAAGAAAATCGAGATCGAGCCGCTGGACCTGGAAGACGATCGTCCGCGCCGGCCCCGTCGTCGTGACGACGAAGACACCCCGGCGGCCGCTGCTCCCCGGGACGTCGCGCCGCCCCGCTATGCGCCGTCGCGCTCCGCCCCCAGCGACCCCATCTTCAACAAGCCCTACGAGCCGCCGGCTGCGGCCAACGAGCCGCCCGCCTGGGAGCGCGAACGCAGTGTCGCCCCCGCGCCCAGCCCGAAGTCGCTCTCGGCCTACATCCGTCCCAAGCGCAAGGTGGCCACGCTGCTGGGCGGCAGTGGCGGCAAGAAGCCCGCGGCCTGAGGGGATTCAGCGGGCCAGCCACGCGAAGACGGTGGGCTGGTCGGCGGGCGGGCGCTGCCCGGCGCGGCCCTGTCCCTCGCGCCACTGCGCCACCGGCGCGCTGTGGTTCCAGCCCTTCGCCAAGGTGAGGCCGCAAGCCACCGACAGCTGCGTCGTCGGCTGCAGGTGCTGCAGCAGCGCCTGGAAAAGGGCGGCATTGCGGTAGGGCGTCTCGATCACGAGCTGGGTCTGCCCCAGCCTGCGCGACAGGCCCTCGAGTTCGCGGATGCGCGAGGCCCGCGCGGTCTCGTCCACCGGCAGGTAACCCACGAAGGCAAAGCTTTGCCCGTTCATGCCGCTGGCCGCCACCGCCAGCAGCAACGCCGACGGGCCGACCAGCGGCATCACGGTCAGGCCCAGGGCATGGGCGCGGCGCACCAGCTCGGCGCCCGGATCGGCCACCGCCGGCATGCCGGCTTCCGACATCAGGCCCATTTCCTGCCCCTGCAGGGCCGGTTGCAGCAGGGCGTCGGGCAGGGCGGGTGCCGCCCCACGCTGCCCCTTGGGCGGGCGCGGCAGCTCCTGGATCTGCAGCGATTGCAGCGGCTGGGCGAGTGGCACCACCGCCTGCACCCGCTTGAGGAATCCACGTGCGGTCTTGGCGTTTTCCACCACCCAGTGCGTCAGCCGGGCGGCCGTCTGCAGCGTGCCCATCGGCAGCACGTCGCGCAGGTCGGGCGCTTCACCGGCCGCGTCCAGGGTGCCGAAGTCCAGCGGGGTGGGTACCAGCCACAGGGTGCCGGTGCCGGGCGTCGGTGCGCTCATGTCACTCTCCCCAGCACCGGCATGCCGGCCGCACGCAGCAGCTCACAGGTGCGGATCAGCGGCAGCCCGATCAACGCCGTGGGGTCGTCGCTCTCCACCGCCTGCAGCAAGGCGATGCCCAGGCCTTCGACCTTCGCGCTCCCGGCGCAGTCGTAGGGCTGCTCGGCCGCCAGGTAGGCCCCGATCTCCTCATCGCTCAGGGGGCGAAAGCGCACCGTCACCGGCACCAGCACGGCCCGCTCGAAGGCGGTGGCCCGGCACACCACGGCCACCCCCGTGTGAAAGACCACGCGGCGCCCGCTCATCTGGCGCAACTGGGCCAGGGCACGCGCAGGGGTGCCCGGCTTGCCCAGGGGCTGTCCGTCCAGGTCGGCCACCTGGTCCGAGCCGATCACCACCGCCTCGGGGTGGCGTGCGGCCACCTCACGGGCCTTGGCGAGCGACAGCCGCAGCGCCAGCGCGGCCGGCGGCTCGTCCGGCTGAGGGGTTTCGTCGACCTGGGGGGCCGCGGCCTCGAAGGGCAGGTGCAGGCGCTGCAGCAACTCGCGGCGGTAGGCCGAGGTCGAGCCGAGGATCAGGGGGCGGGGCAGGGCAGGCAGGGACATGGCCGGCATTGTCTCTCGCCCTCGGGCTACACTGCCCACATGAGCGCGGCCAAGCCTTTCGATCCCCTGCACCTCGATGTCGAGCGCCTCGCGCGCGACGGTGGCACGCTGGAAGGTGTCTGGCCGCTGGAGACGCTTGAACGCCTGGCCGACAGCCAGGCCGAGGGCGGAGCGCCAGCGGGCCGGCAAGTCCAGTGGCAGGCCGGCGGGCAGCGCTTCGAACGCGTTGGCGCACCGGCCGAGGTCTGGCTGCATCTCGGTGCCCGCGCCACCGTGCGCCTGGTGTGCCAGCGTTGCCTGCAGGCCATGGAGGTGCCGCTCGAGATCGATCGCAGTTTCCGTTTCGTGCGCAACGAAAACGAGGCAGCCGAGCTCGACGCGCAAGTGGAAGAGGACATCCTCGTGCTCAGCCGCAGCCTCGACCTGCGGGAACTGGTCGAGGACGAACTCCTGCTGGCCCTGCCCCTGGTCCCCCGGCACGAGGATTGCCGTCATCCCGCGGCCGGGCTGGCCGAGGCGCCGGCTGCGGACGAGGCGCCGGCCGAGCGTCCGCACCCCTTTGCCGCCCTGGCGGCCCTCAAGCGCGATCTCACCTGAGCACTGGCGGGGCCGATCCGGGCCGTGCTAGAATCGCGGGTTTTCCAAGGAGCGAGCCATGGCCGTTCAACAGAACAAAAAGTCGCCTTCCAAGCGTGGGATGCACCGTTCGCACAATGCCCTGACCAATCCGGGCACCGCGATCGAGCCCACCACGGGCGAAGTTCATCTGCGTCATCACATCAGCCCCAACGGTTTCTACCGCGGCCGCAAGGTCCTGAAGACCAAGGCAGACGCCTGATTCCCTCAGGAATCATGGCGGTATCCGACGCTGCGCGCGCCACGGTGCGCTTGGCCGTCGACTGCATGGGCGGCGACCATGGTCCGGCTGTCACGCTGCCGGCCTGCCAGGCCTTTCTGGTTGCTCATCCGCAGGCCGAACTGATCCTCGTCGGCCGCGCCGAGGCGCTGGCGCCTGCGCGCGGCTGGTCGCGCTGCACGCTCGTCGAGGCCAGCGAGGTCGTCGAGATGGACGATCCGGTCGAAGTGGCGCTGCGTCGCAAGAAGGATTCGTCCATGCGCGTGGCCATCAGCCAAGTCAAGCCGGGCGAGGGCGGCCAGGCCGCTGCAGATGCCTGTGTCTCGGCCGGCAACACCGGTGCCCTGATGGCGGTGTCGCGCTATGTGCTCAAGACGCTGCAGGGCATCGACCGCCCGGCCATCGCCACGGTGATGCCCAACCAGAAGGACGGCTACACCACGGTGCTCGACCTGGGCGCCAACGTCGATTGCGAGCCCGAGCACCTGCTGCAATTCGCGCTGATGGGCAGTGCCCTGGTGAGTGCGGTCGAGGGCAAGGCCCAGCCTAGCGTGGGTCTGCTCAACATCGGCGAGGAAGCCATCAAGGGCAGCGAAACCATCAAAAAGGCAGGCGAACTGCTGCGATCGGCGGCCAATGACGGTCATCTGAACTTCTATGGCAACGTGGAAGGCAATGACATCTTCACCGGCCGGACCGACATCGTCGTGTGTGACGGCTTCGTGGGCAATGTGGCGTTGAAAACCGCCGAAGGTCTGGCCTCGATGCTCTCCAGCTTCATCAAGCAGGAGTTCACTCGGAACATCTTCACGAAACTGGCGGCGATCGTCGCGCTTCCGGTGCTAAATCACTTCAAGAAGCGCGTCGATCACCGTCGCTACAACGGTGCGGCCCTGCTTGGCCTGCGCGGCCTGGTGTTCAAGAGCCACGGCTCGGCCGACGCCTTCGCGTTCGAGCAGGCCCTGAATCGGGCGTATGATGCGGCCCGAAACCGGTTGCTCGACCGGGTGCACGATCGGATCGTCGAAACCCTGCAGGCCCTGCCGTCCACGGACGAGGCTGCAGCGCCGGGGCCGGTCGCCAAGACGGCATGACCCTTTCTTCTCAACGCTATTCCCGCATCACCGGCACCGGCAGCTACCTGCCGCCGCGCCGCGTGAGCAATGCCGAGTTCGCGGCCGAATTGGCCGCCCAGGGCATCGAGACCTCGGACGAGTGGATCGTCGAACGCACCGGCATCCGCGCCCGCCATTTCGCCGCTCCCGAGGTCACCTCCAGCGACCTGGCCTTGCAGGCTGCACGGCATGCGCTGGAAGCCGCCGGGCGCTCAGCCGCCGACGTTGACCTCATCATCGTCGCCACGTCCACGCCGGACATGGTCTTCCCGTCCACCGCCTGCCTGCTGCAGCACAAGCTGGGCGTGGCGGGCTGCCCGGCCTTCGACGTGCAGGCCGTGTGCTCGGGCTTTGTCTATGCCCTGAGCGTGGCCGATGCCATGATCAAGGCAGGGTCTGCGCATTGCGCCCTGGTCGTGGGGGCGGAGGTCTTTTCCCGCATCCTCGACTTCAAGGACCGCACCACCTGCGTGCTCTTTGGCGACGGTGCCGGTGCCGTGGTGCTGGAGGCCAGCGATCAGCCGGGCATCCTGGCCACCGAGCTGCATGCCGATGGCAGTCATTCGGGGGTGCTGTGCACGCCGGGCACCGTCAGCGGCGGCCAGGTGCTGGGCGACCCCTTGCTGAAGATGGACGGCCAGGCGGTGTTCAAGCTGGCCGTCCGGGTCCTGGACGAGGTGGCCCGCGCGGTGCTCGAGAAGGCGGGCCGCAAGGACACGGACATTGACTGGCTGATCCCGCACCAGGCCAACATTCGCATCATGCAGGGCACGGCCAAGAAGCTGAAGCTGCCGATGGACAAGCTGGTGGTCACTGTCGACGAGCATGGCAACACCTCGGCGGCCTCCATCCCGCTCGCGCTGGACCATGCCGTGCGTCAGGGGCGCATCCGCCGCGGGGACACGCTCATGCTCGAAGGCGTCGGCGGGGGCTTCACCTGGGGCGCCGTGCTCCTGGATTTCTGAGCGCTCCACGTTGGCGCCGTCCTGATTTCTCATCCATCTCTCTCTGCAACGTCCAACCCCATGAGCACTTTCGCCATCGTGTTTCCCGGTCAGGGTTCCCAGGCCGTGGGCATGCTCAATGCCTGGGGCGATCACGCCGCCGTGCGCCAGACGCTGGAAGAGGCCAGCGCGGCGCTGGGCGAGGATGTCGCCCGGCTGATCGCCGACGGGCCCAAGGAGGCTCTGGACCTCACGACCAACACCCAGCCCGTGATGCTGGTGGCGGGCATCGCCTGCTACCGCGCCTGGCGGGCCGAAGGCGGCGCCGCACCGGCCCTGCTGGCCGGGCACTCGCTGGGGGAGTACACCGCCCTGGTCGCGGCTGGCGCCCTGAGCCTGGCCGAGGCGCTGCCCCTGGTGCGCTTTCGCGCACAGGCCATGCAGGAGGCGGTGCCGGTGGGCACTGGCGGCATGGCCGCCATCCTGGGGATGGAGGCTGACGAGGTGCGTCGTCACTGCGCCGAAGTGGCTGCGGCCAGCGGCGAGGTGGTCGAGGCCGTGAACTTCAACGACCCCAAGCAGACCGTGATCGCCGGCAGCAAGGCCGGCGTCGAGAAGGCCTGCGAGGTGCTCAAGGCTGCGGGCGCCAAGCGGGCCCTTCCGCTGCCCGTGTCGGCACCCTTCCATTCCAGCCTGATGAAACCCGCGGCCGAACGCCTGCGTGAACGCCTGGCCCAGGTCAGCCTGGCGGCCCCCCAGATTCCCGTGGTCAACAACATCGATGTGGCCGTGCAGACCGAACCCGACGCCATCCGCGACGCGCTGTACCGCCAGGCCTTCGGGCCGGTGCGCTGGGTCGAGTGCGTGCAGGCGCTGAAGGCGCGCGGGACCACCCGTGTGGTCGAATGCGGTCCGGGCAAGGTGCTGGCCGGCATGGTCAAGCGCATCGATGCCGAGATGGCCAGCGCCGCGCTCTACGATCCGGCCACGCTGGCCGAAGTGAAGGAATTCCTCGCATGAACGACATTGCCTTCAAGGGCCAGGTCGCCCTGGTCACGGGCGCCACCCGCGGTATCGGTCGCGCCATCGCGCTCGAGCTGGCCCAGCAGGGGCTCAAGGTGGTCGGCACGGCCACCACCGACGCCGGTGCGGCCACGATCTCCGAGGCCCTGGCGGCCTTTCCGGGCTGCCGCGGCCAGAAGCTCGACGTGAACGACGCCGCCGGCGTCGAGGGTCTGGTCGATGCCATCGTGAAGGAACACGGCGCGCTGCACGTGCTGGTCAACAACGCCGGCATCACGCGCGACACCCTGTCCATGCGCATGAAGGACGAGGACTGGGATGCCGTGCTGGACACCAACCTCAAGGCGGTGTTCCGCCTGAGCCGCGCGGTGATCCGCCCGATGATGAAGCAGCGCTACGGCCGCATCGTCAGCATCACCTCCGTGGTGGGTGCCAGCGGCAACGCCGGCCAGGCCAACTACGCCGCGGCCAAGGCCGGCGTGGCCGGCATGACCCGTTCGCTGGCCCGGGAGCTGGGCAGCCGGGGCATCACGGTGAACTGCGTGGCCCCGGGCTTCATCGAGACGGACATGACCCGGGCACTGTCGGAGCAGCAGACCCAGGCCCTGATGGGTCAGATCCCCCTGGGCCGCCTGGGCCGCCCCGAGGACATCGCCCATGCCGTGACCTACCTCGCGTCGCCGCAGGCCGGCTATGTGACGGGTGCGGAATTGCACGTCAACGGCGGCATGTTCATGAATTGATGTTGGTCTTGAGGTGCCGCGCAGGCGGCGCCGACCGGTTCGAGCCCGTCCGGGACCCCGGTCGTCAGGGTGCTTAGAGTTGTCACCCTAACGGTCGTAGAATCACGGGCTGTTTTGGAAAACCCTCCTGGAGGAGTCATGAGCGATATCGAAGCACGCGTCAAGAAGATCATTGCCGAGCAACTCGGCGTGGCGGAAGCGGAGGTCACCAACGAGAAGGCTTTCGTCGCCGATCTGGGCGCTGATTCGCTGGACACCGTGGAACTGGTGATGGCCCTGGAAGATGAGTTCGGCATCGAGATCCCCGACGAGGAAGCCGAGAAGATCACCACGGTGCAGCTCGCCATCGACTACGCCCTGAAGCACCAGAAGGCCTGATCGGCCTGCCTGGGTTCCTGTTCGCACTTCCCTGCCTCACATGACCCGTCGCCGCGTTGTCATCACCGGCCTGGGGCTTGTCACCCCCGTGGGCAACACGGTGGACGAGTCCTGGCGCAATCTGGTTGCCGGTCAGTCCGGCATCGACACCATCACCCGGTTCGATGCCTCGAACTTCGCCTGCCGTTTTGCTGGCGAGGTCAAGGGCTTCAGCATCGAGGACTACATCCCGGCCAAGGAAGCCCGCCACATGGACACCTTCATCCACTACGGCCTGGCAGCCTCGCTGCAAGCCGTGCGGGATGCAGGCCTGCCCATGGGGGAGGCGTTGAGCGAGGAGCTGGCCGAGCGGATCGGCTGCATGGTGGGCTCGGGCATCGGCGGCCTGCCGATGATCGAGGAAACGCAGCAGGAACTCAGCGCCCGCGGCCCGCGCCGCATTTCCCCGTTCTTCGTGCCGGCCTCGATCATCAACATGATCTCCGGCCACGTGTCGATCCAGTGCGGCTTTAAGGGCCCGAACCTGGCCATCGTCACGGCGTGCACCACCGGCCTGCACTGCATCGGTGAGGCCGGGCGCCTCATCGAGTATGGCGATGCCGACGTGATGGTTGCCGGCGGGGCCGAGTCCACCGTGTCTCCCCTGGGCATCGGCGGCTTTGCAGCGGCACGCGCACTCTCCACGCGCAACGACGATCCCAAGACGGCCTCGCGCCCCTGGGACAAGGACCGCGACGGCTTCGTGCTGGGTGAGGGTGCCGGGGTGATGGTGCTCGAGGAGTATGAGCACGCCAGGAAGCGCGGCGCAAAGATCTACGCCGAGCTGGCGGGTTTCGGCATGAGCGCCGATGCCTTCCACATGACCGCGCCCAACGTTGACGGCCCGCGCCGCTCCATGCAGGCCGCGATGCGCAATGCGGGCGTCAACCCCGACCAGGTGCACTATCTCAACGCCCACGGCACGTCCACGCCCCTGGGCGACGTGAACGAGACCAATGCCATCAAGCTGGCCTTCGGCGAACACGCCAAGGGCCTGGTGGTGAACTCCACCAAGTCCATGACCGGCCATCTGCTGGGCGGGGCGGGCGGCATCGAGTCGGTGTTCACTGCACTGGCGGTGCATCATCAGGTCTCGCCGCCGACGATCAACATCTTCAACCAGGATCCGGAGTGCGACCTGGACTATTGCGCGAATACCGCGCGCGAAATGAAGATCGACGTGGCGCTGAAGAACAACTTCGGGTTCGGCGGCACCAACGGCTCGTTGGTGTTCAAGCGCGTCTGAGCGCCGGCCCATCACCGCTGCGCAACACCCTCACCCCATGCGCCGCCGTGCTGCGCCTCCGCTTGCCGTGGAGGTTCGCCGGCATTCTCTGTGGCGGGCGGGTCTGATCCTGCTGGCGTCGGCATGGGCCCTGACCTGGACCGCATGGGTGGTGGGTCACAACGGCGTCTTTGCTGGGGTCGCGACGGGCATGGCCTGCGCGGCAGCATCCTGGTGGCTGTTGAGGGGCCACCTGCCGGCCCGCGCGACCCTGCTGCGCTGGGATGGCCAGTGCTGGCATTGGCGGACACGTGAAATGCGTCACGAAATACGGGGTCGCGCCGAGGTCCATGCCGACCTGGGGACCTGGCTGCTGCTGCGTCTCGTCCCCGCAGACGCCACCTCGCGCCCTCAATGGCTGCCCGTGCAACGGGGCGGCCTGGAGCGTCACTGGCACGATCTTCGCTGTGCGGTATATTCGCCCACTCCCGATGCCGCCCCCCCGGCCGACCCCACCTCTTCGACCGCATGACCGCTGACGCCGATACCCTGCTGATTGAGCGTGTCAAGCGCGGCGACCAGAAGGCATTCGACCTCCTGGTGATCAAGTACCAGCGCAAGATCGAGCGTCTGATCGCCCGGATGGTGCGCGATACCGACCTGATCCAGGACATTGCGCAGGAAACCTTCATCCGGGCGTACCGGGCCCTGCCCCAGTTCCGCGGCGAGAGCGCTTTCTACACCTGGCTGTACCGGATCGCCGTCAACACGGCGAAGAAGAGCCTGGTGGAGCTGAAACGTGACCCGCTGGTCACGGAATCCGCCCGATTTTCGGCCGATGACGAGGACGAAACTTCCCGGGTGGAAAACGAACTAACCGACGGCGAAACCCCCGATGCCGTGCTGGCCAGCAAAGAAGTGGCCGCCACCGTGAACGCGGCCATCGAGGCCTTGTCCGAAGATCTGCGCCAGGCGATCACCTTGCGCGAGATCGAAGGTTTGAGCTACGAGGAAATCGCCGAAGTCATGAACTGCCCGATCGGCACGGTGCGATCGCGAATTTTCAGAGCGCGCGAAGCCATTGCGCAGCGGCTGCGTCCCTTGCTGGACACGCCCGATGGCAAACGTTGGTGATCAGGAGTGTGGTGATGTCTGCGGAACGGAAGAACAACATGGGCGATGACGCCGCCTCGCGCGAGCGCCTGTCGGCCATCCTCGACGGTGAAGCGACGCCGTCCCAGTTTGACGAATGGCTGGCCTCTCAGCAGGACGCACCGCCGGAGCGATGCAGCGCAGCCCGCGAGACCTGGCATGTGTACCACCTGATCGGTGACGTGATGCGGTCTGACGACCTGGCCCGATCGTCGCGTGGGGATGCTTTCCTTCAAGGGGTTCGCGAGCGCCTTCGAGACGAGCCCGTTGTCGTGGCCCCGGCGGCTCCCCGTGCGCGGCCCGCACGCCGCACCTGGCGTGCGCCGCTCGCCACTGCAGCCGGGGTGGTGGCTGTCGCGGGCGCGCTGATCGTGCTGCGGCTCGGCGAGATCGGTCTGGAGGGGGCCAGCCCTGCGGCAACGCTGGCGCAGCAACCTGCCGCGACCCCCGTTGCGGCGGTTGCGCCTGTGCCCGCACCGGCGGCCGAACTGCGCGTGGTCCATGGCGACCAGACCTTGATCCGCGATGCCCGCCTCGACGACTACCTGGCGGCGCACAAGCAGTTCGGAGGAGGCTCCGCCCTCGGGTCAGCCCCCTCGATGTTCCTGCGCAATGCCGCGCACGAAGGACCGGGCCGTTGAGGGTGGGCGAGCGCATGCAGATCCGCCGTTGGCTGTCGCCCTGGATGGGCGCCGGGATGCTGGTCCTGGCGGGCTGGGCGACCGCTCAGGCGCCGGCGAACGAGGCCTCGCTTGACAAGTCCGAGGTGCGCTCCTGGCTGCTTCGCATCCACGAGGCGGCGCAGTCCCGCAACTTCCAGGGCACCTTCGTGGTGAGTACGGCGGGCCAGATGTCGAGCGCACGGATCGCTCACTATGCCGATGGCGGCGACCAGTACGAACGCATCGAGACCCTGGACGGCCAGGCGCGCAGTGTCTTGAGGCACAACGACGTCGTGGCCACGCTCTGGCCTGACAACCGCACTGCGTTGGTGGAGCGCCGTGAGGCCTCGAACAGCTTTCCGCGGCTGATCGACCATGACGGCGACCGCATCGTCGAACACTACGACGTGCGACGCAAAGGGGTAGACCGGGTGGCCGGGCACGAAGCTCACCTGCTGCTGCTGATCCCGCGAGACGCAATGCGCTATGGCTATCGCCTGTGGTCCGAGAAGACCACGGGTCTGCTGCTGCGGGCCGATGTGCTCAACGCCGCGGGCGAGGTCATCGAATCCTCGGCCTTTTCGGAGGTGTCCATCGGCGTCAAGCCTCAACCGGACTCGGTGACCCGGCCTCTGAAACGCCTGAAGGGCTACCGTGTCGAGCGGCCGGTGATGACCCCCACGTTCTACGAGAACGAGGGCTGGACCTACCAACGCGTGGTGCCGGGATTCCGCCACGTGAGCTGTGTCAAGCGCAGCAGCAATGCCGTCGACGGCGCTCAACAGGTGG
>CAZKGD010000002.1:100469-113211 GCA_964552215.1 uncultured Caldimonas sp.
TGGCCGAGGCGGCCGAGCGCAGCAGCATGCTGCAGACCATCTTCTCCGACGGCCTGGCGCATGTGTCCATCTTCGTGGAACCCTTCGACGCCGCACGGCATCGCAGGGAAGTGGTCATGAGCATGGGTGCAACCCACACGCTCATGAAGCGCCAGGGGGCCTGGTGGGTCACCGCTGTCGGCGAAGTTCCGGCGGCCACGCTCCATGAGTTCGTCCGTGGGCTGGAGCGCAAGAAGCCCCAGTAGGCCGACTGTCCGGGCTGGCGCCCGCCGCCATCCGATCTTGAGGGGAAAACATGAAATCTGCGATCGCTATGGACACCGGAATGCTCACGCGCGTTCGCCGAGTGGCGATGGGTCTGTTCCTGGCTGCCGTGGCCTCGGCGTGGATGGCGCCGCCGGTGCAGGCGCAAACCGCGTCGCTCCCGGATTTTGCCGATCTGGCCGAACGCGTCGGTCCCTCCGTCGTGAACATCCGCACGGCCGAGCGCAGTCGCGGTGGGGCGGGGCCTGCAGGCCCGCAGATGGACGAAGAGATGCAGGAATTCTTCCGGCGTTTCTTCGGCGTGCCTCTGCCCGGGACACCGGCACCCAGGGGAGGGCCGCGCCAGGGGCCGGGGCCGCAGGAAGAGGTCGTTCCGCGTGGGGTCGGATCAGGCTTCGTGATCAGCGCGGACGGCTTCGTGATGACGAATGCTCACGTCGTCGAGGGGGCTGACGAGGTCTACGTCACCCTCACCGACAAGCGGGAATTCAAGGCGCGCATCGTCGGCACCGATCGCCGTACCGATGTGGCTGTGGTGAAGATCGACGCCGCCGGGCTGCCGGCCGTGCGCATCGGCGATGTCAATCGCCTGCGCGTGGGCGAGTGGGTGATGGCCATCGGTTCGCCCTTCGGCCTGGAGAACACCGTGACCGCGGGCATCGTCAGCGCCAAGGCGCGCGACACCGGCGACTACCTGCCCTTCATCCAGACCGACGTGGCGATCAACCCGGGCAACTCCGGAGGCCCTCTGATCAATCTCCGTGGCGAAGTCGTGGGCATCAACTCGCAGATCTACAGCCGCTCGGGTGGATTCATGGGGATCTCGTTCGCGATCCCCATCGACGAGGCCATGCGCGTGGCGGACCAGCTGCGCACCACAGGCCGTGTGATCCGTGGACGCATCGGTGTGCAGATCGACCAGATCACCAAGGACGTGGCCGAGTCCATTGGGCTGGGGCAACCCACTGGTGCCCTGGTGCGCAGCGTCGAGGCCAATGGTCCGGCTGCCAAAGCGGGCATCGAGGCTGGTGACATCATCACGCGCTTCGACGGTCGCGTGATCGACAAGGCTGGCGAACTGCCACGCATCGTGGGCAACACCAAGCCGGGCAGCAAGGCCACGGTGCAGGTGTTCCGTCGCGGCAGCTATCGGGACCTCAGTGTCGTGGTGGGTGAGTTCGAGCCCGAGCCGCCGCGCCGGGTGGCGAGTGCCGAGCCTCGCAGCAGCACACCCTCAGGGGCGGCCCAGAGCCTGGGTCTGACGGTGGCCAACCTCTCCGAGGCCCAGAAGACCGAGTTCGGTCTCAAGGGAGGCGTGCGCATCGAGGCCGTCGACGGACCCGCGGCACGCGCCGGATTGCGCGAAGGCGATGTCATCCTGGCCATCGCGAACACCGAAGTGGCGGATGTGCGCCAGTTCGAAGCGGTGGTAGCCAAGCTGGACAAGGCCCGTCCGTTCAACGTGTTTTTCCGACGGGGTGCCTGGGCGCACTACACGATGATCCGGCCGGCTCGCTGACGAGCGCCCCGTCTGGCAAAACGATCGACCCGGCATCCGACAAGGGTGCCGGGTTTTTTCACATCATAGGATTTGGGGGCTGCCTCCACCCCGAGTTGCCCACCGGACGATGTTGATAAGCTGTGCATGTCTGCCAAAGCTCCCAGCGGGCATTTTCGCGATGCGGAGGATTCCACTGCTGCTTAGGTAGAATCCCGCGTGGTTCGATGCGCTTTCCTTGCAGCTGTGGAAGGAAGCTTGGTTGGCTCGCAACTATCCCCATTTCATCCACAAGGACTTGTGGACAAATTGTTGATAAATTGTCTGTTGGCGGCATGCAACGTGCCACGAGCCGCGACAGGCGCGGTTTCCAAGGGGGTGGTTTTGGCTACAATGAAAGCCCAACAAAGCAGTTGCCAAGCCTTTTGTTGGAAGGCGCGTCGCCGATTCGACGCGCCTTTTTTTTGTTGGCTCTTCCGCTGTGTCTGATGCATGGCGGCTCACTGGCGGGCCGCACATCCCGGGTTCCATGAAGCACATCCGCAACTTCTCCATCATTGCTCACATCGACCACGGCAAGTCCACGCTGGCCGATCGCATCATTCAGCGCTGCGGGGGCTTGAGCGACCGCGAGATGGAGGCGCAGGTGCTCGACTCGATGGACATCGAGAAAGAGCGCGGCATCACGATCAAGGCGCAGACGGCGGCCTTGCAATACACGGCGCGCGACGGCCAGGTCTACAACCTCAACCTGATCGACACCCCCGGGCACGTCGACTTCTCCTACGAGGTCAGCCGCTCTTTGTCGGCCTGCGAGGGCGCCTTGCTGGTGGTGGACGCCAGCCAGGGGGTGGAAGCGCAGACGGTGGCCAACTGCTATACCGCGCTCGACCTGGGCGTGGAGGTGATCCCTGTCCTGAACAAGATGGATCTGCCGCAGGCCGATCCCGAGCGGGCGAAGGAGGAGATCGAGGACGTCATCGGCATCGATGCGTCCGACGCCATCCCGTGCTCGGCCAAGACCGGGATGGGGGTGGACGAGATTCTCGAAGCGGTGGTCAAGCGCATGCCGCCGCCCCGGGGGCAGCCGGACGGACCGCTGCGCGCGATGATCATCGACGCCTGGTTCGACAACTATGTGGGCGTGGTGATGCTGGTGCGCGTGGTCGATGGCAGCCTGAAGAAGGGCGAGCGCATCCGCCTGATGGCCACCAATGCGGTGTATCCGGTGGACCACCTCGGCGTCTTCACGCCCAAGTCGGTGGATCGGCCCGAGCTGAACGCCGGCGAGGTGGGCTTCGTGATCTGCGGCATCAAGGAGCTCGAGGCCGCCAAGGTGGGCGACACGATCACGGTCGAGAAGAAGCAGCCCAACAACGCCGGTCCGGCGAGCGAGCCGCTGCCGGGCTTCAAGCAGATCCAGCCCCAGGTGTTCGCCGGGCTGTACCCCAGCGAGTCGAGCGAGTACGACCAGCTGCGCGATGCGCTGGAGAAGCTCAAGCTCAACGACAGCTCGCTGCGCTTCGAGCCCGAGGTGTCGCAGGCGCTGGGCTTCGGTTTCCGTTGCGGCTTCCTGGGCCTCTTGCACATGGAGATCGTGCAGGAGCGCCTGGAACGCGAGTTCGACCAGGACCTCGTGACCACCGCACCGAGCGTGGTCTATCAGGTGGAGCTCAACGATGGAACGGTGCTGGACGTGGAGAACCCCTCGAAGATGCCCGACGTCGGCCGCATCCGCGAGATCCGCGAGCCCATCGTCACCGTGCACCTGTACATGCCGCAGGAGTATGTGGGGCCGGTGATGACCCTGGCCAACCAGAAGCGCGGCGTGCAGCTGAACATGGCCTACCACGGGCGCCAGGTCATGCTCACCTATGACATGCCCCTGGCCGAAATCGTGCTCGACTTCTTCGACAAGCTCAAGTCCATCTCGCGCGGCTATGCCTCGATGGACTACGAGTTCAAGGAGTACCGCCCGGCCGACGTGGTGAAGGTCGATCTGCTGATCAACGGCGACCGGGTCGATGCGCTGTCCATCATCGTGCACCGTACCCAGGCCCAGTACCGGGGGCGGGCGGTGGCGGCCAAGATGCGCGAGCAGATCCCGCGCCAGATGTACGACGTGGCCATCCAGGCGGCGATCGGGGCCAACATCATCGCGCGCGAGAACATCAAGGCGTTGCGCAAGAACGTGCTGGCAAAATGCTACGGCGGTGACATCAGCCGCAAGCGCAAGCTGCTGGAAAAGCAGAAGGCCGGCAAGAAGCGCATGAAGCAGATCGGCACGGTCGAGGTGCCGCAGGAGGCCTTCCTGGCCATCCTGCAGGTCGACGACTGAACGAACACCAATCGGCGGGAGAGTCCTTTGTCACTGCTCACTGCAGTTCTGTACGCCTGTCTGGGGGTCTACCTCGGCGGCTGGTATCTTGGTCAATGGCACGGCAACTTCTCGCTCGTGCTCTTCGTGTTGACGACCGTCACGCTGGCCTATTGGCTGGCCGAGCGCTTGCACTTCAAGCCACAGCGCGAGCGCGCGGCGGCCCAGCTGGCCGAGCAGGATGCCCAGCGGCGTGCGGCCCTGGCAGGGCAGGGCATTGCGCAGGTGGATGGCAATGTCGAGGAAGCCCGCCAGAAGCTCCTGATGCAGCCGTGGTGGCTGGACTGGACAGCCGGGCTCTTCCCGGTGATCTGCGCGGTCTTCCTGGTGCGTTCCTTCTTCTTCGAGCCGTTCAAGATCCCCTCGGGCTCGATGGTGCCCACGCTGCTGGTGGGCGACCTCATCCTGGTCAACAAGTACCACTACGGCGTGCGCCTGCCGGTGATCCACACCAAGATCATCGACAACAAGGCGCCCCAGCGTGGCGACGTGATGGTCTTCCGCTACCCGCTGGACACACGCATCGACTACATCAAGCGGGTGGTGGGCGTGCCGGGCGACGAGGTGGCTTACCTCAACAAGCGCCTGAGCATCAACGGCCAGCCAGTGCCCATGGAATCACTGGGCGACTATTACGACGAGGACAGCCGGCGCTATGCCCAGCTCTACAGCGAGAAGCTCGGCGAGGTGGAGCATCGGGTGCTGACCAACAAGGACGTGCCGCCCTTCATGCTGGCCATCGACAGCTTCCCCTTTCGCGACCAGTGCCGCTACAACGCCGAGGGCGTGGTGTGCACGGTGCCCGAGGGCCACTATTTCATGATGGGCGACAACCGTGACAATTCTCAGGATTCACGCTACTGGGGCTTCGTGCCTGAGCAGAACATTGTCGGCAAGGCCTTTTTGATCTGGATGAATTTCGGTAACCTCGGCCGCGTTGGCACTTTCTTCCAGTGACCGGCCCCGCCCTCCAGAACATCGTCATGACACCGAGGAGCAGTTCGATGACCTTTCCCCTGCGGCAGCGCCAGCGTGGCGTGACCCTGATCGGCCTGTTGTTCTGGGCAGTTGTGATCGGCTTTGCCGCGCTGGTCGGCATGCGCGTCTTTCCCACGCTGAACGAATACTGGACCATCCAGCGCACCATCAACAAGGTGGCCCAGGAAGGCGGGACCACGGTACCCGAGATCCGCGCCGCCTTCGAGCGCCAGAAGCAGATCGAGTACTCGATCACCTCGATCGGGGGCCAGGATCTCGAGATCACCAAGGTCAACGAGAAGGTCGTGGTGAGCTTCGCCTACGACAAGGAAATTCCGCTGTTCGAGCCGGTCTACCTGCTCATCAAGTACCGCGGCACCTCGCGTTGACACCCATGACTGCCGGGATCCAGGCCCCGTGAGCGATCCGCTGGATGCCCTGCAACGGCGCCTGGGCCACCGCTTTGCCACCCTGGCCCTGCTGCGCAGCGCCCTGACGCACCGCAGCTTCGGCGCGGACCACAACGAGCGTCTGGAATTCCTGGGCGACGCCGTGCTGGGGCTGGCCATCTCCAGCCTGCTGTACGAACGCCTGGGCCGCAGCGACGAGGGCGACCTGTCCCGGGTGCGTGCCCACTTGGTGCGCCAGGAGTCGCTGCACCGCATGGCCCTGGGCCTGGACCTGCCTCGCTGCATGCGCCTGGGGGAGGGCGAGGCCCGCAGCGGCGGCGCGCAGCGCCCCTCCATCCTGGCCGATGCCTTCGAGGCCGTGGTGGGGGCGGTCTACCTCGATGGCGGCTTCGAACCGGCCGGCGCGCTGGTGCGCCGGCTCTTCGAGCCGGTGCTGGCCCAGGGTGACGTGCAGGTGGGTGCCAAGGATGCGAAGACCGAGCTCCAGGAATGGCTGCAGGCGCGCCGGCTGCCGGTGCCCACCTATGCCATCGTGGAAACCCGTGGGCAGGCCCACCGCCAGGAATTTGTCGTACGCTGCACGGTGGCGGCACTGCAGGCCGAGCGCGTGGGCGAGGGCGCCTCGCGCCGTGCCGCCGAGCAGGTGGCCGCCCAGGCCATGCTGACCCACCTGAAGTCCCTGCACCTCTGAACGGAACGGCGGTCGTCCGCCGATGGATCGTGAACCTCGAAGACCTGAACCAGCCTCCCGCCGCCCCCGTGCCCGGCCAGCGTTGTGGCCTGGTGGCCATTGTCGGACGGCCCAATGTGGGCAAGTCCACCCTGCTCAATGCCTTGGTCGGGCAGAAGGTGAGCATCACCTCGCGCAAGGCCCAGACCACGCGTCACCGCATCACGGGCATCCGCACCCTGGAGGACACGCAGTACATCTTCGTGGACACGCCGGGCTTCCAGACCCGGCACAGCAATGCCCTGAACCGCAACCTCAATCGCACGGTGCTCTCGTCGGTGGCCGACGTGGACGTGGTGCTCTTCGTGGTCGAGGCGGGTCGCTACGGCATGGACGATGCCAAGGTGCTGGCTCTGTTGCCCGAGGGGAAGCCGGTCATCCTGGTGGCCAACAAGCTGGACAAGCTGGTGCGCCGGGCCGAGCTGGCGCCCTGGCTCAAGAGCATGCAGGAGCGCCACCCCTTTGCCGAGTTCGTGCCCATGACGGCCAAGCGGCCCGAGGAGGTCAAGCGCCTGCTCGAGATCGTGCGGCCCTACCTGCCCGAGCAGGGCTGGTGGTATGACGAGGACACCCTGACCGATCGCAGCGAACGCTTCCTCGTGAGCGAGATGATCCGCGAGAAGCTCTTCCGCCTCACCGGCGACGAACTGCCCTACACCTCCACGGTGGTGATCGACAAGTTCGAGGAGGAGGGCCGGCTGCGCCGTATCGCCGCGACCATCATCGTCGAGCGCGACGCACACAAGGGCATGGTGATCGGCGATGGCGGCGAGCGCCTCAAGCGCATCGGCACCGAGGCGCGCCAGGAACTTGAAAAGCTCATGGACGCGAAGGTCTTCCTCGAGCTGTGGGTGAAGGTGCGCTCGGGCTGGGCCGACGACGAGGAGCGGCTGCGCTCCTACGGCTACGAGTAAGCTGCTCAGCGACCATGGCCACCGGCAAGTCGGGCGGGCGGCGGCATGCGCACCGCGTCACGGGCGAAAGCGCCTACGTGCTGCATCGCTACGACTGGAGCGAGTCCAGCCTGATCCTCGATGTGTTCACTCGCCACCACGGCCGGGTGGCGGTGGTGGCCAAGGGGGCCAAGCGCCCCTATTCCCAGCTGCGCCCGGTGCTGCTGCCCTTCCAGCGTCTGCTGGTGGCCTACAGCAGCCGCGACGAGGAGGGTGCCGAGGTGCACACCCTCAAGTCGGCCGACTGGGCCGGGGGGGCGCCCATGATGGGGGGGGCCGCGCTGCTGACGGGCTTCTACCTCAACGAATTGCTCATGAAGCTGCTGGCACGCAGCGATCCGCACCCGACCCTGTTCGATCAATATGCTGCCACGCTGCCGGTGCTGACAGTCGGCGATGATGCCGGTGTGCAGGCCGCCCTGAGGGCGTTCGAGCTGGTGCTGCTGCGCGAAATGGGTGTCTTGCCGGAGCTCGGTGTGGACACGGTCACGCTGCAAGCCGTGCGCGAGGACCGGCGATACGCGCTGCACGCCGAGGCCGGGGTGGTGGAGGCGGCCGCTGGCGAGGCCGGGCTGCGAGGGGCCTGGCTGCGGGAGGCAGACATGGCCCTGGAGGCCTCGGCGCAGCCTCAAGGCCTGACGGGCCTGCAGCAGGTGTGCCGCCAGGCCTTGTCCGACCTCAAGCCGGCGCTGCGGGGCCTGCTTCACTATCATCTGGGCACGCCTGTGCTGCGCACCCGCCAGCTCCTGATGGAACTCCAGCAATCATGATCTTCTCCGGCTCCCCGAACGCGCCTTTGCTGGGCGTGAACATCGACCACGTGGCCACGCTGCGCAATGCGCGCGGCGGCCGCTTTCCGGACCCGGTGGCGGCTGCCGAGCTGGCGGTCGAGGCCGGGGCCGACATCATCACCTTCCACCTGCGCGAGGACCGGCGTCACATCCGTGACGACGACGTGCGCCGGCTGAAGGCCGCCTTGCACGTGCCGCTGAACTTCGAGGCGGCCGTGACCGACGAGATGCTGGGCCTGATCGAACAGACCCGCCCGGAACACGTCTGCCTGGTGCCCGAGCGTCGCCAGGAGGTCACCACGGAAGGCGGCCTGGACGTGGTGGGGCAGTTCGGCCGCGTGCAGGAGGCCTGTGCGCGCCTGGCGGCGGCCGGGTGCCGCGTCTCGCTCTTCATCGGCGCCGACCCGGCCCAGATCGAGGCCAGTGCCCGTGCCGGCGCACCGTGCATCGAGATCCACACCGGCGCCTATGCCGAGGCCTGGTGGGCCCAGGAGGCGGGCGCGATGCAGTCCGAGCTCAACCGCATCGAACAGGGCCTGCGCCTGGGCCGCTCGCTCGGGCTGCAGACCAACGCGGGCCATGGCCTGGCAGTGTGGGACCGGCCGCCGCCACATCCCGGGCCCAGCAGCACGGCAGCCATCGCCGCCCTGCCCGACGTGGCCGAGCTGCACATCGGCCACGCGCTGATCGGCCATGCCGTCTTCGTGGGCCTGCGCCAGGCCATCGCCGATTTCAAGGCCGAGGCCGTGCGGGCGAGGCAGTGCGCGTGATCTACGGCATCGGCACCGACATCTGCGACATCCGCCGCATCGAGGCGGCGTTGCAGCGCCATGGCGAACGCTTTGCGCTCAGGGTGCTGGGC
Source organism: uncultured Caldimonas sp. (assembly GCA_964552215.1). Taxonomy (GTDB): domain Bacteria; phylum Pseudomonadota; class Gammaproteobacteria; order Burkholderiales; family Burkholderiaceae_C; genus Caldimonas. Next base: position 109,333 of record CAZKGD010000002.1, read on the forward strand.
CCGCACGAAATCGAGGTGTTCCGCCAGCGCCGGGCCAAGGTGCCGGCGCGGGGCGTACGCTACCTGGCCACGCGCTTCTCGGCCAAGGAGGCCTTCTCCAAGGCCATCGGCCTGGGCCTGCGCCTGCCGATGACCTGGCGCGCCTGCGAGATCGTCAAGGCGCCCAGCGGCAAGCCCGAGATCCGGCTGCATGGCGAACTGGCCGCCTGGTTCGAGGCCCGCAGCCTGCGCGCCCATGTGACCGTGACCGACGAAACCGACTACGCCGCCAGCTTCGTGGTGGTGGAAACCAAGGAATGAGATGAGCCTGCTTCCCGAGCACGCCCCGGTGGTCCTCGACATCGCCGGCACCGCGCTGGACGACAACGACCGCCGCCGCCTGCAGCACCCGCTGACCGGGGGCCTGATCCTGTTTGCGCGCAACTGGGCCGACCGCCGCCAGCTCGTCGAGCTGACCGCGGAAGTGAAATCGCTGCGCCCGGATGTGCTGATCTGCGTGGACCACGAGGGCGGGCGCGTGCAGCGCTTCCGCACCGACGGCTTCACCCATTTGCCGCCGATGCGCCGCCTGGGCGAGCTGTGGATGGACGATGCCCTGCGCGCCACCGATGCGGCCACGGCCTGTGGCTACGTGCTGGCCTCGGAACTGCGCGCCTGTGGCGTCGACTTCAGCTTCACGCCCGTGCTCGACCTCGACCATGGCCCCAGCGGCGTGATCGGCGACCGGGCCTTCCATCGCGATGCGCGGGTGGCCACCCTGCTGGCCAAGAGCGTGATGCACGGCCTGCTGCTGGCGGGTATGCAGGCCTGCGGCAAGCACTTCCCCGGCCATGGTTACGTGGCGGCCGATTCGCATGTGGACGTTCCCGTGGACCGCCGCTCGCTCAAGGCCATCCTGGCCGACGATGCCAAGCCCTATGAGTGGCTGAGCACCTCGCTGGCCTCGGTGATGCCGGCCCACGTGATCTATCCCAAGGTCGATGCCCTGCCCGCGGGCTTCTCCAGCCGCTGGCTGCAGGACATCCTGCGCGGCCAGCTGGGCTTCACCGGCGCGATCTTCAGCGACGACCTGAGCATGCAGGGCGCCAGCGTGATGGGCGATGCCGTGCAGGGGGCCGTGGCCGCCCTGCAGGCTGGGTGCGATCTGGTGCTGCTGTGCAACCAGTCCATGGTGGAGGCCGGCGCGCCGCTGGACGCCCTGCTGGACGGACTGTGGGCCGCGCGCGAGCAGGGCCGCTGGGAGCCCCAGGCCGACAGCGAGGCACGCCGCGTCGATCTGCTGCCCCAGGCCGCCCCGATGGCCTGGGACGATCTGATGCACCACGCGCCCTACCAGCAGGCGCTTTCGCGCCTGCCCTGAGTCAGCTCACTGGGGTTGCTGCTGGGCCGCCGGGGCCGTTGGGACCGTCTGGGCGGCCTCGAAGGGCAGGGTGACCTGGGCCAGATCCTTGCGGGTCTCGACCAGCACCAGCGGACCCTCGTCCAGCGCCACCATGGGCTTGCGCTCGCGCGGCACATGGATGGGCTGGGGCGTGCTGGCGATCAGTTCCTGCGCGGCACGGACCTTGTCCGCATCGGACTGCACCCACTCCAGGCCGGCTGAGGCCGCCAGTTCGTTGAGGCTGGACAGCGGCAGGTCATAGCGCGGCACCACCACCGGCTGGGGGCGGACTGCAGCCACCGGGGCCACCGGGGCCGCGTACGCTGCCGTCTCGGCCGGCGGCGCCACTGTGGCTTCAGCCACCGTGGTTTCCACGGCTTCCTCGGTGTCTTCCTGGGGGCGACGCTCGCGGCGATAGCGGTCCCGGCCCCGGCCGCGACGGCCTTCACCTTCAGGCGCATCAGCGCTGCGGATCTCCTCCGACGGTGCCTGGGCTTCCACGGGTTCGGCCGGAGTCTCGGTTTCCGGCGCGGCCTCGGGGCTCACGCCATCCTGGTCAGGAGCCAGGCCCTCCACGCCGGCCTCGCGCTCGCGGCGGCCACGGCCCCCACGGCGACGGCGGCGCCCGCCTTCACGGGCGCTATCTGCCGCTGCATCTCCCTGGTCCTGGGGCACGGTATCGACAAAGGCGGTGTCTTCCACGACCTCGGGAGCCGCCGCAGCCGCCACCGCTTCGCGCTCGGGACGCGGTGCGTTGCGTCGGTTGTCGGGACGGCCTTCACCACGCGGCTCCCCGCGGCCTTCGCGGCGGTTCTCGGCGCGCGGCGCGGCCTCGGCGGCCTCGGCACGCGCTTCACCGCTGCGTCCGCGACCCTCGCCGCGCCCTTCAGCGCGTGCGTCATTGCGGCCCTCGCTGCGGCCTTCGCCACGCCCCTCACCACGCCCACCGCGCCCTTCGCGACGGTTCTCGCCACGCTCCCCGCGCTCCCCGCGTTCGCCGCCGCGTCCACCGCGGCGACCGTCGCCTCGACGGCCCTCACCGCGTTCGCCCTTGCCTTCCTTGGCCACGGGCTTGGCCTCCTTGGGCGCCGCCACCGGGGCCGGCGCTTCCGGGCTGCCGGCGAAGAGCTTCTTGAGCCAGCCGAAGAAGCCCCCGCTGGCCGGCACGGGCGCAGCCACCGGTGGGGCGGCCACAGGCGCGGCGGCCGGCGCGGCCTCCGGCTTGGGCGCGGCCACCGGTGCCGGGGTCTCGGGCAGGATGCCCTTGATGACCGGCTCCTGCTTGGACTTGCCCTTTTCGTTCGCGTCGCGGCGGCGGGTGATGCCCACCTCCTCGTCCGGCTCCTCGATCATCGTGTAGCTGGCCTGCAGGTTCTCCAGACGCGGATCGTCGTGGCGCAGGCGCTCGAGCTTGTAGTTCGGGGTCTCGAGGTGCTTGTTGGGCACCAGCAGCACGGTCACGCGCTGCTTTAGTTCGATCTTGGTGATCTCGGTGCGCTTCTCGTTGAGCAGGAAGCTGGTCACCTCCACCGGCACCTGCACGTGCACGGCGGCGGTGTTTTCCTTCATCGATTCCTCCTGCACCATGCGCAGGATCTGCAGGGCCGAGGATTCGGTGTCGCGGATGTGGCCGGTGCCGTTGCAGCGCGGGCAGGTGATGTGGCTGCCTTCGCTCAGGGCCGGGCGCAGGCGCTGGCGGCTGAGTTCGAGCAGGCCGAACTTGCTGATGGCGCTGAGTTGAACGCGCGCCCGGTCAGGCCGCACGGCATCGCGCAGGCGGGTTTCGACCTCGCGGCGGTTCTTGGACTCCTCCATGTCGATGAAGTCCACGACGATCAGGCCGCCCAGGTCGCGCAGCCGCATCTGGCGGGCGATCTCGTCAGCCGCCTCGAGGTTGGTGCGGGTGGCGGTTTCCTCGATGTCGCTGCCGCGCGTGGAGCGGGCCGAGTTGACGTCGATGGACACCAGCGCCTCGGTGTGGTCGATCACGATGGCGCCGCCCGAGGGCAGGTTCACCGTGCGCGAGAAGGCCGTCTCGATCTGGTGCTCGATCTGGAAACGGCTGAACAGCGGCGCGTCGTCGCGGTAGCGCTTCACGCGATGTCCCATCTCGGGCATCACGTGGTTCATGAACTGGCTGGCCTGATCGTAGATGTCGTCGGTGTCGATCAGGATCTCGCCAATGTCCGCGGTGAAGTAGTCGCGGATGGCGCGGATGACGAGGGAAGACTCCTGGTAGATCAGGAAGGCGCCCTTGCCGGCCTGGGCGGCTTCGTCGATCGCCGTCCACAGCTTGAGCATGTAGTTGAGGTCCCATTGCAGCTCGGCCACGCTGCGGCCGATGCCGGCAGTGCGGGCGATCAGGCTCATGCCCTTGGGATAGTCGAGCTGGTCGAGGTTTTCCTTCAGCTCCTCGCGGTCCTCACCCTCGATGCGGCGCGAGACGCCGCCGCCGCGCGGGTTGTTGGGCATCAGCACCAGGTAGCGGCCGGCCAGCG
>CAZKGD010000003.1:0-106859 GCA_964552215.1 uncultured Caldimonas sp.
ATGCCCGACGAGCGGCGCGAGCGGGTGGCCGGCCGCGAGTTCTGGGTGGGGCACCTGGGCGGGCGCGAGGTGGTGGCGGTGCTCTCGGGCATCGGCAAGGTGGCCGCGGCCACCACGGCCACGCTCGCCATCCACCGTTTTGGCGCCCAGGCCCTGCTGTTCACCGGCGTGGCCGGTGGCCTGGGCGGCGGCGTGCGGGTGGGCGACCTCGTCGTGGCCACCGAGCTGCTGCAGCACGACATGGATGCCTCGCCGATCTTTCCCCGGCATGAGCTGCCGTTGTATGGCCTGTCGCGCCTGCGGGCCGATGCGACCATGACCCAGGCCCTGTGCGCCGCGGCGCGGGCGCTGATCGCCGAGGCACCGCACCGCTTCGATGCCGGCACCCTGGCCGGTTTCGGCATTGCCACACCCAGGCTCCACCAGGGACTGGTGCTCAGCGGTGATCGCTTCGTGTCCTCCTCCGAAGAAAGCCAGGCCCTGCGCGCCGAATTGCCCGACGCACTGGCCGTGGAAATGGAAGGGGCAGCCGTGGCGCAGGTCTGCCATGACCATGGCCTGCCGTTCGCCGTGGTGCGCACCATCTCCGACCGGGCCGATGACCAGGCCCACGTGGACTTCACCGCCTTCATCCAGCACATCGCAAGCCGCTACGCTGCCGTGCTCATCGAGGGCTACCTGGCGGTCACAGCCCCCCGCGCAGCGTCCGTCTGACCCCCCTTCTGGGGTGGAGACAGCCCCGGACCACCTGCCTACACTGCCGTTCGGTCTTGACAGAGCTCAAGCCGCCCACAAGGCAGGGAGCAAGGACAGCATGCACGGTTTCAGACGATTCGCCGGAGCCAGGCGAATGGGGGCGGCATTGGCCGTCGCGGGTGCGCTCACGGGCGCCGGCATCTCGACGACACAGGCACAGAGCGGCGGCCCCAGCGGCCATCCGTGGATCACCACGCCGCTGCGCTTGGCCGCACCCACCACCTACTTCACCAACCTCGATGACGGCGCCCGGATCGAAACGCCCTATGTGGTGCGCTTCGGCCTGTCGGGCTTCGGCATTGCGCCCATCGTCAAGGGCGTTCCGCGCACCGGACACCACCATCTGCTGGTCAACCGCGACCTGCCGCTGGATTTCCAGGCGCCCCTGCCCTTCAACGACCAGTACATCCACTTCGGCAAGGGCCAGATGGAAACGGTGCTGACCTTCCCGCCCGGCACCTACCAGCTGCGCCTGCTGCTGGCCGACCACAAGCACATCCCGCACTTCATCTACAGCAAGCCCATCAAGGTCACCGTCACGGCCCAGCGGAGCGATGTGGACCCGAAGTCGCTGGTCCAGCCTGGCGTGAGCATTCTCGAGCCCGCCCCGGGCACGGCGGTGCAGGTGCCCTTCAACGTGGTCTTCCACGCGTCAGGCCTGAACGTCTCGCACGTCGATCTGAAGGAAAAGGACACCGGGCACTTCCGCCTCGCCCTCAGTCGCGAGGGCAAGACCGAACGCATCGATTTCCCCGGCGGGCACACCGAGGCCTGGCTGCAGCCGCCGCCCGGCGACTACCGGGTGCAGCTGGAGTTCGTGAGCAACACCGAGCCGGGCCGGGTGATGGCCAGCTCGATGCCCATGGATCTGAAAGTCACGCGCTGACCCCGCTGCTCTCCCGCATCGACCCGCTCACCAGGTCGAAGCGGAACAGGCGGCACTCGATCGGGCCGTTCCACATCGGGATGCGCCTCGACTCCTTCAGGCGCATGCGGGTGGGCAGCTTCATCTCGGGGCTGAGCACCCAGGCCGTCCAGCCGCCGAAGTGGCGCTTCCAGTGCGCCGCCAGGCGAGGGTAGAAGTCGTCGGCCATGCCCGTCTGCTCGGCGCTGCGCGCCACGCTGCCGCGCGCCTCGATGCGCTCACCGTAGGGCGGGTTGAGCATGAGCGTGCGGGCCAGGCCTTCGGGCAGGCGCGGGGCCGGCCGCTCCAGCACGTCGCCACCGTGGAACTCGATCGCATGCGCCACACCGGCGCGCTCGGCGTTGCGGCGTGCGAAATCGACCATGCGGAAGGCCACGTCGCTGGCGCACACCGGCACCGCGGGTGCGTGGATGCGCGCCTGTGCGGCCTGCTTCAGGGCCTGCCACTGCGCGCGGGCCTGGGGCCCGGCAAAAGGCGCCAGACGCTCGAAGGCGAAGCGGCGCTTCAGGCCCGGCGCGATGCCGCACGCGATCTGCGCAGCCTCGATGGCAATGGTGCCGGAGCCACAGCAGGGATCGAGCAGCGCGCCACCGGCCTCGGGTGTGCCATGCCAGCCGGCCGCCGCCAGCATCGCCGCCGCCAGGGTTTCCTTCAGCGGGGCATCGCCCTTGTCTTCGCGCCAACCGCGCTTGAAGAGAGGCTCGCCCGAGGTGTCGATGTACACCGTGGCCTGGTCTTCCGTGAGGTGCAGCATCACGCGCACGTCCGGGTGCCGGATCTCGACGTTGGGCCGTTCACCAGCCTCCTCGCGCAAAACGTCGCACAGCGCGTCCTTGATGCGCAGGCCGGCGAAATTGAGGCTGCGCAGCGGTGAGCGCTGCGCCGTCACGTCCACCTTGAAGGTCTGCCTCGGGCTCATCCAGGCCGACCAGGGCACCTGGCGGGCCAGGGTGTAGAGGTCGTCCTCCTGGCGATAGGGGCCGCGTGCCACCTGCACCAGCACGCGCTGGGCGAGGCGGCTTTCCAGGTTGAGCGCCATCACCGCGCGTGCATCGCCGCTCAGGGCGATGCCACCGCGCTCGATCGTGCCGTGGGTGTCGGGTCCGAGGATGGCCATGGCCTCTTCGGCCAGCCATTCTTCGACGCCGCCGGCGCAGGGGAGGAACAGCGAGAAGCTCACAGCGATTTCCGCAGGTTGGCGGGCGCGATCTTCAGCGCCTCGCGGTACTTGGCCACCGTGCGGCGCGCCACCTGGATGCCCTGTTCCTCCAGCATCTGGCTGAGCTGGCTGTCCGACAGCGGCTTGGCCGGGTCTTCGGACGACACCAGCTGCTTGATGAGCGCACGCACCGCCGTGCTGGAGGCATTGCCCCCCGCTTCGGTGTTCAGCGAAGAGCCGAAGAAGTACTTCAGCTCGAAGGTGCCGAAGGGCGTGGCCATGTACTTGGCCGTCGTCACACGCGAGATGGTGGATTCATGCAGGCCCAGCTCGTCGGCGATCTCGCGCAGCACCAGCGGCTTCATCGCGATCTCGCCGTGGGTGAAGAAATTCTTCTGCCGCTCGACGATGGCCTGCGAGACACGCTGGATGGTGTCGAAGCGCTGCTGGATGTTCTTCATGAACCAGCGTGCCTCCTGCAGCCGTGCGCCCAGGGCCTGCCCGGAATCGCTGCTGCGATGCTGGCGCAGCGCCTGGGCGTAGAGGTCGTTGATGCGAAGCCGGGGCATCACGTCGGGGTTGAGCACCACCTTCCAGCCGCGGCCCGCCTTCTGCACGATCACGTCGGGCACGATGATGTTGGCTTCGGCGCGCGTGAAAGGCCGCCCCGGCTTGGGCTCGCAGGCCACGATGAGCGCCTGGGCCTGCTTGATCAGCTCTTCTTCGGCCCCGGTGGCGGCCATCAGCTTCTTGATGTCGCGCCGGGCCAATGCCTCGAGGAGACCTTTGCAGATGAGCAAGGCCACCACCTGGGCTTCACTGCGCGGCAGCGCACGCAACTGCAGGCACAGGCATTCGGAGAGGTCACGCGCGCCCACACCGGTGGGTTGCAGGTTGTGCAGCCACTTGAGGGCGCAGCGCAGCCGGTCGAGCAGTTCCTCCCGCGCCTCGTCGTCATCGCCGGCCAGGTGAGCCGCGATCTCTTCGAGCGGGTCGGCCAGGTAGCCGTCCTCGTCGAGCGACTCGATCAGCACCATCACCGCCGCCGCGTCCTCGGGCGCCAGGCGCATGCCCAGCAGCTGCTGGCGCAGGTGGTCTTGCAGGCTGACACCGGGGCTGGCCCGGTCGATGGGGTCGAGCTCGTCGTCATCGCCGCCGCTGCGACTGCCCGGGGTCTCGCGGATGCCGTCGAAGTCGTCGCGCTCGGTGCCGTTCTCCCAATCGTCGCGTTCGGTGGCGCCCGCCTCGACGGTATCGACCCCTGCGGCGTCGCTGGCCTCATAGCTCTCGGCGCCCTCCGACTCGGCCTGGGAATCGCGCTCACGCGTGAGGGATACCTCGGCGGGCGCGAGGGCGGGCAGCGGATCGCCACCGTCGTCCTCGGGCTCCAGGAAGGGGTTCTGCTCCAGCATCTGCTCGACTTCCTGGTGGAGCTCGAGCGTGGACAGCTGCAGCAGGCGGATGGACTGCTGCAGCTGCGGCGTGAGCGCCAGGTGCTGGGACAGGCGGACCTGCAGCGAGGGCTTCATGTCACATCCGGAAATGCTCGCCGAGATAGACCTTTCGCACGTCGGCGTTCTCGACAATCTCGGCAGGGGTGCCCTGGGCCAGGACCCGGCCCTCGCTGATGATGTAGGCGTGGTCGCAGATGCCCAGGGTCTCGCGCACGTTGTGGTCGGTGATGAGCACCCCGATGCCGCGCGACTTGAGGAAACTGATGATGCGCTGGATCTCGATCACGGCGATCGGATCGACGCCGGCGAAGGGCTCGTCCAGCAGGATGAAGCGCGGCTGCGTGGCCAGGGCGCGTGCGATCTCCACGCGACGCCGCTCGCCGCCAGACAACGCCGGGGCCGGCGAGTGGCGCAGCTTTTCGATCGACAGGTCGCCCAGCAGCTGGTCGAGCTGGCGCGTGAGGCTTGCATCGTCCAGCGGACGGCCCTGGGCGTCGCGCTGCAGTTCGAGCACGGCGCGGATGTTGTCCTCCACCGTGAGCTTGCGGAAGATCGAGGCCTCCTGCGGCAGGTAGCTCAGGCCCAGGCGCGAGCGTTCGTGGATGGGCCGGCGCTCGACGCGCTGGCCGTCGATGCGGATCTCGCCGGCATCCACGGGCACCAGGCCCACGATCATGTAGAAGCTCGTGGTCTTGCCGGCGCCGTTGGGGCCCAGCAGGCCCACCACCTCACCGCTCTTCACCGACAGGCGCACGTCCTTGACCACCTGACGCGCCCCGTAGCGCTTCTGCAGGCCCGACACCTCCAGGCGGCTGCCGGCACTGTCCGGCCTGTCCTTCACCCCAGGCAGCGTCAACGTGTCTCTCCGCGGCTGCTGCTGGCCGGTGCCGGCGTCAGGACCCCGCGCACCCGGCCGTCGGGGCTGCCCTCGGCCCCACCTTGCACGGTGAAGGTCTCGGCGGTGTTGTCCCAGGTGATGGTCTGCCCCTGGATCTCGTCGGCCAGGTCATTGCCGCGCAGCCGACGGATCATGGCATTGCCGCTCAGGCGCACGGTGTCAGTGCGGCTGTCGTAGTCGATGCGGGCGGCCCGTCCTTCGACATGCTCATCGACGCCTTCACGCTTTTGCCGGAAGTAGGCCGGCTCGCCCGCCCCGGTGGCCTGGGCGCTGTGGTGGCCCTGCGCCGACTGTTGCACCTCGACGCGCTCGGCCCGCAGCAGGAGCGTGCCTTTGGTGATCTCGACCCGGCCCGTCAGGACATTGACCCGCCGCGCATCGTCGTAGCGCAGGGCATCGGCGGTGAAGCGCAGTGGCTGGTCCCGGTCCGCCCGCTCGGCGCCCACCGGTCCCGCCGCAGCAGCCAGCACCCACAGGCCGGCGCAGACCGCCAGGCGAAGGGTGGAGGGACGAAGTGGCGTCATTGCGGCATGAAACTTGCAGTTCGCCGCATTCTAGCCCAGGGTGGCCTCCAGATGGAGAGCCACCGAGCATTTTTCATGCCGGGCCGGCGCCCGGCAGGCCCTCACTTGCCGGCGCGGGCCTGGGCGATCAGGAAGTCGGCCACCTGCAGCGAGCGCTCCAGCGAGCCGGCCAGCGCCCCCGAGGTGTAGTAACGGCCATTCACGCCGATGGCGGGCACGCCATCGATCTTGTAGGCCTCGGCCGTCTGCTTGGCCTGGCGGGTCTTGGTCTGCACGCCGAAGGAGTTGTAGGCCTCCAGGAACTTCGCACGGTCCCCCCCATGGCGGGCCACGAAATCGGCCATCGCTTCGGGCTTGTTCAGGGGGTTGCGCTCCACGTGCACCGCATGGAAGACGCGCTTGTGCATCTTCTCGAGTTCCCCCATGGCTTCCAGCGCGTAGTACAGGCGCTGATGAACCGTGAATTCGTCACGGAAGGCCACCGGCACGCGGCGGAAGCTCACGTCGGCAGGCAACTTGACCGCCCAGGGCTCGATCACCGGTTGGAAACGGTTGCAGTGCGGGCAGCCATACCAGAAGAACTCGACCACCTCGACCTTGCCATCGGCACCACCGGCCAGCGGCTGGCGCAGCACCACGTAGTCCTTGCCGGCTGCCGGGGCCTGGGCCCAGGCGGCGGGCAGAGTGAGCCCGGCCAGCGTGGCGGTCAGTCCGGTGGCAAATTCGCGTCGCTTCATTGATGTTGTCCTTTCGTCTGCACGTGTGTAACGCCTGACAGATGGATCAGGCCGACACCGCGAAGTTCAGCCGCCGGTCCGCTGCCGTGCGACGTTCGTCTCAGCGCTGGGCGCGCACCAGGGCCGCGTCGATGCCCTGGCTGCTGAGCTGACCCTGGGCCCGGTCGGCCTCGGCCTGGGTGTCATAGGGGCCCAGACGCACGCGGTAGACCGTGCGCCCGCTCTGCTCCAGCTCGGTCACGCGGGCGGTGAGCCCCATCATGGCCAGGCGGGCGCGCTGCTGCTCGGCATCGGCCGCGCGGGTGTAGGCCCCGGCCTGCACGAAGTAGATCAGGCTCGGCGGCGCCGTGGGAGAGGCTCCGGGCGTGGCGGCTCCAGAGAGGATGGCGGCCGGGTCGCGCGCCGGTGCGGTGGGTGCCGTGCCCTGGCGCAAGCCGGGCGGGACCTCAGGCAAGGCTCCGCCGGCGGCCGGTGCGGTGGGGGCAGAGGCGCCAGCCGCCGGGCTGCTGCGGCCCTGCAGCGGCGCATTCGGGTTCCAGTTGCGGTTGCGCTCGGCCTCGGCCGCCTCCTGCTCCGCCGAGCGGGCCGGCACCTTGTTGACGAAGGGCACAGGCACCTTGGTGATGTAGAGCGCCACCGCCAGCGCCACGGCCAGGCCGATGAGCACTCCCACCACCAGACCCAGGGCAAAACCGCCACGTTGCTTTTTCATCCGACATTCAATCCTTGCAGGAAGGCACGGCCCATTGTGGCGCAGGCCGACCCGGAGTTCACATCTTGGCCGGCGCGCTCACACCCAGCACGGCCAGGCCGTTGTGCAGCACCTGGCGCGTGGCCACGAGCAGGGCCACGCGGGCTCGCGCGAGTTCGGCATCGTCCACGAGGAAGCGCTCGGCCGCGTAATAGGTGTGGAAGGCACTCGCCACGTCGCGCAGGTAGAAGGCCACGTCGTGGGGCGCGAGGTCGCGCGCAGCGGCCGACAGCATGCCCGGGTACTCGGCCAGCTTGAGCATCAGTGCCGCCTCGGCCGGCATCACCAGGCGGCCCAGGTCGGCCCGGGGCAGCAGGTCGAGGTCACCGCCGTGCTGGCCGCGCCACTGCTCGACCACCGAGCAGATGCGCGCATGGGCGTACTGCACGTAGTACACCGGGTTCTCGTCGTTCTGCTTCAGCGCCAGGTCCACGTCGAAGGTGAACTCGGTATCGGCCTTGCGGCTGATCAGGAAGAAGCGCACCGCGTCGCGGCTGGTCCAGTCGATGAGGTCACGCAGGGTCACGTAGGAGCCGGCGCGCTTGGAGATCTTCACCTCCTCGCCACCCTTCATGACCGTGACCATCTTGTGCAGCACGTAGTCGGGGTAGCCCACCGGGATGCCCACGCCAGCGGCCTGCAGGCCGGCGCGCACGCGGGCGATGGTGCCGTGGTGATCGGTGCCCTGGATGTTGATGACCTGGGTGTAGCCGCGCTCCCACTTGGTGATGTGGTAGGCCACGTCGGGCACGAAATAGGTGTAGCCGCCGTCGGACTTGCGCATCACGCGGTCCTTGTCGTCACCGTATTCGGTGGTGCGCAGCCATAGCGCTCCATCCTGTTCGTAGGTCTTGCCGGCCTCCACCAGGCGCTGCACGGTGCGCTCGACCCGCCCGCTCGTGTAGAGGCTCGACTCCAGGTAGTAGTGGTCGAACTTCACGCCGAAGGCCTGCAGGTCCAGGTCCTGCTCGTGGCGCAGGTAGGCCACCGCGAACTGGCGGATGCCGTCGAGGTCGTCCGGGTCACCCGAGGCGGTGAACTCACGGTCGTCGGCCTTGACGGTCTTCTTCGCGAGGAAGTCGGCCGCGATGTCGGCGATGTACTCGCCGTTGTAGGCCGACTCGGGCCAGCCGGCGTCGCCGGGCTTGAGGCCCTTGATGCGGCACTGGGTGGAAATGGCCAGCGTCTGGATCTGCACGCCGGCGTCGTTGTAGTAGAACTCGCGCGTGACCTGGTCACCCTGGGTCTCGAAAAGGCGGCAGATCGCATCGCCCAGCGCGGCCTGGCGACCGTGGCCCACGTGCAGCGGCCCGGTGGGGTTGGCCGAGACGAATTCCACCATCACGTGCCGGCCGGTGGCGGCCTGGCGGCCGTAGGCATCGCCGCTGGCGAGGATGTCGGCCACCACCGCCTGCTTGGCCGCAGGCTTGAGGCGCAGGTTGATGAAGCCAGGCCCGGCGATCTCCAGGCTGTCCACCCAGCGCACGAAACCCTCGCGCTGTTGCAGGCCCGCCACCAGGGCTTGCGCGAGTTCACGCGGGTTCTTCTTCAGGGGCTTGGCCAGCTGCATCGCCGCCGTGATGGCGAGGTCGCCATGCGAAGCCTGCTTGGGGCTTTCGAAGGTGGCCGCCGGGGCCAGCTCGGGTGCCAGCACCGCCAGCTCGGCGGCGAGGTCGTCCAGGAGTTCTTGCTTGGCGCGGATCATCCCGGGATTCTACGTTTGAGGCAGTCACACCTCGATACACCTGCAGCGTCACCGGCTTGCGCCCGCTGCCTGGCAGTGAAATGATGCGCTGACGATGACATCCGAGACGCTAACCGCTGATGCCACGGCCGAGCGGCTGCTCGACCAGCCCTCCCACATCGGCGAATACCAGGTCGTGCGCAAGCTGGGCGAAGGCGCCACCAGCGAAGTCTTCCTCTGCCGCGATGGCTTCCATGAACGCGACGTGGCCGTCAAGCGCGTGCGCCCCTCGGCCCTGCGCGATCCGGTGGACGGGCGCTACTACTCGCGCTTCTTTGCCGCCGAAGCCGCGCTCGTGGGCCGGCTGCACCATCCGCACGTGGTGCAGCTCTTCGACGCCGTGGAAGGCCCCGACGAGCCCTACCTGGTGATGGAGTACGTGGAGGGCACGACGCTGCGGCCCTTTTGCCGGGCCGACCAGCTGCTGCCGCTGGAGCTCATCGTCGAGATCGGCTTCAAGTGTGCGATGGCCCTGGGCTATGTCTTCCGCCAGGGGCTGATCCACCGCGACATCAAGCCGGCCAACATCCTGGCCGTGACCAGCGCCGGGCAGATCACCGACGTGAAGCTCACCGACTTCGGCAGCGTGCTGCACCTGCAGGCCGACACCACCCAGGTGCACCGTGTGGGATCGCTGGCCTACATGTCGCCCGAGCAGATCGACGGCGCGCCCCTGAGCGCCCAGTCCGACATGTACGCCCTGGCCGCGGTGCTCTACCACCTCATCACCGGCCACCCGCCGGTGGAGGCCCAGTCGCAGGGCGAGATGATCCAGCAGGTGCTGCACGGCCCGGTGGTGGCCCCGAGCGAGCGCCGCCAGGGGGTGTCCACCGCCGTGGACGAGGTGATCCTGCGCGCCCTGAACAAGGCACCGGCCGATCGCTACGACCACTGGGACGACTTCGCCCATGCCTTGGCGGGCCTGATCGCCAGCCGCCAAGTGCCGCGCGGCAACCTGCAGGCGGTGCTGGATTCCGAGCGCTTCAGCCTGCTGCGCTCGGTCGATTTCTTCCGGCACTTCGACGACGTGGAGCTGTGGGAGGTGGTGCACCAGGCCCGCTGGCAGCGCTACGGGTTCGGGCACAAGCTGATGTCGCGCGGAGAACGCGGACGCGACTTCCACCTCATCGCCCAGGGCGCCGTGGACGTGCTGCGCGATGGTCAGCGGGTGGAATCGCTGGGGGCAGGCTCCACCGTGGGCGAGATGGCCTACCTCGCACCGAGCAAGGAGCTGCGGCTGCGCACGGCTGACGTGATCGTCACCGAGCCCGTCACCACCATCTCCTTCACACCCGAAAGCCTGCGGCGCATGAGCCTGGCCTGCCGTGACCGTTTCAACGAAGCCTTCATCGCCGTGCTCGTGCGTCGCCTGCATGCGGCGCACGAAGCCCTGTCACATCCGCAGCGCATCCTGTGATGCGCTTTCCTCCACGCACCGGAGACACCCCCATGAAGAACATCCTGATCGCCGTGACCCTGGCCCTGGCCTCGGGCCCCTTGCTGGCCCAGGAGGCCAAGGAACCCACCCGCCAGCAGACCCGCATGGCCGAGTGCAACAAGAAAGCTGCCGACCTGAAGGGCGAGGAGCGCAAGGCCTTCATGAAAGACTGCCTGACCGACAAGCGCAAGGCCCAGCAGGACAAGATGAAGAGCTGCAATGCCGAGGCTGGTGACCTGAAGGGCGACGAGCGCAAGACCTTCATGAGCAACTGCCTCAAGAAGGACTGAGGCCGGTCGCCCGCCCGTCACTCCAACGGCTTGAGCCCCTGGCAGTCGGCGCCCAGCCAGCGCGCACTCTGCTTGAACTGCGTGGTCATCGGCCGGCCCTGGTGCTGGCCCTTGATCGTCGATTCGGACTGGTAGCCTTCGGGGCTGTAGTCCCACACGCGGCCTTCGCCCTGGGTGGGGCCGCCGGGGCCGGTGCAGGTGAAGGCATAGCGCGCCTCGCGGGACGACACCGGGGTGAACTTGTGCTGGCACTTCATCTCGGGATCGGGCTGGTGCAGTCCCTCGCGTGCGGCCATCGCCGGCGACAGGCAGATACGCAGCGTGCCCGGCTTGTTCGTCATGCCCACGCCCTGCTGGCGCATCATGGCTTCCATCTGCTGGCGCTGGGCCGGCGGCATGCGCGCCAGGGTCTCGTCCATCTGCTTCTGCATCTCGGCCATCGCCCCTTGTGTCTGGGTCTGGACCTCCCACAGGCCGGGCTTGCGCTGGGGCAGGGTCTGGGCCGATGCGATCTGGCCCAGGGCCAGGGCCAGGGTAAAGGCGGCGGTGAGGGCGGCAGGACGCAACAGGGTCATCTCGGGCTCCTTGAGGTCAGCGGGTCCAGATGCCGCGTGCGAGCAGGGTGCCCGCCAGCGGCAGCAGCAACAGCACATGGGCCTGGATCATGACCCAGCGGCGCGCCTGGCGCACCTCCCCTTCCGGGGGGAGCCCCTGCCCGGCAGCCAACGCTGCGCGCCAGCGGCGGTAGGCCCGCGCCGGCGGGATGGCCATCAGGCCGATGACGATGAACACCGTGAGCTTCAGGTGCAGCAGCGGCTGGCTCCAGGTCCAGTCCCAGCCTTTCATGCCCCACCAGGCGCGCGCCAGGCCGGTGACCAGTACGGTGAGTGCGGCGATGTCGGTGAGGCGGTCCAGGCGACCCAGGCGGTGGACCGCCGCGTCGTTCATCCATTCCACGCGGCACAGCGCCGCCTGGCTGGTCATGAACACGACGAGGCCGAGGATGGCGGCGATGTGGGCATAGGCCAGCAGGGCTTCCAGCAGCATCGTCAGGGCTCCTTGGTGAGGGCAGCGGGCGGGGGCGAGGTCCAGTAGGCGGCGTCGCCGTAGGTGTGCTTGAGGAAGTCGATCCACAGGCGCACGCGCAGCGGCAGGTGCTTGCGCTGGGCGAACACGGCGTAGATGCCATTGGGGGGTGCGGCGAAATCGTCGAGCACGCTCTTGAGGCGCCCGGCAGCGATGTCGCCTTCCACCTCCCAGGTGGAGCGCCAGGCCAGGCCGAGGCCGGCCAGGCACCAGTCGTGCAACACCTGCCCGTCGGAGCAGTCCACGCGCGAGGACGGCCGCACATGGGTCAGTTCACCGTCCACCGTGAAGGCCCAGCCGCGCGTCTGGCTGGCGTCCGAGCTCAGCGTGAGGCAGTCGTGCTGGCCCAGCTCGGACGGATGCTGCGGCGCCGGACGGCGCTTGAGGTAGGCCGGCGAGGCCACGCACAGCCGGCGGTTGTCGGCCAGGCGCAGGCTCACCAGGCTGGAGTCGGGCAGGTCGCCCACGCGCACGGCGCAATCGAAGCCCTCGTTGACGATGTCCACCACCCGGTCGGACAGGTTCAGCGACAGCGAGACCTCCGGATGCAGGCCCAGGAAGCGTGGCACCAGCGGCGCGACGTGGCGGCGGCCGAAGCCGGCCGGCGCGGTGATGCGCAGGTGGCCGCTGGCCTTCACGCCGCCGGCCGAGACGCTGGCCTCGGCATTGGCCAGGTCGGTGAGCAGACGCTGGCAGTCCTCGAGGAAGGCGCTGCCTTCGTGGGTGAGGCTGATGCGCCGGGTGGTGCGCACCAGCAGCTTCACCCCCAGCCGCGCCTCCAGCGCGTCGATGCGCCGGCCGATCACCGCCGGCGCCACGCCTTCGAGGTTGGCGGCCGCCGTCAGGCTGCCTTTGGTGGCCACCTGCACAAAAGATTCGAGCTGTTTGAGTTTATCCATGACGGTTTCGTCACAAATTCACCGCCAGACTACGCCTCAAAAAGTCAAAGATCAAGCAATTTGTGAGGGATTAATCATTCGGTGTGGTTTGAATACAGTGGCGACATGGCTGCCTCTCCCGCTCCTTTCCAGGCCGTGCTTTTCGACGCCTACGGCACGCTGTTCGACGTGTACAGCGTGGCGCTGACGGCCGAGCAGCTCTTCCCGGGCCGCGGCGAGGCCCTGGCCGCGCTGTGGCGCGACAAGCAGATCGAATACACCCGCCTGGTGAGCATGGCCGACCCCGACGGCGCGCACTACCGGCCGTTCTGGGAACTCACCCGCGACGGCCTGCGCCACGCGTGCGCGCGGCTGGGCCTGACGCTCACGCGCGAGCGCGAGGAGCGGCTGATGAACCAGTACCGCCACCTGAGTGCCTTCCCCGAGAACCGCGAGGCCCTGCTGGCCCTGAAGGCCCGTGGCCTGGCCACCGGCATCCTGAGCAACGGCGACCCGGCCATGCTGGACGTGGCCGTCAAGAGCGCCGGCCTGGCCGAGGGCCTGGATCACGTCATCAGCGTCGAGCCCGTGCGCTGCTTCAAGCCCGACCCTCGTGTGTACAACCTGGGCCTGGCGGTGCTGCGCCGCCAGCAGCCCTCGCTGGCGGCCCGCCAGGTGCTTTTCGTCTCGAGCAACGGCTGGGATGCCGTGGGCGCCACCTGGTTCGGCTACACCACCTTCTGGCTCAACCGCAGCGGTGTGCCGCCTGAGGAGCTGGGGGTGCGTCCCAGCTATGAGGGCCGCAACCTGCGCGACCTGCTGGCCCTGGTCGATGGCGTCGCGCCACGGCCGATCGCCTGACCCTTCCGATTTCGAATTCATTCCTTTCCACGCAAGGACACGACCCATGAGCAACCGCACCACCGTCCACCGACTGCACGTCGCCAACGAGCTCTACCGCTTCATCGAAGACCAGGTCCTGCCCGCCACCGGCGTGAAGAGCAGCGCCTTCTGGGCCGGCTTCGACGCCATCGTGCACGACCTCGCCCCCAGGAACGTCGCCCTGCTGGCCGAGCGCGACCGCCTGCAGGCCGAACTCGACGCCTGGCACGCCGCCCACCCCGGCCCCATCACCGACATGCCGGCCTATCGCGCCTTCCTGGAGAAGATCGGCTACCTGGTGCCCCAGCCCCAGGACGTGCAGGCCACCACGGCCAACGTGGACGCCGAACTGGCCCTGCAGGCCGGCCCGCAACTCGTGGTGCCCATCCTGAACGCCCGCTACGCGCTCAACGCCGCGAACGCCCGCTGGGGCTCGCTCTATGACGCCCTGTACGGCACCGACGCCATCCCCGAGACCGACGGCGCTGAAAAGGGCAGCGGCTACAACCCCGTGCGCGGCGCCAAGGTCATTGCCTACGCCCGCAACGTGCTCGACCAGGCCGCCCCGCTGGCCAGCGGCTCGCACAAGGACGCGATGGCCTACCAGGTCGAAGGCGGCCAGCTGCGCGTCACCCTGCGCAACGGCAGCACCGGCCTGAAGGATCCGGCCCAGTTCGTGGGCTACCAGGGTGAGCCGGCCGCGCCCAGCAGCGTGCTGCTGAAGCACCACGGCCTGCACCTCGACATCCGCATCGACCGCAGCAAGGGCATCGGTGCCACCGACCCGGCCGGCGTGGCCGACGTGGTGCTGGAATCGGCGCTGTCCACCATCCTCGACCTGGAAGACTCGGTGGCCGCCGTGGATGCCGCCGACAAGGTCGCCGGCTACCGCAACTGGCTGGGCATCCTCGACGGCACGCTCACCGAAGAGGTGAGCAAGGGCGGCAAGACCTTCACGCGCGGCCTCAACCCCGACCGCCACTACACCGGCGCCAACGGCCAGCCCGTCACGCTGCACGGCCGCTCGCTGATGTTCCTGCGCAACGTGGGCCACCTGATGACCAACCCCGCCATCCTCTACGACGGCGGCAAGGAGATCCCGGAAGGCATCCTGGATGCGGTGGTGACCACGACCATTGCGCTGGTGGACCTCAAGCGCCGCGCCAATTCGCGCACCGGCAGCGTCTACATCGTCAAGCCCAAGATGCACGGCCCGGCCGAGGTGGCGTTTGCCGCCGAGCTGTTCGGGCGCGTGGAGCAGCTGCTGGGCCTGCCCGACAGCACCGTGAAGCTGGGCATCATGGACGAGGAGCGCCGCACCAGCGTGAACCTGAAGGCCTGCATCGCCGCGGCCGCCAGCCGCGTGGCCTTCATCAACACCGGCTTCCTCGACCGCACCGGGGACGAGATGCACACCGCCATGCGCGCCGGCCCCATGCTGCGCAAGGGCGACATGAAGACCACCAAGTGGATTGCCGCTTACGAGCGCAACAACGTGCTGGTGGGCCTGAAGTGCGGCCTGCGCGGGCGCGCCCAGATCGGCAAGGGCATGTGGGCCATGCCCGACCTGATGGCCGCGATGCTCGAGCAGAAGATCGCCCACCCCAAGGCCGGCGCCAACACCGCCTGGGTACCCTCGCCCACGGCCGCCACGCTGCACGCCCTGCACTACCACCAGGTGGACGTGGCCGCGGTCCAGCGCGAGCTGGAGAAGATCGATGCCGACGCCGAACGCGACGCCATCCTGAACGACCTGCTGCAGGTGCCGGTGGCCCCGGCCCCGAACTGGTCGGACGCCGAGAAGCAGCAGGAGCTGGACAACAACGTGCAGGGCATCCTGGGCTATGTGGTGCGCTGGGTCGACCAGGGCGTGGGCTGCTCCAAGGTGCCCGACATCCACAACGTGGGCCTGATGGAAGACCGCGCGACGCTGCGCATCTCCAGCCAGCACATCGCCAACTGGCTGGCGCACGGCGTGGTGAGCGAGGCCCAGGTGCGCGCCACCTTCGAGCGCATGGCCGCGGTGGTCGACCAGCAGAACGCCGGCGATGCGCTCTACCAGAAGATGTCCGGCCGCTTCAGTGCCTCCGCAGCCTTCCAGGCCGCGCAGGATCTGGTCTTCAAGGGCGTCGAGCAGCCCAGCGGCTACACCGAGCCGCTGCTGCACGCCTGGCGTCTGAAGGTGAAGGCCGCTCAGTCCAGCTGAAGCTTCGCCGCGAGCTCGCGCAGCCGCTCGATCCCGGGCTCCTTGCGCGGCCAGACCAGCCCCACGCCGTCGCCCTCGTGGCGCGGCAGCACGTGCAGGTGCAGGTGGGGAACGGTCTGCCAGCCGGCCGGTTTGTTGGCCTGCAGCACGGTGATGCCCGCCGGCTGAAAGGCCGCCTGCACGGCGCGGGCGATGCGGTGGGCCGCGCGCATCAGCGCGGCGGCCTCGTCCTCGGTGCAGTCCAGCAGGGTCTCGCAGGGGCGTTTGGTGGCCACGATCACGTGGCCGTCGTTGACCTGCCCCGCATCCATGAAGGCAAAGACCAGGTCGTCTTCATAGACCTTGGCACAGGGCCATTCGCCCGACAGCAGGCGTTGGAAGACGGTGGGAGCGGTCATGGGCGAATCTCCTTGGGCGCAAGGATCGATGATGCACAAGGCCGGCTGGCGGCACAATGGCCGGGTCCTGACCTTTGCGCGGATCGAGCCATGTGCCAGTTGCTCGGCATGAACTGCAACGCCCCCACCGACATCGTGTTCAGTTTCACGGGCTTTGCCACGCGTTCGCAGGAGCATGCCGACGGCTTCGGCATTGCCTTCTTCGAGGGCAAGGGCGCGCGGCTCTTCGTCGACCCGCAGGCGGCCCTGCATTCCCCGGTGGCCGACCTGGTGCGCCGCTACCCGATCCGCAGCACCAATGTGATCGCCCACATCCGAAAGGCGACCCAGGGCGAGACCCGGCTGGAGAACTGCCACCCCTTCGTACGCGAGCTCTGGGGCCGCTACTGGGTGTTTGCGCACAACGGCGACCTGAAGGGCTATGCACCGCACCTGCACGCCGCCTTCCGCCCCGTGGGCGACACCGACAGCGAGGCCGCCTTCTGCTGGCTGATGCAGGAACTGGCCAAGAACCACGCGCGCGTGCCCACCCCCGAGCAGCTCACCGACACCCTGGCCGAGCTCGTGCCGCAGGTGGCGCGGCATGGCACCTTCAACTTCATGCTGAGCAACGGGCACGCGCTGTGGGCGCACTGCTCGACCCATCTGCACTACCTGGTGCGCGAGCATCCCTTCC
Source organism: uncultured Caldimonas sp. (assembly GCA_964552215.1). Taxonomy (GTDB): domain Bacteria; phylum Pseudomonadota; class Gammaproteobacteria; order Burkholderiales; family Burkholderiaceae_C; genus Caldimonas. Next base: position 16,803 of record CAZKGD010000003.1, read on the forward strand.
GCCCCGCCAAGCTGCAGGACGAGGACCTGAGCGTGAACTTCGCCGAACTGGCCTCGCCTCAGGACCGGGTGGCCGTGATCGTGACGGAGCCGCTCACCCGCGACGAGGCCTGGACGGCCTTCGCGCCGGGGGAGCTGATCGCCTTCGTGGACGGGCAGCCCCTGCGCAGGCCGGCCCGGTCCTGACGAAGCCTCAGAAGCGGTGGCGGATGCCGAAGGCCACCGTGTTGCCGCTGTCGGTGTCGCGGATCTTGTCGTACATGTAGACCGCGTACACGTCGGTGCGCTTGGACAGGAAGTGGTCGTAGCCCAGGCTGGCGATGTCGCGCTTGGACTCAGTCGTGCCGGTGGTCTTGCGCGAGCCGTAGGACGCCAGCACCGAGCCTTCACCGATCTTGTAGGACGCGCCGAGCTGGAAGATCTTGTCCTTCAGGTCGACAGCGGTTTCTTCCTTGATCTGGCCATACTGTCCGAAGAACTTGGCGGGCCCCAGGGTGTAGCTGGCTGCGAACTGATAGGCCGTTTCCTTGCCAGTGGCGACCCCCTTCTTGACCTGCTGAGCAGCCACGGCCACGGCCAGCGGACCGCCGAAGTACAGTACGTTGCCCCCAACGTTGGCGCCGTTGCCGGCCTCTTTGAGCGCGTACTGCAGGTTCACGGCCACGCCCCCCACCCGGGGCGACGCATAACTGATGGCGTCACTCCAGCCCGAGTCGCCAGCCAGTGTGCCGGTGGCCCCGTAGTAGCTGCGAATCGCCGGCGAAAACCCGAATGAGTCTCCGAAGGGGTTGAACAGCAAAGTGGCCACGAACAGCGGTGTTGCCCGTCGACCCAGGAAGACGCTGCCAAAGCTGCCGCTCAGGCCGACGTTGGCATTGCGCGCCCAGAAGGCGTCGCCGCTGAAACGTGCAGCATCGCCGGTGTCGGCCCGCAGGAAATGGTCCAGCGCAAATGTGGCCGATAGGCCACCGCCGAGGTCCTCGCGGCCGCTGAAGCCCAGGTAGCTGGTGGTCATGCCGCCTGACTCCACACGGGTCAACCGGTCGGCCCCACTGGTTTCATAGGAGCCAAAGGCGAGATCCAGCAATCCATACACCTGGATCGACGACTGGGCCTGGGCTCCCGCATGGGCCGCCAGCGCCAGCCCGCCGACGGTGGCCCAGCATGCTGCGCTTCGAGATGACAACTTCATGGTCAATGCACTCCGGAAAGGGTAGAAGACGTTGCATGAGTTCGGTTGCAAGAGCTGTGCCGATGTCATCTGACGGTCACGCAGCCACGAATCGTGAAAACGCCCGATTCCGGGTCACAATCGCCCGAATTCGTGCTCTCGCGGAACCGTTCCGATGCAGCTTCAAATCAATGGCCGCCCCCACACCGTGCCTGACGAGGCCACGGACCCCTCCATGCCCTTGCTGTGGGTGCTGCGCGATGTGCTGCAGCTCACCGGCACCAAGTTCGGATGCGGCATTGCGGCCTGCGGCGCCTGCACCGTGCGGGTGGACGGCCAGGCCGTGCGCTCCTGCGTCATGCCGCTCTCCTCGGTGCAGGGGCGCAGCATCCAGACCGTCGAGGGCCTTGCCGGCGACAAGCCCCCCCACCCGCTGCAAGCCGCGTGGATCGCCCACCAGGTGCCTCAATGCGGCTACTGCCAGAGCGGCATGCTCATGGCCGCCGCCGCCTTGCTCGACACCACCCCCGAGCCCACCGATGCACAGATCGATGCGGCCATCACCAACCTGTGCCGCTGCGGCACCTACCCCAGGGTGCGGGCGGCCATCAAGACGGCCGCGGCCCAGCTCAAACCCACCCGTCCCCTGCGCGGCCCGTTGCGGGTGAAGAGCGCATGAGGCGCCGCACCTTTGTGCTCAGCGGCGCGGCGCTGGGGGGCGCCCTCGTGGTGGGCTGGGGCGCGATGCCGCCGCGCGACCGGGTGGGACGCCGCGGCCCGCTGACCTCGACCGACAACGAGGTGCGCCTGAACGGCTGGATCCGCATCGCCCCGGACGGCCAGGTGCTGCTGGCGATGAACCGCAGCGAGATGGGCCAGGGCGTGCACACGGCCTTGCCGATGCTCGTGGCCGAACAGCTGGACATCGGCCTGGACCGCATCCAGCTCGAGCAGGCCGGGCCCGAATCGCTCTACGGCAACGTCGCGATGTTCCTCGGCGCGCTGCCTTTCCATCCGGATGACCGCGAACCCGGGCACGAGACGCGCCCGGTGCGTGCCGGCCGCTGGTTCGTGGCCAAGCTGGCGCGCGAGCTGGGCATCAACGTCACCGGGGGATCGTCGAGCATTGCCGATGCGTGGGAGGTGCTGCCGCTGGCCGCGGCCACCGCCCGCGCCGAGCTGCTGGGCGCCGCGGCCTTGCAATGGCGACTGCCGGTGGACGAGCTGCGCATCGTGGACGGGATCATCGAACACGAATCCGGGGTGCGCGGGCACTTCGGCGAATTCGCGCGCCAGGCCGCTGCGCTCACCGTCAGCGCCCGCAACATCCACGTGAAGCCACGCGAAGCCTGGCAACTGATCGGCCGGCAACCCCTGCGCACCGACGTGCCGGCCAAGGTGAACGGCACAGCCGTCTTCGGCATGGACGTCAAGCCCGAGGGCCTGCTGTATGCCGTGGTGCGCCACTGCCCGATGCTGGGCGGCAGTGCAGCGCGTGTGGACGTCGATGCCACGCTGCGCCGCCCCGGCGTGGAGCGCGTGGTGCGCCTGGGTCGCACCGCCGGTGCCACCTCGGGCGTGGCGGTGGTGGCGCGCAGCACCTGGCATGCCTTGCAGGCCGCGCGCACCATCGACGTGGTGTGGCGCCCCCCGCCCCACGACCCGGCGGTGGGCCTGCTCGACACGCAGCGCATCGACGAGGCGCTGGCACAGACGGCCCGCGAAGCGCAGGACAACGCCGGCGGCGTGCCCTTCCATCGCCGCGGTGACGTGGACGCAGCCGAGGCCGCCGCCGCACGGCGTCACGAGGCTGTCTACCACGCCCCCTACCTGGCCCACGCCACGATGGAGCCGATGAACTGCACGGCCCAGGTGCGCGACGGCCGCGTCACCGTGTGGGCGCCCACCCAGGCGCCCACCTTCGCCCGCGAGGTGGCCGCGCGGGTGGCCGGCGTGGACGTGGACGCGGTGGACCTGCACATCACGCTGCTGGGCGGCGGTTTCGGCCGCCGCCTGGACGTGGACTACGTGGCCCAGGCCGTGCGCATCGCGATGGAGACCGGCGGCCGCCCGGTGCAACTGGTGTGGCCGCGCGAGGAAGACTTCACCCACGACTTCTACCGCCCTGCCGGTGTTGCCGTGATGCGTGCCGCGCTGGACGCGCGCGGCCGTCCTCAGGCCCTGCGCATGACCGTGGCCGGTGACGCCATCACGCCGCGCTGGATTGCGCGCAACCGCCCCGCCTGGGCCACCCGCTTCGACGCGCCCGACAAGACGGCCGCCGAGGGCTTCTTCGACCTGCCCTACGCGGTGCCCCACCAACGGATTGCGCAGCAGGCCACGCGCAGCGGCGTGCCCATCGGCTACTGGCGGGCGGTGGGTCATTCCCACCATGCCTTCTTCACCGAGTGCTTCATCGACGAGCTGGCGCACGAGGCTGGCCAGGACCCGGTGGCCTTCCGCCTCAGCCTGCTGGACAAGCACCCGCGCTTTGCCACCGTGCTCAAGCTCGCTGCCGACAAGGCCCAGTGGGGTCGGCCGCTGGCTCCCGGCCGCGCCCGCGGTGTGGCCCTGCACGAAAGCTTCGGCTCCATCGTCGCCGAGGTGATGGAGGTATCGCTCGACAACGGTCGCCCGCGCGTACACCGCGTGGTCTGCGCCATCGATTGCGGCACCGTGGTGCATCCGGGTATCGTCGCCCAGCAGATGGAAGGCGGCGTGATCTTCGGCCTGAGCGCCGCGCTCTACGGCCGGGTGGACATCCGCAACGGCGAAGTGGTGCAGAAGAACTTCCACGAGGCGCCAATGCTCTCGCTGGCCGAAACCCCCGTGATCGAAACCCACATCGTGCCCAGCACCCTACCGCCCGGCGGCGTGGGCGAACCCGCCACCCCGCCGGCAGCCCCGGCCCTGGTCAATGCCTTGTTTGCACTGACGGGCGAACGAGTGCGGCGGCTGCCGCTCCTGCCCCCGCCGGCCTGATCAGCGCCGCGCCGCGTTGAGCTCGTCGCGCGTGGCCATCGCCGCGCGCCGCGCGGCCTCGGCAAAGTCGGGGCCGCTGCTGGCGTAGAGCACGCTGCGGCCCACGTTCACCACCACCAGGCCGGTGATGCGGCCACCGTGCTCGCGGTAGCCCGCCTTCACGGTGGCGGTGGCGTCCCCGCCCTGGGCGCCCACCCCGGGGATCAGCAGCGGCACCGTCGGAGCGAGCTCGCGCACGCGCCCAATTTCGGCGGGGAAGGTGGCGCCCACCACCAGGCCGAGCTGGCCGGTGGAGTTCCAGGGGCCCTGGGCCAGGCGGGCGAGGTGTTCGTACAGGCGGGGCTGCCCCTCCACCTCGGCCAGGCGCTGGTTCTGCAGGTCCGAGCCGCCGGGGTTGGAGGTGCGGCACAGCAGGATCGCGCCTTTGGTCGGATAGCGCAGGTAGGGCTCGATGGAGTCGAAGCCCATGAAGGGCGAGAGCGTGACGGCATCGGCCCCGTAGCGCTCGAAGGCCTCGCGGGCGTACTGCTCGGCGGTGGCGCCGATGTCACCGCGCTTGGCGTCGAGGATGACCGGCACCTGCGGTGCCACGGCGCGGATGTGCGCCATCAGGCGCTCGAGCTGGTCTTCGGCGCGGTGGGCGGCGAAATAGGCGATCTGGGGCTTGTAGGCGATGACCAGATCGCGGGTGGCGTCGACGATGGCCGCGCAGAAGTCGAAGATGCGCGAGGCATCGCCGCGCCAGGGCGACGGGAACTTGGCCGGATCGGGGTCCAGCCCCACGCACATCAGCGAGTCGTTGAGGCGTTCGGCGGCGTGGAGCTGGTCGATGAAAGGCATGCCCCGATTGTAGAAGGGGCCTCCCGTGGGCCCTACTTGCCGTACTTCTCCAGCAAGTCGCGCGCATCCTGCAGCAGCGCCTTGCCGCTCGCGCCGCGCTTGTCGATGTCGGCCACCCACTCGTCATAGAGCGAGGCCGAAGCCGCGATCCAGTTGTCCAGCTCGCTGGCCGGCACGGTGTAGAAGGCGTTGCCGCGGTCCACCGCCGCCTTGCGGCCGGCGGCCTTGCTGTCGTCCCAGATCTGGCCGATCTGCTTCGACAGGGCCATGCCGCTGTTGCGGTCCAGCACGGCCTTCAGGTCGGCCGGCAAGCTGTCGTACTTCGCCTGGTTCATGCCGAAGATGAACACGGCCGAGTACAGCGCGGGCTTGGACGGATCGGTCTCGGAGTGGAACTTCACCATCTCCTGCAGACGCAGCGAGGGCATCACTTCCCAGGGCAGCAGGAAGCCGTCGATCACGCCCTTGTTCACCGCCTCGGGAATGGCCGGCAGCGGCATGCCCACGGGCGAGGCGCCCAGCTTCGTGAGCAGCTTGTTGGTCTGGCGCGTGGGCGCGCGCATCTTCAGGCCCTTGAAGTCGGCCAGCGTGCGCACGGGCCGTTCGCGGGTGTGCACATAACCCTGGTCGTGCACCCACACGGCCAGGATCTTGGTGCCGGGAAATTCCTTGAGCGCATGCTTGTTGAGGTAGTCCCAGGCGGCCTGCGCGCCGGATTCGGCCGAGCGGGTCATGAAGGGCAGCTCGAACACCTCCATCATCGGGAAACGCCCCGCGGTGTAGCCCGGCAAGGTGATGGTGAGGTCGGTCACGCCATCGCGCACCTGGTCCACCAGCTGGGGCGGCGTGCCGCCCAGCGACATGGCGGGGAAGATCTGGCACTTCAGGCGGTTGTTCGATTCGGCCGCCACCTTGTCGCACCAGGGCGTGATGACACGCTGCGAGGCCATGGCCTGCGTGTTCCAGATGTGGTGGAACTTGAGCGTGACCTCCTGCGCCCCGGCCGTCATCGCCAGGCTGGCGACCGCAGCCGCCAGGCTGCATTGGATCCAGGTCTTCATGGGGTGTCTCCTGTCGGATGGGAATGCCGCATCGTAGGCCTGCGCCCACCCCGGCGCACTGGGACAAACCGGGAGAGCCGCCACGATCGGTGCGAATGGCGCCAGTCCCCCACGGCAAGGTTGGACAGCTTTGCGCCACGTCATCTGCAGCCCTCGCGACAGCGGCCTACAATCATCCGATGAATGCCTGACTCCCTGATGGACACCGCACCCACCCCTCGTCGATCGCTCGTGGATGTGGCCGTTGACGCGATGCGCCAGCGGCTGGAACGCGGTGCCTGGCGCGTGGGCGAGCGCATCCCCATCGAGCCCGAGCTGGCCGCCGAATTCGGCGTGAGCCGCAACACCGTGCGCGAGGCCGTGCGCGTGCTCGCTTTCAGCGGGGTCCTGGAAGTGCGCCAGGGCGACGGCACCTATGTCCGTTCGGCGGTGGACACCACCGACATGGCCCAGGGTCTGAGCGGCGCTTCACTGCGCGAGCACCTGGAAGTGCGCGCGATGCTGGAGGTGGAGGCCGCCCGGCTGGCCGCCCAGCGCCGCACGCCCGAAGACCAGGAGCGCATCTTCGCCGCCCTGGCCCTGCGCGGCGAGCGTCCCGACAAGCGGCGCAAGGACGTCTTCATCGAGCACGACATGGCCTTCCATCGCGCCGTTGTCGATGCGGCACACAACCCGGCGCTGGGCAAGCTCTATGGCTTCTTTGCGCGCGCCGTGCGGGCCACGCTGAAAGGCATGATGGCGCGTGCCGACCTGCCCGAACCCGACTACGCCGCCCACGCGGCGGTGGCCGAGGCCATCGCCCGCCGCGATCCCGAGGGCGCAGCCCAGGCCGCTCGCGAGTTGCTTCAGCCCATCCTCGACGCCCTCGACCCCCTGCCGCCTCCAAAGGCCTGAGTTTTGTCCGCGCCCTCCCGTCCCGCCACGTCTGCGGGCCTGCTGATCGCCGGCCTCGTCCTCGTCTCCCTCAACCTGCGCCCGGCGCTGTCCAGCGTCTCCCCGGTGCTGGCCTGGATCCAGGCCAGCCTGGGCCTGTCGGCCACCGCCGCGGGGCTGCTGACCACCCTGCCGGTGCTGTGCCTGGGCGTGTTCGCCCCGCTGGCGCCCCGCCTGGCCGCCCGCCTGGGGTCAGAGCGCACCATCTTCGTCGTGCTGCTGGCGCTGGCGGCCGGCACGGCGCTGCGCGCGGTGCTGGGCGCCACCGGTCTGTTCCTCGGGGCCCTGCTGGCCGGCGCGTCCATCGGCGTGATCGGTGTGCTGCTGCCCAGCCTGATCAAGCGCGATTTCCCCCGGCACATCGGCACGATGATGGGGGTCTACACGATGGCCCTGTGCCTGGGTGCCGCCATCGCCGCAGGTGGGACAGTGCCACTGATGGATGCCCTGGACGGGAGCTGGCGCGGTGCGCTGGCCGCCTGGGCCGTGCTCGCGGTGGCGGCTGCCGCGCTGTGGTGGCCGCAGGTGCGCGGCCAGTCCTCGGCTGGCCCCATGCCGCCCGGTGCGCCCCTGTGGCGCGACCGCCTCGCCTGGGCCGTGACGCTCTACATGGGCCTGCAATCGGCCCTGGCCTACTGCGTGTTCGGCTGGCTGCCGCCCATCCTGATCGAGCGCGGCGTGGCCCCGCTTCAGGCCGGCCTGGTGGTGTCGGTGTCGGTGCTGGTGCAGCTCGTCACCGCCTTCACCGGCCCCTGGATCGCCCTGCGCCTGGGGCCCGACCAGCGCCCCACGCTGCTGCTGATGCTGGGCCTGGCCCTGGTGGGCTGGCTGGGCTGCGTGGCCGGCCCGCTGGAGGGCCTGTGGCTGTGGGCCGTGCTGCAGGGCCTGGGGCAGGGCGGGCAGTTCAGCGTGGCGCTGCTGCTCATCGTGCTGCGCTCGCCCGATGCCCCCACCGCCGCGAGGCTGTCGGGCATGTCGCAGGGCGTGGGCTACACCCTGGCCTCGCTGGGCCCGCTGGCGCTGGGCCTGAGCCACGACCTGCGGGGCGACTGGTCGGCCGCCGGGCCGCTCTTCACGGTGATCACGCTGGGTGCGGCAGCGGCCGGGTGGTTCGCCGCACAGAACCGCCTCATCGAGGCGCGCTGAGCGGCGCCGTCAGATGCGCCGTGCCAGCGCCTCGGCCAGGCCGGTGTAGCTCGCCGGCGTCATCGCCAGCAGCCGGTCCTTCTCGGCCTGCGGCAGCTCCAGCCCCTGGATGAACTGCTGGAGGGCCTCGCGCGTGATGGCCCTGCCGCGGGTCAGTTCCTTCAGCCGCTCGTAGGGGTTGGGCAGGCCGTGGCGACGCATCACCGTCTGGATGGGCTCGGCCAGCACTTCCCAGGCGGCGTCGAGATCGGCCGCCAGGGCCTCGCGGTTCACCTCCAGCTTGCCCAGCCCGCGCGCGAGCGAGTCGTAGCCGAGCACCGCATAGCCCAGGGCCACGCCCATGTTGCGCAGCACGGTCGAATCGGTGAGGTCGCGCTGGAAGCGCGAAATCGGCAGCTTCTGGCTCAGGTGGGCGAGCACGGCACTGGCCAGGCCGAAGTTGCCTTCGGCATTCTCGAAGTCGATGGGATTGACCTTGTGCGGCATCGTCGACGAGCCGATCTCGCCGGCCTTGGTCTTCTGCTTGAAGTAACCCAGGCTGATGTAGCCCCACACATCGCGCGACCAGTCGATCAGGATGGTGTTGGCCCGCGTGACCGCATCGAAGAGCTCGGCCATGTAGTCGTGCGGCTCGATCTGGATGGTGTAGGGGTTGAAGACGAGTCCGAGCTGCTGCTCGATCACGCGGCGGCTGAAGGCCTCCCAGTCTTGCTCGGGGTAGGCCGCAAGGTGGGCGTTGTAGTTGCCCACCGCGCCGTTCATCTTGGCCAGCAGCTTCACCTGCGCGATGCGCTCGCGGGCAGCGGCCAGGCGGGCCACCACGTTGGCCACTTCCTTGCCCACCGTGGTAGGGCTGGCCGTCTGGCCATGGGTGCGGCTGAGCATGGGCACGTCGGCCAGCCCGTGGGCCAGGCTACGCAGGCTCGCGATCACGCCATCGAGCGCCGGCAGCAGCACCTGCTCGCGCGCGGCCTTGAGCATGAGCGCATGGCTGGTGTTGTTGATGTCCTCGCTGGTGCAGGCGAAATGCACAAACTCGCCGGCGGCCTGCAGCTCGGCCTGGCCTTCAAAGCGCGACTTGATCCAGTACTCGACCGCCTTCACGTCGTGGTTGGTGGTCTTCTCGATGTCCTTGATGGCCTGGGCATCAGCCACCGAAAAGCCGCTCACCAGCGCGCGCAGGTGGGCGCGGGCGCCGTCACTCAGCGGCTTGAACTCGGCAAAACCGGCGTCCGACAGCGCGATGAACCACTCGACCTCGACCTGCACGCGGCGGTGCATCAGGCCGAATTCGCTCAGCAGCGGTCGCAGCGCGGCCACCTTGGCGGCATAGCGGCCGTCGAGCGGCGACAGGGCGGTCAGGGCAGAGAGGTCCATGGCAGGCAGGCCGCAAGGGCCGATCGGGGGAAATCCGTGATTTTAGGCGTCCAGTCCGGACGCCGGGGCTCAACGTGCAGCGTCGCGAAAGACCGCAATGCGCTCGGCGTCAGCAGGATGGCTCGCGAAGGCAATGCCCAGCAGCGAGCGGTCGCGGCTGCCTTCCTTCTCGCCGATCTTCTCGAAGAAGCGCACCATCGCCAAGGGCGACAGGCCTGCCGCCTTCAGGATGCGGATGCTGGCCTGGTCGGCTTCACGTTCGGCGCTGCGCGAATAGGCCGCCTGGCCCAGGACCACCGGCGCGGCGGCCAGCCAGCCGCTGAAGTCGCCGAAGGCCACGCTGGTGATCACGCCCAGCAGGCCTGTCTGCACCACCATGCGCATGCCGTGGCGATGCTCGACGTGGCCAAGCTCATGCGCCAGCACACCCACCACCACCTCGACATCGCCATCGACCAGCTTCACCAGCTCGTCGGTCATCACGATGATGCCGCCAGGCAGGGCAAAGGCGTTGGGGCCGATGCGGCTCTTGTGGAAGTGCACCCGGTAGGCCGGCGCCTGGCCGGCCGGATAGGCGGCCGCGACAGCACGGTCGAAGGCGCGCTTCAATGCCTCCTGCTGGGCCATCGGCAAGGTGCTGGGTTCGAGGATCTGCCCACCCAGGGTGTGCAGGGCCGATTCGCCCAGGCGCTGGTCGACCGAAGCCGGCACGAAGCTCAGCACCCCCCGGGCGGCCGCCGGCAGGCCCCACTGGTAGAGCGCACCGGCCAGCACCGCCAGGAGGGCCACGGCCACCAGCACGCCGCGCCAGCTCTGCTGGGCGCGTTCCACCAGAGAGCCGCGATGGCCGTGCCCGGCGCGCCAGGCATCGAAGGCCGCCGGATCGTGAGCCTGGAAGCTGGCGCCGTCGACGAAATGGACGATGCGCTGCCCATGCCGCATGCGTTCGGGCCATTGCACCTGCGGCAGCGGCACCACACGGTCCAGCCCCTCGCCGCGCAGACGCAGACCTTGAGGCTGCAGCACGAGGCTCGCCTTCACCGGCCGCGCGGAGCGGCCGTCGAAGTAGTCGCCATGAAGCTCAGAACCCGACATCGATGCCCATGAGTTCATCGCCCATGTCGGCCGCGGCGTCGCCGGCCTTGGGGCGAATGGCCATGACGAGTTCGTCGAGGTCGGCACGGCTGACCAGGGTGATGGCCTCCAGGCGCATGCGGCGGTTGGCCACCGCCGCCCAGGGCCAGTACAGGCCCAGCGTGAGCAGCACCAGCAGGTAGTTCTTGACCTGCAGGCCCAGGTAGCGGCCGAACTTGAGTTCGCTGCGGAAGCGCAGGTAGCGGTTGCCGGTCTTGGTCCACACGAGGTTCTGCATGCGCACGGTGAAGTAGGGCAGCACCACGATGTAGAAGTACAAGCCGCCCACGATGAAGATGACCCCGAAGAGCATCATGAGCAGGAAGATCACCGACGTGCCACCGTCCAGGCCCGGCACGCCGCCGTGCAGCACCCCCACGACCACCCCGGCCAGCACGATCGGCAGCAGGAACAGCCCGAGGGTGCGCAGGACCACCCCGTACACCGGCATCGGCCCGACACGCAGTTCCGACTGGAGCTGCCCCAGCCGGTAGTGGTTGTGCTGATACTTCTTCAGACGCCAGTAGAAATAGGGCAGGGTGAGCAGGAAGAGGCCCAGGGCCCCGGCCATCACCAGGGGCCACAGGGCCATGTCGTTGGCGATCCGAGCGGCGGTCTCCGGTTCGGTGCCGGCGGTGTCGGCATAGGCCACCAGCGCCAGCGGGATGAGCGACAGGGCCAGGGGCACGGTCAGCACCTGATAGGCCTCGGCCGTCCCGCCGGCAAAGCCGAAACGCATGCCTCGCCAGCTGGTGTGGGCCGTGCGGAACTGCAGCGCCGCACGCAGCAGCAGTGGCCACAGGGCGCTGACCAGCACGGCGCCGATCAGGCCGGCCACGGGAGAGTAGTCCAGCGCCTGCGAATAGACGATGAAGAGCAGGCCCGCCAGGGCAGAGCCGCGCAGCATCTTCTTGGGCTCGCCGTGGAAATCGAGCGCGTGGCCGGCAACGAGGGTGTTGCCGTAGAAGTAGCGCAAGCGCCGCACCTTGGCCCAGGGGTAGTAGATCCCCAGCGTGACCAGTGTGAGCAACAGGTTGACGATCCAGATGCGGAAGTATTCGCTGCCCGAGCCGGTGAACTCAATGGGCACGTGGTGCGCCTGGTCGGGGTGCAACAGGCGGGAGAAGACGCTGTTGGTGTTGCGCTCGCCGCCCATGGCGGTGACGACACCGCTCAGGCGGCTGCTGTCGACCTGATATGCACCAGCCATCGGACCCGAGGCTGGCACCGAGTTGTTGTGATTCATGGGTGATCCTCCAGGCGCTCAGCGAACCCACGGACCGTGGCCTGGCGCCTCCCTGTTTGAGGGGAACTGTAGCACCCCCGCCTGCGAGGGGACAGGCCCTAGAATCGTTTGCAGTTCGTCTGACCTGGAATCTCCCCATGAAACTGATCGGATCGCTCACCAGCCCCTATGTGCGCAAGGTGCGCATCGTGATGGCCGAAAAGAAGCTCGACTATCGCCTGGAACTGGAAGACGTCTGGTCGGCCGACACGCGCATCGCGGCGGCCAACCCGCTGGGCAAGGTGCCCTGCCTCGTGATGGAAGGCGGCGAGGCCGTGTTCGATTCGCGCGTGATCGTGGAGTACGTCGACACCCTTTCGCCAGTGAGCCGGCTGATCCCGGCCTCGGGTCGGGAACGTGCGGAAGTGCGCACCTGGGAGGCCTTGGCCGACGGCCTGCTCGATGCAGCCATCGCAGTCCGCCTGGAGCAGACCTGGCCTGGCCGCACCGAGGCCCAGCGCAGCCCGGCCTGGATCGACCGGCATCTGGCCAAGATTCACGCCGCCTTGAAGGCCATGAGCCTGGGCCTGGGCGAAAAAGCCTGGTGCGCAGGCATCCATTTCTCGCTGGCCGACATTGCGGTGGGCGTGGCGCTGGGATATCTCGACTTCCGCTTCCCGCAGATCGACTGGCGCGAGCCTTACCCCAACCTCGCCCGCCTGCACGAGAAGCTCGCCCAGCGTCAGAGCTTCCTCGACACCGCCCCCCCCAAGCCCTGAGTTCGCGGCAGCGCCGTCATACGACAGCACTGCCCAGGGCCGCATTCGGCGGCGCATGGCCCGATGACGGCATCGGGAAGCGCAGGTCCACCTGCCAGCCTTCGGCGTGCGGGCCGACCTCGATCTGGCCGCCCAGGATGGCCGCGCGGCGCTGCATGTTGGCCATGCCGCGCTTGCCGCCTTGCAGGCTCAGTGCGCCCGGCTGGCCCGAACCCGCCCGCTGCAGCAGGCCGTTGTCCAGCACGGTGATGCGCAGCGTCTCGCCTTCGCGCGCAAGCGTGAGCCAGACCACCGTGGCCTGGGCGTGCTTGATGATGTTGGTGAAGGCCTCACGCACGATGCGCAGGATCTGCAGCGTGTGGCCGGCCGGCAGACGCGCCTCCAGCGCATCGTCTTGCACGTTCCATACCAGACGGATGCCGGCGGCGCGCAGCGAAGGCTCGAGGCGAAAGCGCATCTCGGCGAGCGACTCGCCCAGGCTGTGCTGCTCGGCCTCCAGCGAGTCGAGCGTGATGCGCAGTTCGGTGAGGCAGTCGTCCAGGGCCATGCGCAGCTCCCGCAGGGAATTGCCATCGCCCGAAGACCCGGGCATCTGCTGGGCCAGCGCAATGGCACTGACCAGCCGCCCGCCCAAGCCGTCGTGCATGTCGCGCAGCAGGCGGTCGCGCTCGGCCGCCACCGCCTGCTGGCGGTCGGAATCGCGACGCTCGAGATAGATGTGCTCGAGCTCGCGCTCCTTGGCGTCGAGCGCGCTCTGCAGGCGACGGGTGGCCTCCCTTTGGGCGGCCAGGCTGCGCGCATAGTCCTCGACGAGTTGCCACACCATGACCAGCATCAGCGCCAGGATGGCGTAGCGCGTCCAGGTGTAGGCCTCGTAGTCGCGCAGCACCCGAAAGGTGATCCAGTCGCGCAAGCCGAACAGCCCGCCCGTGAGCGCCGCGGCCAGCAGCAGCCAGCCGGTGCGTGAATGCTGGGCCAGGGCGTGCCGGCCGAGGAAGGTCGCCGTGACCACCGTGACGGCCAAGGCCATCAGCAGATGGGCCGTGCGCAGGACGGGCAGGTTGAACCAGGCGTTGGCCAGCGACAGCGTGATGGCCGCCGCGACGAAGGTGCCCATCCAGCGTCTCGCCGAGGGGCCGTCGCGCTGCACCAGCATGAGCAGGAACATGCCCATGCAGGCCACGAAGAGCGAGTAGGACAGCTCGAACATCCAGTGCAGCACGCCCGCCCAGATGCCGGGATCGTGCAGGTGCAAGGCACTGATGCGCCAGGCCCAGATGAGGTTGCCCAGGCCGAACCAGCCGTAGACCATCTGCCGTGTGCGCCAGGCCACCAGCAAGGCCAGGGCGCCCAGTGTGGCGCTGGTGCTCGTGAGGACCCAGGCCCCACGCACCTGCAGGTTCATGGCACGCTCGAACAGGGGTTCGAGCTGGGCAGCCGGCCCCACCCAGACGCTCGACAGGCCAGCCTCGCGGCGCGGTTCGCCGATCACGTCGATCACGAGTTCGTTGCCAGCTGGGCGGACCAGGTGGGGAGGCAGTCGCACCAGGTGCGGTTCCTGGCCGTAATTCGGCAATGGCCGGCTCAGCTCGCCCACCGACAGCACGGGCTCACCGTTGAGCTGAACCCGGAAGACATTGCCCACCCTGCGCAGGAACAGTGCCGGCTGATCCGTGGCGAGCGCCTCGTCGGGCAGGACCAGCCGGTAACTGGCACGTCCATCCCGTTCAGGAGCCGTGTGTTCCCAGGCATCTGGCAGGGTCACGGGGCGGGCCGGCGTGTCGGGCCGGCTGTGGTCGATGAGTTCGGCCTGCACCACGCGCTGCACCGCCGGGCTCGCCACCGCCGGCCCGGCCGGCCACATCGCCAGGACCAGGGCGAGGGCCAGGCCTGCCAGGTCACGCAGCCCGCAGGACAGCCCAGGCGGCATGGCTCAGTTCGCCAGGCCGAGCAGCGAGCGCTGGCCGAGTTGCAGCTTGGCGTACACCGCGCGCACATGAGTCGCCACGGTGTGGGCCGACATCATGAGCCTCTCGCCCACCTCCTCGGCAAGGTAGCCCTGCGCCACCAGTCGCAAGACGGCCTGCTCGGGGCCACTGAGCTGCGGCTCCTCGGCCCCACCGCCGTCCAGGCCCGAAGCGCACGCCTCGGGCGCACCCACGAAGCGCTTGAGCAGATAACGGGCGATGGCCGGCGAGATGGGCGATTCGCCATCGGCAGCGCGCTGCACCGCATGGATGAGATCGCGGTCGGCGCACCCCTTGAGGAAGTAGCCGTCGGCGCCCGCTTCGATCGCATGGATCACCTTGGCCTCGTCACCAAAGACGGAATAGACCAGGATGTGCGGCCGCCAGGGGCCCGAGAACAAATTGATCTCCCGGATCAGGTCGGTGCCGTCGCCGTCCGGCAGGCCCAGGTCGGATAGGAGCACCTGAGGGCAGCGCCGGGGCAACTCTTCGCGGGCGACCGCCAGGCGGTCGGCATGACCCACGCACTCGATCCCGTCGGCCTGGGCGAGGGCGTCGAGCACGTGGCGTGCCAGCAGGGGGTCGTCCTCGACCAGGTAGACGGTCAGCACTGGGAATGGGGTGTCAGAGACAGAGGTCGTTGATGGTACTCAAGGCCCCCGTGATGCCACAGCCCCGCGGTCGGGGGGGCGGTGCTGCGACAATCACCTCATGGCTGCCCCCACTGCTCCCTCTGCCCCCCTGACCGACGCCGACCTCGACCGGCTGGAACAACTGCTGTCCTTGATGGCCGAGCGCGACGAGGCCGTGCCCGACCTCGAACAACTCGACGGCTTCCTGACCGCATTGGCCTGCGGGCCGCGGCGCATGGTGCTCGACGACGCGCTGTCCGCTCTGCTGGGCGATCCTGCCCCTTTCGCCGACGAGGCCCAGCGCCGGGACTTCCTCGACCTGGCCGGCCGGCGCGCCGCCGATGTGCTGCGCGCCGTGGACGCCCCGGTGCAGCGCCTGGACGACGAGCGCGCACTCAGCCCGCTGCTCACCGACTGGGAGGCCGTGCGCGAACACACCCCGCAAGCCGAGCGCGGCGCCCCTGAAGACTGGCCCCGCCTGGGCGCCGTCTGGGCGGGCGGCTTCCTGCAATGCGTGGATGCCTTCGAGGACGACTGGCTGCTGGAGGCCGACGACCCCGGCAATGAATTCGTCGACGGCTGCCTGCAGCTCTTCGAGATCCTGGCCAGCGACGAGGCCGAGATGCCGCCCGAGGCCCGCGCGATGACCACCGATGAGCGCCTCGCCGACGCGCTGTGGGCGGTCTACGACCTGCGCGACTTCTGGCGCGAGCGCGCCTCGCGCCAACCGGTGGCCACCGTGCGCAAGGCCGCCGAACCCGGCCGCAACGACCCCTGTCCCTGCGGCAGCGGGAAGAAGTACAAGAAGTGCCACGGGGCAGCCGGGTGAACACCGATCAGGCCCAGCCATCGACAGCGCCTGGGACAACGCCGGGATCTGCACCGCTGTTCATGACAGCGCCGCCCTGGGGCGGCCTGGTCGAGCACCTGCGGCGACTGGGCACCCTCGGGCGTCCGTGTCTGTACATTCCCAACCCGGGCAATGCCGGTGACGCGCTGATTGCTGCGGCCACCTGGCAATTGTTCGAAGCGCTCGCGCTGCCGGTGCGCAGTGGCGGATGGCAGGACGTTCGCGCGGGCGATGTGGTGCTGCTGGGCGGTGGAGGCAATCTCGTGCCGCTCTATGGCGACATGGCGTACGCACTCGAGGCCTGCCTGACCATCGGAGTTCGCGAAGCAGTGCTGCTGCCCCACACGGTGCGAGGACATGAGGCCTTGCTGGGCCGGCTCGATGAACGTTTCCATCTGTACTGCCGCGATGCCCCGAGCCTCGCGCATGTGCGTCAGGCGGCACCCCGGGCCTGCGCCCACCAGGCGGCCGACCTCGCGCTGGGGCTGTCCCCCACGGCCCTTCTGGCGCGCCAGCCCCGCGGGGTGGCACAGCGCATCAAGGCCCTGCTGCACTGGGCATGGATCCACCGCCTGGGTCGCCAGCAGCGCTGGCACGCCGGATCGGCCGCCTTGCATCCCGACGCGCAGGGGCTCCTGACCGTGTGGCGCAGCGACGGGGAGGCGCGCACGGCGCGCGGGATGGTTCGACATGACCTGTCCACGCTGTACCGCTCCGACTTCCGGGATCGCCGTGAAGTCGAGTGGGTCGCAGGCCGCTTTCTGTCGGTGATCGCACGTGCCGAGGAGGTCCGCACCGATCGTCTCCACGTGGCCATCGGGGCGCAGTTGATGGGACGGCGCGCCATCCTCAAGGACAATGCCTACGGCAAGAACTTTGCCGTTGTGCGAGCCTATCCCGAACTGGCACCGCGCATCGAGCTGCTGGAAGAGCAACCGCCCTCCGGCTCATGAGCCGGGCTGGCGGCGCCGCAGCCGCCCGATCCAGCCCGTCTTGAGCAGGCGGAAGCGGGCAAGGCGGTACCGGAGCGCGATGACGACGCTGCGCGGCAGACGGCTGGCATGGTGGGACAGGGCACTGGCCAACAGGTCGTGCTGCACCTGATTGCCGATGCGGATCCGGGCAGCGGTCGAGGCCGTCAAGGGCACCTCGAAGGCCTCGCAGCGCTCGTAGCCCGCCCCCCACAGACTCACCAGGGTCCGCACGCACTTCTCGCAGCGCCCGCAGTTCAGGCCGTTGGCCGGCTGGCGCCAGCACACCCTGAGGTGTCGGCGCACCGCCTCATGGTGAGCGAGATAGCCAATCTTCTCGTCGCGCTCGTAGCCCCCGCCCACCGCGCGCACCGGCAGGCTCGGCGAGCCCAGCAAGGGGGCGACGATGCTGTTGCTGCCCCAGGGGATGATCTCGTGGTCATAGCTCTCGTCTGCGGCCCAAAGGCCGAGCCCGATCGATGCCTCGCATTGATGCAGCACAGCCGCGATGCCCATGCCGAAGCCCATCTCCCAGTCGACGCTGAACTCGCGCCAGTTGGTGGCGCAAGTCCACAACGGGACCCCGAACGCCCCCAGCAGGCGCTGCCCGTGGTCGCGTGCGATGGACCACCAAGCGTCATCGTGCAAGGGCACGTCGAAGCCCCGGACGAGCAGCCCCGCTGAAACCGGACGACTGCGATGGCCCAGCAGGCCTTCCACGTGGGCGGCCAGGGCGAACGTGGCATCGACGCCGCCGGAGAACATCAGCACCGCATCGTTCGACCCGCTCGGCCGGCCTTCGGCCAAGTCGTCCGCATCGATGCGGATGCGGTGGAAGAGGTCCGGCCGCCAGCGCACCCACACATCGACCAGCTCTTCCAGGTTTTCGAGGAAAGTCCGGTCCAGCAACCCGCGCACATGCAGGTCGGCGGCATGCGCCATGGCCCAGGGAAGGGCCGCCACAGCGGCGAAGTTGGCCGTGTGCGGTGCAGGCAAGGGTCGCCCGGCCGTATCGAACCGCCACCACATCTGCCGCACATGCGCAGAGTGATGCATCTCGACGACGCGGGCGGCGTTCTCGCCAGACGCCGCGGCCTGAAGCCGCACCTCCATGCGAGCCCGTCGGGCTGGCGCAAGTTCGATCATGCGCGGCGCTCCCCCGGTGAGGAATGTCGCCGCAGCCACACCAGCCAGCCCGGCACCGGCTGGCGCTGGTCTTCGCGCAGGGCATGCGGCTGCAGGTCGGTCACCTCGAAACCATGCTGGGCCGCGAGCCGCCTCAGGTAGTCCGGCGAATGACCGTAGGTGAGGCTCGGGCGCAGCACGAAGTCGCGCGAAGCATCGCCCTGTTCGGCCGAAAAGGCAAAGACACCGCCGGGCTCGAGCACGCGCCGCACGCCTGCGAACACCGGTGCCAGGTCTCCGATGTAGATGAAGACATCGGCCGCCACGACGAGGTCGTAGCGTCGCTCGGTCATCTGCAGGTGTGTCACGGCCTCGGCCAGGAACACGTCGCGGTAGAGGCCCCGCTCGCGTGCCTTGGCCACCATGCGCTCGGAGAGGTCGACGGCATCCACGGCATCGGCCTGCGGCGCCAGCAGCGGGGCACACAGGCCCGTGCCACAGCCGAGGTCGAGCGCCTGACGGTACCGTTGCCCGGCCAGCGGGCCGACGAGGCGCTGTGGCACGTCGTAGTGCAGCACCTCGACGAGGTGCTCGTCGAAGTCGTCGGCATAGTCGTCGAAGAGGGTCTGCACATAGGCCGCAGGCGCCACGGCCGGTGGCGCCTTGCGGGCTGCCACCGAGGCCAGGAAGTAGCGCGTGGTGTCCGAGTCGTCACCCAGCGTGATCGCCCGCTCGAAGGCATCGGCCGCTTCTTCCGCGCGGCCCGCCAGGCGCAGAAGGCTGCCGCGCCGGCTCCAGGCCAGGGCGCGGTTGGGGTCGAGGGCCAGGCAGCGGTCGTAGTCGGCCAGGGCCTCGTCATGGCGATCGAGCTGCAGCAGCACTTCGCCGCGGCACAGCCAGGCCTCGGCCTCCTCGGGTTGCACCCGCACCAGCTCGTCGAAGGACTGCAGGGCCTCGTCGAGGCGGCCGAGGCGGCGGCGCACAGTGCCCAGGTTGCTCAATGTCGAAGGGCGCCCGGGCACCTGCACCAGCGACTCGGCGAAGCAACGCTCGGCCTCGGTGAGCCGGCCGGCTTCGAGCTGGGCCAGGCCGTCGAAGAAGAGCGCCTTGGCGCGTTCGAAGTTGTCGCTCATGCAGGGGTCACTCCGTCGGCCTTGAACATGGCCTTGATGCCGCGCACCGCCTGGCGGATGCGCGATTCGTTTTCGATGAGGGCAAAGCGCACATGGTCGTCGCCATGGTCGCCGAAGCCGATGCCCGGCGAGACGCAGACCTTGGCGCGCGCCAGGAGCTGCTTGGAGAACTCCAGCGAGCCCAGCGCGCGGTAGCGCTCGGGGATGCGCGCCCAGATGTACATCGAGGCCTTGGGGGTGTCGACCGGCCAGCCGGCCTCGTGCAGACCCTTGACCAGCACGTCACGGCGGCGCTGGTATTGCGCGGCGATGTCCTTCACGCACTGCTGGTCGCCTTCCAGCGCGGCGATGGCGGCCACCTGCACGGGCGTGAAGCTGCCGTAGTCGTGGTAGCTCTTGATGCGCGCGAGCGCGGCCACCAGGTCGGCATTGCCCACCATGAAGCCCACGCGCCAGCCGGCCATGTTGTAGCTCTTGCTGAGCGTGAAGAACTCCACCGCCACGTCCTTGGCGCCGCTCACCTGCATGATGGAGGGCGCCTTCCAGCCGTCATAGACGATGTCGGCATAGGCCAGGTCGTGCACCACAAGAATCTCGTGCTTCTTCGCCAGCGCGATCACCCGCTCGAAGAAGTCGAGCTCCACGCATTGGGCGGTGGGGTTGCTCGGAAAACCCAGCACCATCATCTTGGGCTTGGGGTAGCTGCCGCGGATGGCACGCTCCAGCTCGGCGAAGAAGTCCACGCCGGGCACCATCGGGACGGAGCGGATGTCGGCGCCGGCGATCACCGCACCATAGATGTGGATGGGGTAGCTCGGGTCGGGCACGAGCACGGTGTCACCGCGGTCGAGCGTGGCGAGCATCAGGTGGGCCAGGCCTTCCTTGGAGCCGATGGTGACGATGGCCTCGCGGTCGGGGTCGATGTCCACGCCATAGCGGCCCTGGTACCAGTGGGCGATGGCCCGGCGCAGGCGCGGGATGCCCTTGGAGGCCGAGTAGCCATGGGTGTCGGGCCGCTGGGCCACCTCGGCGAGCTTGGCCACGATATGCGCCGGCGTGGCGCCATCGGGGTTGCCCATGCTCATGTCGATGATGTCCTCGCCGCGTCGGCGGGCGGCCAGCTTGAGTTCGGCCGTGATGTTGAAGACGTAGGGAGGCAGGCGGTCGATGCGCGCAAAGCGGCGCTGACCCGGAGTGCTGGTCATGGGGAGACTTTCAACGTGAGCGCCCGGAACCGTCCGAGCGACGTGGGCGCCACGCCATGTGGCACCGGGGTGGATGCTAGCGCATCGCCTCGCGCTGCGGAAAGAGGCCCACAATGGAGCGTTGCGGATTGCGCAATGATGCGGCTCAGTCCCCGTCTGCCCCCCCGCTCGACGGCCAGCAAACCCGCATGAATGCTGGGTTGGTGACCCAGGGATGCGAGCATCCGACGGCCGGAGCCGGGCTGTGGCGCGCAGCGCAAACCCGGGCTTGACCCTAGGGTTTCTACCGGGTTTAGGCAGGGTCGAATGCTCCACTTCACACGGCCCGTCGCGTCCCCCGCGGCAGCCCGGAGCGCCTCTGGCGCCTGGAACGTCAACTCATCCCTGAGGTAGAAGACATGAAGAAATCGCTCATCGCTCTCGCTGTGCTCGCCAGCCTGGCCGCTGCGGCCCAGGCCCAGTCGAATGTCACCCTGTACGGTCGGGTCGATCTCGGCCTGCAGCGCTCGCTTGGTGGTGACATCAACCGACTGGAACCCGGCTCCGGCAGCCGGCTGGGCGTGCGTGGCGTGGCGTGGAAGACCTGGGCGGTGGCCTGAAGGCCCTGTTCAACATCGAGCACCGCTTCAACGCCGACACCGGCGCCGTCAACAGCAGCAGCAGCTTCTGGAATGGCCGCTCGGTGGTGGGCCTCGAAGGCGGCTTCGGCCAAGTGACCCTGGGTCGCGAATACACCCCTGCCCGCAACATCGCCAACCGTGCCGATCCCTGGGGCGGTGACACCGTGGGGGCGATGGAGTCGATCCTGCGTGGCGGCAACACCGTCCTGGACAAGGACTTCACCGGCACCGTGGCGGACGTGGCGCCCTCTCGCCAGAACAACGCCATCACCTACACCTCGCCCGGCTTCGGCGGCCTGACCGCCCAGCTCCAGTACGCGCCCGACGAGGCCGACACCGGGGAGGACTTCTACGGTCTGGGCCTGAGCTACGCGGCAGGTCCGCTGTCCGTGGCCTACGGCTACAACAAGGCCGGCGTGGATGACGGCACGTGGCACCTGCTGACGGCCGGCTACGACTTCAACAGCTTCCGCCTGATCGGCGCCTACGGCCAGGGCCGTCCGGACGGCACCGGCATCGACAAGCACCGCAGCTACATGATCGGTGCCACCGCTCCGGTGGGCGCGGGCGAGGTCAAGGTGGCCTATGGCCGTCTGGAAGCGGTGGATCCCGACATCGACGTGGCGAGCAAGTTTGCAGTAGGCTATCATTACGCCCTGTCCAAGCGCACCACGGTGTACTTCGACGTGGCCAACGACCGCAAGCTGGCCGACAACAAGACCGGCGTCGACTTCGGCCTGAAGCACAACTTCTGATCGCACCCCTTGCAACTGTCTCCTGGGGGTTCGCCCCCGCGAGATTTCAGGGCCCCTGTCCGCAGGGGCCCTTTTTTCATGGCAGCCGGCTTTCGGCTAAGGTTCGGTCCATGCTGCGCTACCACACCGTCCCCGTCACCCCCTTCCAGCAGAACTGCTCCATCGTCTGGTGCGACGACACGAAGCGCGCCGCCATCATCGACCCGGGCGGCGATCTGCCGCACCTGCTGGCCGAGGTGAAGCGCCTGGGCGTGACACTGGAACAGATCTGGCTCACCCACGCCCACATCGATCACGCCGGGGCCACGGCCCAGCTGGCGCGCGAGCAGGGCCTCCCGATCATCGGCCCGCACGAGGGCGACCAGTTCTGGATCGATGCCCTGCCCCAGCAGGGGGCGATGTTCGGCTTCCCGCCCAGCGAGCGCTTCACCCCGACGCGCTGGCTGCACGACGGCGACACCGTGACCCTCGGGCACTGCACGCTGCAGGTGCGCCACTGCCCTGGCCACACGCCCGGCCATGTGGTGTTCTTTTCGCCCGAGGCCCGGCGCGCCTTCGTGGGCGACGTGCTCTTTGCCGGCAGCATCGGCCGCACCGACTTCCCCGGCGGCAACCACCAGGACCTGATCGACGCCATCACGCAGCGCCTGTGGCCCATGGGTGACGACGTGGTCTTCATCCCCGGCCACGGCCCCGAGAGCAGCTTCGGCCAGGAACGACGCACCAACCCGTTCGTGGGCGGGACGTGATCAGCCGATCAGGCGGCTGCCAGCACGGGGGCCATCGGAGGCAGCTGTGAGACCAGGCACAGCAGCTCCCGGATGCTTTGGGTGCCTGTCTTGGCGCGAATGCTGCTGATCTGGGAGCGCACCGTGGTGATGGATACCCCGAAGCGTCGCGCCACGACCGCCGGCTGCAGGTCGGTGCACAAGGCGCGCAGCACGCGCAGCTCCGAGGCCGTCAGCCCCCAGGTGTGCCCGACGAGTTCAAGCGTCAGCGTCGGGCACAGGTCCACTCGCCCCAGCAGCAACAACACGAGTCCGGAATCCGTGCCGCGCATCCCCTGCAAGGGAAGCACGGCCAGGCAGCGTGTCACCTGCTGCCAGCACAGCGTCACGAGCGAGCGGCGTCCCCGCCGGGCCAGCAGCAGCGCCTGGGCCAGATCCTGGCGGGCTTGCGAGGTGGGCAGGTGCACCCTCCCGTCCTCGGTCAACCAGGGATGAACACAGCGATTCCATGCATAGGCCGCACGATTGGCGTGGACCAGCCTCCCCTCGCTGTCCATCAGCACGGCCGCCTGGTCGACCTCGTCGAGCGCGGCGGCGAGGGCGGCAGACTGTGCAACACATGGCCATGGCGTGGACCGCACGCTGTCGACGGAGGCTTGGGGCCTGGCAGGCGGGGGGGTCAGGGCGGCGATGTTGTCCATGGATCATCCCTCAGGTCATGCGGTTGAACGATGTCGCTCTCGACAGCGACCTGCTCCTGCTTGCCAGTATGGGCAACGCCGGCGCCGTTGCCATCAGCCGGATGGGTAGACGCAAGGGCAGGAGCGCCTAAACCTTCGTCCAGGGGGGATGGTCGTTTGGGTGACTCCCAAGACGGGGTCTCCTGCCTATGATTCGCGAACCGGTCGGATCGGCGAGGCCAGCCATGAGAGTCCTTATCGTCGACGACCATCCGCTGTACCGGGATGGCGTGCGAGCCTTTCTCAGCGAGATCGACCCCCAGGCGGAGGCCCAGGAGGCGGGTTCGCTGGCGCAGGCCCGTGCCCTGTTTGTGCAGGATCCGGGCTTCGATCTGGTGCTCCTCGATCTGGCGCTGCCAGACATGGCACCGTCCCAGGCGTTGAGCGTCGAGGCGCTGGGCGAGGTGTTCAGCCTCTTCAAGCCGGCCCGCGTTGTCGTGGTGTCCGGGCATGAAGACGACGCGCTGATCCGCCAGGCCGTCCAGGCCGGTGCCGACGGCTACGTCACGAAGAGCACCGATCCCGCGGTGGCGGCGCAGGCCTTGCGGCTGGTGCTGGCGGGCGGCGTGTACCTCCCCGCCCACTGCATCCGCAGCAGCGAGGCTGCAAACGGCGACGGCTCGCCTGTTGCCGCGCTCAGCCTGCGACAGCGCCAGGTGCTGCACATGCTGCTGCAGGGCAAGTCGAACAAGCTGATTGCACGCGAGCTGGACATCGCCGAGGGCACGGTCAAGGCCCACCTGTCGGCGATCTTCCAGGTGCTGGACGTCAAGACCCGCGCCGAAGCCATCTACAAGGCTCACCGGCAGGGGTGGTTCGGCGCCCACTGAGCAGGACCGCTCGTGCGTCGCCGTTCCAGTGCCTCAGCGCTTCTGCCACAGGAGCAGGAGGGGGCGCTGCGCAAGCTGCTGGTCCTGCAGGCGCGCCAGGCCCGGCGGGTTCCAGTGCCCGTGCTGTTCGCAGCCACGGTGATTGCGGCCGTCGCCTACGGGCATGCGCCCTTGTTTCTGATCCTGGCCTGGATGGGTCTGGTCATCGTCCTGCAGGCCGTTCGCTGGCATGGGATGACCTGGCTGGCCTTGCGCCGCCACTGGTCCATCCAGCAGCGCACGCGCCTGGCTGTGGCCCTGAGTGCGCTCACGGGGTGGGTGCATGGCCTGTCGGCCGCCTTCTTCCCCGACCTGGGCGAGCTGGAGCGCGCAGTTCTGACGATGGTGCTGATCGGCCTGTCGGCCGGCGCCGTGGCCACCACCGTGGGCAGCTGGCGATCACTGCTGGCCTACGTCACGCCAGCCCTCGGGCCCCTGGCCGTGATGTGGGCCGTCTGGCCGTCGAACGACTATGCGCGATGGGTCACGGTCGTGGTGGCCGTGCTCATCGTGATGTTCGCGGCCGTCGTGATGCTCATGGGGCGCGATGTGCACTGGATGTTCCTCGAGTCCTACCGCATCCGCCTGGATCAGCGGCGGCTCAACCGCGACCTGCGCCGCGCCCTGGACCAGGCCGAGGCGGCCAACCGGGCGAAGACGCGCTTCCTGGCCTCGGCCAGCCACGACCTGCGCCAACCGATGCACACCCTTTCGCTGTTCGGTGCCGCGCTGAGCATGCGGCCACTGGACGAGCGCTCACGCACCCTGGTCGGCCAGCTCAACGCCTCGATGCAAGCCCTCAGCGGCCTGCTCAACGAGCTGCTGGACGTGTCCAAGCTCGACGCAGGCGTCGTGCGCGCCCAACCCGGCAGCTTCAATCTGTCGCGGCTGCTGGCCAAGCTCGCCGGGGAGTATGGCTCTCACGCGCGCGCCAAGGGCCTGACCTTGACGGTCCAGTGCCCGGACAACGCCTGCTGCCTGGCAGATGCCTTGCTGCTGGAGCGGCTGCTGCGCAACCTGGTCGACAACGCGGTGAAGTACACCGATCGCGGCACGGTGCACATGGCCGTCCACGAAGAGCCAGGCGCCTGGCGCATCGAAGTGATCGACACCGGCAGCGGCATCCCGCTGGCCGAGCAGGAACGCGTCTTCGAGGAGTTCTATCAGCTGGGCAACCCAGAACGCGACCGCGCCCGCGGCCTGGGTCTGGGGCTGTCGATCGTGCGGCGCATCGCCGACCTGCTCGGCCTGCAGCTCCAGCTGCACTCCATCCCGGGAGAAGGCACGTCAGTGGCGCTGAGCGTGCCGGCGACACCCACGGCCGAAATGGCTGCTGCGCAGGTCGAAGACGTCCCCCATCGCCGCCTCGATGGCCTGCGCGTCCTGGTGGTGGACGACGAGGAGGCCGTGCGGCAGGGCATGCAGGCCCTGCTGGAGGCCCATGGCTGCGAGGTCCTGCTGGCCGGCGGCACCCACGAGGCGCTGGCGCTGGCCCACCGGGTGCGGCCGCACCTGCTGCTGGCCGACTTCCGGCTGCGCGGCGGCGACGATGGCCTGCAGACCGTGCGCGCCGTGCGGGCGGTGTGGCCGGGCTTGCCCGCGGCCCTGATCAGCGGCGACTCGGCACCCGCTCGGCTGCGCGACGCCCATGAGGCCGGCGTGCGCCTGCTGCACAAGCCGGTGCCGGCCTCGCTCCTACGACAGATCCTTGAAGAGGCCCGCCCATCGGCCGGGCAGGAGGCACCGACCGATGACGCCGCGCATCTCCCAAGGGCTTGAAGCCCTCGAAGGACAACCCGAGAAGGTACGGACCTTCGACGGGATCGTGGTGGGCTCCGGTTACGGCGGCGCCGTGGCAGCCGCCCGCCTGGCCGAGGCCGGGCACAAGGTGGCCGTTCTCGAGCGCGGCCTGGAGTATGCGCCGGGCGATTTCCCGAACAGCCTGGCGAAACTCGCCGGGCACACGCGGCTGCTGTGGCCCGGCCAGTCCTCACCGCGAGGCCGCGCCACCGGGCTGTTCGACGTGCGCATGGGCGAGCAACTCCAGGCGGTGGTGGCCAATGGCCTGGGCGGCGGCTCGCTGATCAATGCGGGCGTCATGGAGCGGCCCGCGGCCGCCGTGCTGGAAGATGCCACCTGGCCATCGGCACTGCGCACGCCCCGTGCCTGGGATCCCTGGTTTGACCAGGCCGAGGAGGCACTGGGAGCCCGGCGCCCCAACGGTGACAACGCCGTACCCGAAGGGGGTGTCCCGGGCCATCCCCTGCGCAAGCTGTCCGTCATGCATGCGCTCGGCGGTGCGCACACTCGGCCCGTGGCCTTGACCATCGCCTTGAAGGAGGGACACGTCACTTCCGGTCAGGTCACCCTGCCGCCCTGCGTGCACTGCGGCGATTGCGCCACCGGCTGCAACGTCGGGGCCAAGGAGTCCCTCGACACCAACCTGCTGCGCCAGGCGAAGGCGCATGAGGCCGAGATCTACACCGGGGCCACCGTGCTGCGCGTCTGGAAGGACGGCAACACCTGGTGCGTCGAGGTGGCGCACACCGATGAGGCCCTGCGGCGGCGCCTGCCCACCCCTTTGCGCCTGCGCTGCCGGCACCTCGTGCTTGCTGCCGGCTGCTTCGGTTCGGTGGAAATCCTGCAACGCTCGGCGCGCGCCGGACTGGCGCTGTCATCGCAGCTCGGCCGCCGGTTCTCGGCCAATGGAGACATGCTCGCCGCCGCATACGGGCTGAGTGCCCGATGCGATGCCTTGGCTGGCCCGACGCAGGCGCTGCAGGAGCGGCAGGTGGGGCCGTCGATCACACGCATGGTCGATCTGCGATGCCGGCACGGCGAAGGCCCGGTGCTGCAGGACGTCACGGTGCCGGCCGCCTTGCGTCGGGTCTTCGAGGAGCTCTTCACCACGGCGCAGGTGATGCACTCGCTGGCCGAGGGAGATGACTCGGATCACGTACACGGGCCGACCTGCCCCGACCCCTGCGCCGTCGACACGCAGAAGATGCAGCACACGCTGCCGCTGGCCATCCTGGGCCGGGACGGCGCCGATGGCGAACTGGTGTTCGCCGCGCCGCCCGGCACCGCGACGGATGCGCCGGCCGACGGTGCAACGCACGTGCACTGGCCCAGTCTGCACGACGACCCGCGCTGGCGGCGCCACCACGATCGGGCGCAGGTCCAGCTGGGCGCCAGCGGCCTGGGCGGGCGTTTGCTGCCCAACCCGGCCTGGCAGCTCCTGCCGTCCGACCTGGCCCGCCTGCTGGGCGGCGCCCCTGGCAGCCATTGGACGGTGCATCCCCTGGGGGGCTGCCCGATGGGCGAGACCGTGCACGATGGCGCGGTGAACTCGTACGGACAGGTCTTCGACCCGCGAGACCCCAGCGGCCAAGGTCTGCACGACGGGCTGTATGTGCTCGACGGGTCCATCGTGCCGACCTCGCTGGGGATCAACCCGGCACTCACCATCACGGCACTGGCGCTGCGAGCGGCGGATCATCTGTTCAAGACAAAAGAAAAACCAGAGTCGCGACCCCAAGCGCCACAACCCGTCAGGCTGACGGCCACCCCGCGGCAGCCGGTCCCTCCACGCCCCACGGTCGTGGAAATCCGCGAGCAACTGACCGGTCCGCTGCCTGGCAGCCCCGCATCCCGGTACGAACTGCGCCTGGATCTGTGTTTCCAGCCTGCCGCCTTGAACACGCTCTTTGCCGATCGGGCCTCGCGGCAGCTGACGCTGGACGGCCAGCGCAGCGCCCTTGTCGTTGTGGATCGTGCCGAGGCGCCGGCCTCGTCGAACGCCGGCGTCCGTCTGGAAGGGGAGCTGCGGGTCTGGCACCGCGCGCCGTCGGTGCCCCGCGAACGGGCGTGGCGGGCCTTTCGGGCCTGGGTGCGCAACCGGGGCCTGCGCGATGCCTATCAGGCATGGAAGGGGCAGACGCTGGAGCCCATGGACAGCTTGCGCGAAAAGGTCAGGCTCTCGTGGCGCCTGGCCACCCGGGCCGGGGAGCGGCGCTGGTTCATCTACGAGCTGCGGCTCGCCGAAACGCTGAAGCTGCCGGACGGCAGCATCTGGCCCCAGGGCTCGCAGATCACCGGCGTGAAGCGGCTCACCTACGAGCGCCTGGGCAACCCATGGGAACAGATGAGCACCGTACAGTTGCTGCACTGGCCCGGCCTGAAGGGCCAGCGCCGCTCGCCGCCCCCGGTCTTGACGCTGGATCTTGCGGCCATGGCGCGGCGGCAGCATCTGCTGCTGCGCATCGTCGACCAATCCAGCACACCGGACGCCCTGGCCGACCTGGGCAGCCTGGCCCTGTACCTGCTGCGCATGCTGCTGCAGATCCATCTGTGGAGCTTCCGGCTGCCCGACGAGAGTTCATCCCACGCTCCCCGGCGACTGCCAGGAGCCCTGGACAACCTGCCCGAGCCGGAGACCCACGAATGGTGTGTGACGCAGGTGCCCCGACCGACCTGGGTGCGCCTGACGCGCTATCGCCACCTTGGCGACAAACCCCTGCCGGTGCTGCTGATCCATGGCCACAGCGCCAGCGGCACCACCTTCGCCCACCCCGAGGTGACTCCCGGACTGGCCCGCGTCCTGCATCAGGCCGGCTGCGACGTGTGGATCCTCGACATGCGCACCAGCGGCGGGATGGTGAAGCGAAATGGCATCCACCCCTGGCACTTCGAGGACCTGGCGCGTGAGGACATCCCTCAGGCCATCGACAAAGTCCTGCAGCGCACCGGTTGCGACAGGGTGGACGTGGTGGCCCATTGCATGGGTGCGGTGAGTCTTTTCATGGCCTTGCTGGGCGACGACATGCCCCGGGACCTGCACACCAAGATCCGCCGTGTCGTCACGTCCCAGGTGCCGCCGGTGATGATGTATTCCGCTTCCAACCGGCTGTGGGGCTATGTGATGAGCTATCTGCGCCACTTCCTGCCGGCGCAGGCCTTCCACTTCCGCTACGAGGACCGCCACCCGGGGGTGGTGGCCGATCTGCTCGACCGGCTCCTGGCCACCCTGCCCTACCCGCCAGACGAGCTTGCCCTGGAGAATCCGGCCCGGCCCTGCACCCTCACGCCGTGGGTGCGTACCCGCCACCGGCTGGATGCACTCTACGGGCGGCTGTTCAAGCTGGCGAACCTGCCGAGTGGCGTGCTCGAACGCATCGACGACCACTTCGGTCCGATCAGCCTGCAGACGCTGGCACAGAACGTCCTGTTCGCCCGCCACGGCGTGCCCACCGATGCCACGGGCCACCGGCGTTTCGTGACCCCTGAGCGGGTCGGCCACCTGAAACGACTGCCCATCTTCCATGTGCACGGGGGGGAGAACGCCGTCTTCGACCCCGCATCGGCCGAGCGCTTCGCCCAGGTGTGGCCCGCCCTGGGCGGCAAGGCCCCGCTTGTCAAGATCTACCCGGGCGTCGGGCACCAGGACAGCATGATTGGACAAGGAGCAGCCCCGATCTTCAGCGACATCGCCCGGTTCCTGAAGCCGCCGAAACGCCAGTCAAAGGCAGCGCCGGTCACGCCTTCCGTAGCAGCAATGCATGCGCGAAAAGTCGTGTCGTCTCGCAGCAAACGCGTCCTCGTCGTGAGGGTGCCCCATCAGGCGCTGCGTTTCGCAACCGTCGGCAACTCGCTCCAGGTGGATGTCGTCGATGACCGGGGACGCGGCGAACGGCTGATCTGCATCGCAGCGCTGCCGGTGATGTGGACCGACACGGGCCTGCAACTGTTCGAGCTGCCCAGCCCGAGCCTTGCCTACCCGCCAGGCCCGCTGCCGGTGACACCTCAGCATGTCCAGCGAGTGCTGCGGCTGATTCCGACGCCGCCCGGGCAATCTTCGGACCGCGGGTTCCATCGCGTGCACCTCCCGATCGATCTGGATCCCCGGACGTTCCTGGACGCCGCGGGTCTGCTGCTGCTGACCGTGCACAGCCAACATCCTGCATTGCGACACACGGCGTTCTCCGTCTTTCCCGAGCCAATGAATCTCCAGGCCTTGCTGGCCCAACTGACGCAGACCATTGGCAAGCTCAACCTACACACGCATTCTTCGCGGGCGCGCGACTTCCCGCTGCCGGGGATCTTGGCAAGCACGGGGCTTCCAGAAGCCCGGCAGGTTGCGCAGGACATCGTGGAGCTCCTGCACCACTCGCGCGAGACCCTGCCACTGAGCGTCCTGCGTCCGTTGCCGAGCGCGCATCCCACCCCCCTTGGGGCAAGGGCGCAGATGGTGCCCTCCCGCCCCTTCGTCTTCGCATTCGGCTCCTGCCGCTACCCCCACGGGCTGATCGACGCCACGCCAGACCCGAGGTCCGACCATCCCGGACCGGCCGACCGGGCGTATCACGCCTTGGGACAACGCCTGCAAGAGAAGGATCCGCCGCGCCTGCTGCTGCTGACCGGCGACCAGGTCTACATCGACGCCACGGCCGGCCTGTTCGACCCGGCGCTGCTGTCCGATCGCTACGACCTGCCCTACACCAACCTGCGCTCCAGCCCGGCCGTGCGGGAGGTTTTCCGCCGCCTGCCGGTG
The DNA here is from genome assembly GCA_964552215.1 of uncultured Caldimonas sp. GTDB lineage: Bacteria > Pseudomonadota > Gammaproteobacteria > Burkholderiales > Burkholderiaceae_C > Caldimonas. Next base: position 47,595 of record CAZKGD010000003.1, read on the forward strand.
CATACGGTGCCCGACGACCATGAACTGGAAGACAACTGGGAGCCCATCGACTCACGCGCAGAGGACGCGCGCCGCCATGGCGTGAAGGCGTTTCGTCAACACTTCCGCGATCACGATCAAGCACCGATCTTCTACAGCCTTGATGAGGACGATTTCTGTTTCTTCCTGGCAGACGCACGCACAGAGCGCCAGCAGCGCGACAGCGGGTCGGTCACGGCAGCCAAGATCATGGGCCGAGCGCAATGGAACCAAATGGAGGATTGGCTGAGGGCGAGATCGAAGCGCCAACGCCCCTGCTTCCTCGTCACCGGCTCGATGGTGCTGCCCAGGCTGGCCCGCGCCGCCGGGCCCCACGCCACCGCTGCCCTGCATTCGGACGCCTGGGACGGGTACCCGGCCAGCCTGCACCAGTTGCTGGCCTGGATCTTCGAGTTCGATCTGTCTCACCTCGTGCTGCTGTCGGGCGACGCCCACCTGCACGGCATCGCCAGCATCCGCCTGACATGCCGGGACCACCCAGCGCACCCCCACCGAGCCGTCGTGTGCCATTCGGTCCACGCCCCGGCCTGGCATGCGCCCTTTCCTTTCGCCAATGCGCGCGCCGATGAGTACCTGTGCCGCGACAACTTCACATTCACGGTGGGAGGGTGCACGTACCGCTGCCGGGTGCGCGCGGGCTTCGGCCCGGCGGCCGATGGCTACATGGAAGTCCAGGTTCGCGAGCGCAACAGCGAGCAGGACCGCAGGCGCCGCCGATGGGAGGTGATCGCCCGGCACGGCATCGATCAAACCTGGCGCAAGCGCTTCTTGATCTGACGCCTGCGCCGTTCTCGTGCGACTGGAGGATGCGCGGGCGCAGCCGGCGCCCTACCGTGACGAGGCCTTCCCCTTCAGGAGACCTCCATGTCACAGCCCTCGATATCCTGTCGCCGTCTGCCGGCAGCACCCACCGCCCTCGCCCTGGCCACCGTGCTCACGATGGCCGCCTGCGGAGGCGGCGGTTCCGGCCGCACTGCCACACCACCCGCCGTGATCGTTGGCACGGCCGCCGTTGGCGCCCCCTTGCCCGGGGCCGAAGTCCGCCTGATCGATACCGCCGGCCAACCGGGTTGCACCCAGGCCGTGCTGGTGGCCGACGCCCAAGGCGGCTTCCGCTGCGAGCTGCTGCCCGGCCGCTCGGCCCCCTTCATCGTCATGGTGACGGACCCCGATGGCGCCTACCCCCCGATGTTCAGCGTGGCTGCACAGGCGCCCGCCGCGGGACAGACCGCCACCGTCAACGCAAGTCCGCTGACGACGGTCATCCTCGACCAGCTCGCGGGTGACGCTCCTGCGGCCGCATTTGCGCAGGACCCTTCGCTCCTCGACGCCTCGCGGTTGGCTCAGCTGCCCGTGGTCACAGGCAACGTCGTCGCCCAGCTGCGCGATGTGCTGCAGCAGCTCGGAGCGCCAGCCGACTACGACCCCTTCACCACGCCCATCGCGCCCGCGACCGCCGCGGCCAGCGGCAACGCGGCCGACCAGGTGCTCGACGCGGTGCGCGTGACCGTGGTGAATGGTCAGCCTGCGTTCTACTCGCCGGCCGACCCTGACAACCCGGTGCCGGTGGCCGATGCCACCACGAGCGACCCACCCCGGGTGACGCCCCCTCCCGCTGGCATGGCCGGGCTGCAGGTGGCCTTGCGCCTGGCGGCGCGGGAATTCACGGCCTGCTTCTCCCATCCCCTGGAGCGCCGAGTGCTCGAGAACAACAACGGCGTCGCAGCGTCGGAGGGTGGCCCCGAAGTGATCGACGTGGACGAGGACTGCGAGGACATCGCCCACGACGACTATCTCAACAACGGATACCGCTTCTACCAGCAGTGGCACGCCTTGCTGAACGACCCGGCCATGACCGGCGCCAGTTTCTCGGTGCCTGAGGTGATGCTCTACCGTGACAGCACCCGCGTGGCGATCGTGAACATCCGCTACCGCACCGCAGATGGCCAGCCCGGCAGCTTCATCACCGTGATGCGAGAGATCCCCGGCAGCGGCGCCCCCTTCGGACGCGACACCGACTGGTGGATGTACGGCAACCAGCAGGAGGTGGACTCGCGCATCCAGGCCGCCATCCGGCGGGGCGAACAGCTGGCGCCGGCGGGCACGCCGCCGTTCACCGGCATCGGCCCCAGCCGATACGAAACCGGCTTCATCGTCTACGTGAACAAGGATGGTCCCGGGAGCGCTGGCCTGCGCTCCGTGGTGGTGCGAGGTCCTGGCCTGCCCACGGCCGGCCTCGTGCTCACCGCGCCCGACAGCGAACTGTGCACCCGGCAGAACTGGCTGAACATCCGCGCCAAGGACGGCAACGACACCCCCAGCCCGCTGGCCTCGGCCGACACGGGCAACTTCTTCCGCGTGCAACGCACGATGGCGACCACCGGGCCCGGTGCCACGCAGATCCGTCCGAACCCCAACGAGGGCAACGGCAACGCCGCGCAATTCGTCGTCTACGCCCATCCTCTGGACTACGGCGCCGCCGTGGGCAGCACGGGCTACATCGACTTCTCGGCCTTGCGGGCGATGGCAGCATATCGCTTCGCCTTCTTCTACGGCGACGAGGCCTCCCCCCGGTACGACTACGAGAAGCTGATCCTCAGCCCGGTGTACCCGGCGCCTTCCGGCGCCTCGATGCAATGGGTCGAGTGGTCAGGAACCACCTTGGCGTACCTGGATCCCACGTCTGCGCAGGCGGCTGCCTCATCGACACTGCCCGTGGCCTGGGCGACCAACCCCCTGGCCGAAGCCATCACCTCCGCCGGTGTGTACACCATGGACTCCACGCGCCGCTCGGTGAATAACGGCATGGTACCGGTAGCACGGCGTGCGTCGTCGACCCAGGCACCTGCCCCGGCCGGCAGCGGATGCGACGCGGGCGAAACCTTCCCGCCCCTCGTGGCCGACGGGATCTCCCGGCGCTCGATCCAGCTGCGCTACCGGATGATGGACGGCAGCTTCAAGGATCAGCTGGCCAGCTTCAACTGAGCCCCTAGCAAGTCCAAGGGAAGATGGCGTCACAATCGCGGGCACCTGCCCGTGTGACGCCACCCCCATGAACCCTGCCGACCTGCACCGCAAGATCTTCCTCGGCCTGCTGCTGGGCGTGAGCCTGGCCTTCCTGGCCATCCTGTGGCCCTTCTACGGCGCCGTGTTCTGGGGCGCCATCCTGGCCCTGCTCTTCATGCCGCTGCACCGCCGGCTGCTGGCGCGCATGCCACGCCGACACAACCTCGCCGCGCTGGCCACGCTGTCGGTGTGCCTGCTCATCGTGATCCTGCCCGTGGCGCTGATCACGGCCTCGCTGGTGCGTGAGGCCACCACACTGGTGACCCGGCTGCGCTCCGGCGACCTCAACTTCGGCGACTACCTGCAGCAGATCCTCAGCGTCATGCCGCCCTGGATCGACGAGTGGCTCGAACGCTTCGGTCTGGGCGACGTGGACGCCGTGCAGGCCCGGCTGGCCACCGCGGCCTCGCAGATCAGCCAGTTCGTGGCCACCCAGGCCATTGCGATCGGGCAGAACACGGTGCATTTCGTGGTGAGCCTGGGCATCATGCTCTACCTGCTGTTCTTCCTGCTGCGCGACGGCCAGGCCCTGTCGGCCCGCATCCGCAACGCCTTGCCGCTGGACGAGGTCCACAAGCGCGACCTGCTGGCCAAGTTCACCACCGTGATCCGCGCCACGGTCAAGGGCAACGTCGTCGTGGCCATCACGCAGGGCGCCCTGGGCGGGCTGATCTTCTGGATCCTGGGCATCCAGGGCGCCGTGCTGTGGGCCACGCTCATGGCCTTCCTGTCACTGCTGCCGGCCGTGGGAGCGAGCCTGATCTGGGGCCCGGTGGCGATCTACTTCCTGGCCACCGGCGCCTTCACCCAGGGCATCGTCCTGGTGGCCTACGGCATCTTCGTGATCGGCCTGGTGGACAACCTGCTGCGCCCCATCCTGGTGGGCAAGGACACCAAGCTGCCCGACTACGTGGTGTTGATCTCCACGCTGGGCGGCATGTCAGTCTTTGGCATCAACGGCTTCGTGATCGGCCCGCTGATCGCGGCGCTCTTCATCGCCGCCTGGGACCTCTTCACAGCCCATCGCGCCGCCCACACCGAAAGCAACGAGGCCTGAGGTCGCTCAGGCCGGCTGGAAGCGCCGCGGCGGCCGGGGCGCCCGTTCATACAGCGGCAGCACCCGCGGCAGCACCGACTCGATCTCTCGGATGCGCGCCGTGCCGGCCGGGTGCGTGGACAGGAACTGCGGCGGCGCGCCCTTGCTGGCCTCCATCATCTTGTTCCACAGGCTCACGCCGGCGCGTGGGTCGTAGCCCGTGCGTGCGCCCAGGTCCAGGCCCACCAGATCGGCCTCGCTCTCGTCCTCGCGGCTGAACTTCAGGGTGAGCAGCTGCGCCCCCATGCCCAGCACCATGTCACCGGCACCGCCCAGCCCGAGCAGGCTGGACAGCAGGCTCGCGCCCACGCGGGTGGCGGCCGTCTTGCCCATGCGCTCGCGCGCATGCTCCCGCAGCGCATGCGCCATCTCGTGGCCCATGATCATCGCCACCTCGTCATCGGTGAGCTTGAGCTGCTGCAGGATGCCGGTGTAGAAGGCGATCTTGCCGCCCGGCATGCAGAAGGCATTGATCTGCTTCGAGCCGATCAGGTTGACCTCCCACTGCCATTGGCGCGAGCGCGCATTCCAGGGATGGGCATGCGGGATCATGCGCTCGGCGATGAAGCGCAGGCGCACCACCTGGGGATGCTGCGGCCCGCCAAGCGCCTTCTGGGCCTCGGCCTCGCGCATCATCTGGCGGTATTGCTGGGCCGCCGCCTGCTCCACCTGCTCGGCGGATACGACCCGTGCAAAGCCCGAGGTACGCCCCACGTCCACGCCCTCACGCGGGGGGTTCTGCTGGGCCCGTGCTGTCACGGCGGCTCCCAGGCCCGAGGCCAGCAGCGCGCCGGTGAAGAGCCGGCGTCCCGGGTTGGCGGGTGTGAGTCGTGCCGGTGCCGCCGCGCTCACCGCGGCCATGGCCTGGCACAGCGCGCAATGCGCGCGCTCGTTCAGCGAAGGATGCAGTGTGTCCATAGTCATGAGACCTCCTGGCGCTCCTGTTGTTCCAGCATCGCCCGCACGCGAAGCAGCAGCAAGTAGGCCGGGAAGGACAGCCAGAAGGTCAGGAAGAAATAGGCCGCATAGCCCATCTCCTGCGCGCCAATACCGCCCGCCCAGCCGGCCACGGCGCGGCTGAAGGCAAAGATGGACGAGAGGATCGCATACTCGGTGGTGGCCTTGGCGCGGCTGGTGATGGCCATCAGGAAGGCCAGGAAGGCCCCGGTGCCCAGGCCGCCGGTGAAGCTCTCCAGGGCGCTGGCGGCGTACACGGCCGCCTGATGCACGAGCGGCAGATCGACCGGCTGCACGATGCCATCGGCCCCGGGCAGCACGCGCGGCACGTACCAGGCTGCGGCTGCATAGCCCAGGTTGGACAGCGCCTGCCACAGGCCCAGCACCCACAGGCCCTTGAAGATGCCTGCACGGTCCACGTACCAGCCCCCCACCAGCCCCCCGGCGATGGACAGCACCAGGCCGAGATTCACACTGACCAGGCCGATCTGCTCGGCCGAAAAGCCGCTGTCCACCCAGAAGGGCTTGACCATGAAACCCATGGCCGCATCGCCCAGCTTGAACAGCAGGATGAAGAGGATGATGCCGATCATGCCCCGGCGCGACAGCAGCTCCACCCAGGCGCCGAACACGGGGCCGTTGCGCATCAGGGCGGCGCGGGGCCCCTTTGCCGCCGTCACCATGAGACCGGCCCCGGTGAACATCAGGCCCACGGGGATGGCGCCGCGGAACCACCAGGTGTTGGCCACGGCCGCGATCTCCGTCCAGCCCAGGGTGCGCGAGAGCGGACCCAGCACCGGCCACAGCAGGCCGAGGAGCACCAGGCCCAGGGCCAGCACCCACAATGGCTGGTCGCGCAGCAGCCGCAGCTCGGTGGCCACACTGCCCGGCGGCGTGCCCGGGCGCTGGCCCTCGCGGGGGGCCAGCAGCACGATCAGGCCGTTGCACAGGAAAACGCCCGCCCCCAGCAGGTAGGCCATCGACCAGCCGAACCAGCCCGACACCATGAGCAGCACGCCAGCCGTCAGCATGCCCACGCGGTAGAAGCCGATGCGAAATCCGTTGGCCAGGCCGTATTCCTTGCGGGTGAGCAACTCGATGGTGTAGCCGTCAGTGGCGATGTCGTTGGTGGCCGAGAGCATCGTGAACACACCGATGGCCACCCACACCCAGGGCCCGAAGCCCGCCTGGCTGGCGAACAGGCCCATGACCGCCGCCATGCCGAAGTTGGCCCCGGCAATCCACCAGCGGTGGCGCCGCGCCCAGTCCACCGCCGGCGCCCACAGGAACTTCACCGTCCAGGCCAGGCCCAGCAGGCTGAGCAGACCGATGTCGGCCAGGCTCACGCCTTGCTGGCGGAAATGCACCGGGAAGATGTCGTAGAAGACCCCGAGCGGCAGGCCCTCGGAGAAGTAAAGCAGCGCCACCCAGAAGAGCTTGCGCTTGTAGACGGGAGTGAGCGTCTGCTCGCCGGATGCCGGCTTGGGGGTGTCGGTCATTCGCCCATTCTAGGGAGAGGCACGCACGCCCATGTAGGCCACAATGCGCTCCGTGGCCGACCGGCCGCACGGGCGGTCACGGTAGACCGCAGGTTCAAGCATGAAAATCGGCGCTCCCCTGTCCCTGCGTGCGTTGCTCACGATCCCCTACGTGAGCCTGGTCGTCGCCCTGGCGGTGGCCATCGGCGCCCTGTCCTACCAGGCGGGGCGCCAGGCCGTGGACACCGTGGCCGATCACCTGCTGCTGGAAACCGTGCACCGCATCGGCCAGGCCGTGGAGCGCCATGTGGTGGGCTCGGGCGCCGTGCTGGAGGCCGCCTTCCCCAACGGCATGGCCGCGCCGCGGTCCATCCAGGAGGAATTCGACGCGCTGCGCACGCGCTTCTGGATCGCCACCTCCTTGCATCTCGACCCGAACAACTACGTCTACTACGGCAACCGCGAAGGCCAGTTCTTCGGCCTGTGGCGCTTTGACGCGCAGGAAGCCCAGCTGCGGCTGCGCCTGCAGTCGGGCGTGCCGCGCACGCTCTACCGCTTCACCGGCATCCACGGTGAACTGCGAGAGCCCCAGCTCGAAGAGCGGGTCTTCGAACCCCGCACACGGCCCTGGTACCTTGCCGGGCGCGATGCGTCCACCCACACCTGGACGTCGATCTACATCGACTTCCGCACCCAGAGCCTGGTGGCCACACGCGCGCGCCGCGTGCTGCACCCTGACGGCAGCATCGAGGGGGTGGTGGCCACCGATGTGGCGCTCAAAGGCCTGAACGACTTCGTGCGCAACCTGGACCTCACGCCCAACGGCTTCGCCTTCATCATCGAGCCCGACGGCCAGCTCATCGCGGCCTCCAACGCCCCCAACATCACGCAGGACGACGCCGGCGCTGCCGCGCGCGTGGCAGCGCGCGGCAGCGGCAACCCCCTGCTCGCGGCGACCTATGCCGAACTCAGCCCGTTGCTGGCCGACGCCCGTGGCGACGACCAGCCACGCACGCGCCAGTTCACGGCACCCGATGGCCAGTTGATGCAGGCCGCCTTTTCCCGCGTGACCGACAGCGCCGGGCTGGACTGGTTCATTGTGGTGGCCGTGCCGCACCGCGACTTCATGCACGGCGTCACCGACAACGTCAAGCGCACCATGATGCTGGGTGCGGCGGCCGCCGCTCTCGTGGTGGTGCTGGGGCTGGTGATCCTGAGCTGGGTGGCGCGCGACCTGCGCCGGCTGTCGCAGGCGGCCCGTGCCATCGGGGAAGGCGACCTCAACGTGCCGCTGCACATCCGGCGGCGCGACGAGATCGGCGATCTGGCCCGCAGCTTCGTCGTGATGCAGCACAAGCTGCGCACCGACCGCCTCACTGGCCTGGTCAATCGCGAAACCCTGCTGCGTCGGCTCGACGACCGCGTGGCCTTCCATCGGCGGGCCGAGGATCAGGTGCCCTTTGCCGTGCTTTTCATCGACCTCAACGGCTTCAAGGCCATCAACGACCGCCACGGCCATGACGTGGGCGACCGCGTGCTGGTGGCCCTGGGGCGCCGGCTTCGCGAGGGCATGCGCGAGGGCGACCTCGTCTGCCGCTACGCTGGCGACGAGTTCGTGATCCTCGTCGAACAGGTGGCCCACCGCGAGGTGGCCGAGCAGGTGCGCGCCCATGTGGAGGCCCTGCTGCGCGAGCCGCTGGCCGATGACGTGGGGCTGGGCCCGAAGGCCACGCTGGACGTGGGCGGGGCCGTGGGCCTGGCCGTCTACCCTGACGACGGCCGCGACAGCGACAGCCTGCTGCAAAGCGCCGACCGGGACATGTACGAACGCAAGCGGCAGGCGCGCTCCTGACCCAGCGGCTCACACGTCATTTGCGATTGACCAGCCAGATGCCCACCGCGACGCCGCACAAGGCCAGCGCAAGACGCAAGGTGATCGCCTCGCCCAGCAGCAACCAACCCATCAGCAGACCGAACAGCGGTGTGAGGAAGGTGAAGGACGCCAGCCGCGTGGCCGGGTAGTGGCGGATCATCCAGAACCACACCAGGTAGCTGGCAAACGCCACGACCACCGCCTGGAAGAACATCGAGGCCCACAGGGTCGCCGTCCAGTCGAAGGTCCACGACTCCCCGGTGAGGGGCGACAGCACCGTCAACACCACGCCCGACACGGCGAGCTGATAGAACAGCGTCTTCTCCGGCGACGCCGTGCTCAGGCGCGTGGCACGGATGGCCAGGGTGGTGGCGCCCCACAGCAGCGCGGCCATCACCGCCAGGGCGTCGCCCAGCCATTGCGTGGACCCGGCCGGCGCGGCCGCACCGCTGAACCCTTCGCTGAACGCCAGCACCACCGCCAGGAAGCCCAGCCCCAGGCCCGTCATCTGGCGCGGCGACAAGCGCTCGGAGGCGCTGATGAAGGGCATGCCCGCTGCCACCACGAAAGGCGACAGGTAGAGCAGCACCACCAGCCTCGAGGCCGCCGTGTGGCCCAGGCCGATGTAGATGCAGACGAACTCGGCCGCAAAGAGCGCTCCGGCCAGCAGGCCCGGCCAGCCCGTGCCGTCGCGCGAGAAAAGGGGGATGCCACGCCACGAGGCCCAGGCCCACACCAGCAGCGCGGCCACGCCCGAGCGCAGCGCCGCCTGGGCGATGGGCGGCATCAGCGGCAGCGTGGCCTTGACGACGATCTGCTGCAGGCCCCAGAGCAGGCAGCAGCCCAGCAACAGGGTGACGGCACGGGAGTCCAGGTGGGCGCGGCGTTCAATCATCCGATGATTGTGCCGCCTTCCGGGGCAGCGTGCCTGGGCGGCTCAGAGCGGCAGTTCGGTGAAGTAACGCCCGCCGTGGAAGATCAAAGGCAAGGCGCCGGGGCGCTGCTCGCACCGCTCCACCTCCCCGACGAAGATGACGTGGTCGCCCTCTTCGTAGCGGCTGCGGTTGAAGCATTCAAACACTGCGGCTGCCCCGTCGAGCAACGGCACCCCGCCCGCACCTTCGCGCCAGGACAGCCCGGCAAACCGGTCCAGCCCCTTGGTGGCAAAGCGCTCGGCCAGGGCCATCTGGTCGGCCGCGAGGATGTGGATGGCGTAGTGTGAGCCTCGCTCGAAGGCCGGCATCGAGCCGGCCAGACGTGACAGGCTCCACAGCACCAGCGGCGGGTTGAGCGAGACGGAATTGAAGGAGTTGGCCGTGAGCCCGATGAGCCGCCCGTCGGCCGCACGGGCGGTGACGATGGTCACCCCCGTCGCAAAGCTGCCGAGTGCCTGTCGGAACTCGACCGAGGAGAAACTGGGGGCGGCGGCCCGGCGGGGTGGGTTCACGACTTCCATGATCGGCGGAGGACCCATTATTCCCCAGCCCCGCCCCATGGGAAGGGCAGATGCCCCCCCTCTTTGCGTGGATGTGACGGCCTGCTTCGCTCAGAACCGGTAGTTGACGCCGATGCTGAGCTGGGGAATCGCGCGCACCTTGCCCACGCCGTCACGCAGCTCCTCGGTTTCGCGGTCGATGTCTTCCTGCGTCACGCCCGCGATGTTGGTGGAGGCCCGCACCTTGGCCTTGCCGATCGAGGCGCCCAGGTCGAAGACGAAACCCCAACCTGGGCCGCTGGGCTGGTGGCCGTAGCCGATGCCCAGGTAGGGCGTGACGCGCGGGAACTCGATACGCACGTCGAAAGAGTCGCCCGGCTGGGTGACGTAGGTGTTGTCGCCGATCTCGATGGTGCCGCCGTTGCCCCGACCTTCGAGATCAACGCGCATGTCGTTGTAGGTGATGCCCCCGGTCAGGCGGAAGCCGCCGCCGAAGACGAACCAGTCGCCGAACACGCCCGCGCGGTGGGCGCGCGCCTTACCCTCATAGTCGATGCCTTCTTCCGTGCCATTGGCGCTGCGGCTGCCCAGGGTGGCCACGTCCGCGCGCACGCCAAAGTAGGTGTTCAAGGGCTGGGCATAACCGATCATCACGCCCGGCAGGCCGATGTTGCCGTAGATCTCGCCGGCGTGGGCCGACGCCATGACAAAGGTGGCTCCCAGGGCCACTGCTGCGTGTTTCCACATGAAAACGGACTCCGATGACAAGGACAGGTGTCCATCATCGGCCTGCAACGGGAGAACTTCAGCGGGCAAGTGCTCGCTGGAGCCTAGACCGTGAAGTCGTACTCGATCGTGAGCGGCGCGTGGTCGGAAAAGCGCTGCGCCTTGTAGACGCTGGCCGCCTGTGCAGTGGCCGCCACCGCCGGGCTGGCCACGTGGTAGTCGATGCGCCACCCCACGTTCTTGGCCCAGGCCTGGCCGCGGTTGCTCCACCAGGTGTAGGCCTCGGCGGTGGTGTCGGGGTGCAGGCGGCGGTACACGTCCACCAGGCCGATGTCATCGACCATGCGGGTGAACCAGGCGCGCTCCTCGGGCAGGAAACCGCTGTTCTTCTGGTTGCTCTTCCAGTTCTTGAGGTCGATTTCCTTGTGCGCGATGTTCACATCGCCGCACAGCACGAACTCGCGCTCGGCCTTCAGGCGCTGCAGGTGGGGGAAGAATTCGTCGAGGAAGCGGAACTTGGCCTGTTGCCGCTCTTCCGAGCTGGAGCCGCTGGGGAAGTAGCAGCTGATGACCGAGAACTTGCGCGAGGGCGTGTCGAAGCGGGCTTCGACATAGCGGCCTTCGGCATCGAATTCGGTGCTGCCGAAACCGATCTTCACGTCGCTGGGCGCATGGCGGCTGTACAGGCCCACGCCGGAATAGCCCTTCTTCTCGGCACAGTGGAACCAGCCCTGCAGGCCGTGCGGAGTGCGCATGGCGTCGGTCAGGTCGCCGTCCTGGGCCTTGAGTTCCTGCAGGCAGACGAAGTCGGCCTGCTGCTGGGCCAGCCAGTCGAAATAGCCCTTGTTCGCCGCCGAGCGGATGCCGTTGAGGTTGGAGGAGATGATGCGCAGCATGGGCGCGAGCTTACCCTCCCCGTCGTGCCTTCGCTCAGGCGAAGACCTCCGCCTGCGCCAGGCTCGCGCCCTGGGCGTCCTTGGCCGACACCTGCGGCGCCATGCCGGCGTCGGGCCAGTCGATGCCGATGGCCGGGTCGTCCCAGCGGATGCAGCGCTCGGCATCAGGGGCGTAGTAGTTCGTGGTCTTGTAGAGGAAGTCGGCGCTGTCGCTGAGCACCAGGAAGCCGTGCGCAAAGCCCGGCGGCACCCAGAGCTGGCGGTGGTTCTCGCCGCTGAGCTCCACACCCACCCATTGGCCGAAGCGCGGGCTGGAGCGGCGCACGTCCACCGCCACGTCGAGCACGCGGCCTTGCGTGACACGCACAAGCTTGCCCTGGGCGGTCGGGTCGAGCTGGTAGTGCAGCCCGCGCAGCACCCCGCGGCTGGAGCGCGAATGGTTGTCCTGCACGAAGTCGAAGTGGGTGCCAACGGCTTCGTCGAAGACGTTCTGGCGGAAGCTTTCCAGGAAGAAGCCGCGCTCGTCACCGAAGACGCGCGGCTCGAAGATCAGGACTTCCGGCAATCGGGTGGGGGTGACCTTCATCAGAACACCTTTTCGGTGAGCACCTGCTGAAGATACTGGCCATAGCCGCTCTTGGCCAGCGGCGCGGCCAGGCCGGCGAGCTGCTCCGCACTGATCCAGCCCTGGCGCCAGGCGATCTCTTCGGGGCAGCAGATCTTGAGGCCCTGACGCTTTTCCAGCGTCTGGATGAACTGGCTGGCCTCGATCAGGGAGTCGTGCGTGCCGGTGTCGAGCCAGGCATCGCCACGGCCCAGCACCTGCACGTCCAGCTCACCGGCGTCGAGGTACACGCGGTTGAGGTCGGTGATCTCGAGCTCGCCACGCGGGCTGGGCTTGAGCGCACGCGCCCGTTCCACCACCTGGGCGTCATAGAAGTACAGGCCCGTGACCGCATAGCGGCTCTTGGGCTGCTTCGGCTTTTCTTCCAGGCTGATGGCCCGACCGCTGGCGTCGAACTCAACGACGCCATAGCGCTCGGGGTCATGCACCGGGTAGGCAAAGACCGTGGCGCCGTCGCCCCGGCCCATCGCGGCCTTCAGGCGCGACGCCAGGTCGTGGCCGTAGAAGATGTTGTCGCCCAGCACCAGCGCGCTGGGCGCGCCGTCCAGGAAACGTTCACCGATCAGGAAGGCCTGGGCCAGGCCGTCCGGGCTGGGCTGCACCGCGTACTGCAGCGACAGGCCCCAGGCGCTGCCATCGCCCAGCAGCTGCTGGAAGCGCGGCGTGTCCTGCGGCGTGGAGATGATGAGGATCTCGCGGATGCCCGCCAGCATCAGGGCCGACAGCGGGTAGTAGATCATGGGCTTGTCGTACACCGGCAGCAGCTGCTTGCTGATCGCCAGCGTGGCCGGGTGCAGCCGGGTGCCGGAACCCCCGGCGAGGATGATGCCTTTGCGGGTCATGACAGCCCCCCGCCGTCCGTACCGGCCGCCACCCCCCCGAGGGGGGCCGGGCCTTGCTTGGGGCGGCCCGGCGCGGCGGCCCGGGTCGGTGCGGTGAAGTGAAGGTGTTTCATGTTGTCTAGGGAAGGATTTCAGCAAGCATGCGCTCCACCCCGTGCTGCCAGGGCGGCAGGCGCAGGCCGAAGGCCTCGCGTAGGCGGGAGGTGTCGAGGCGGGAATTCAAGGGTCGGCGCGCTGGCGTGGGAAACGCGGTCGTGGGCACCGGCTCGATGGCCTGCGGCGCCACACGGACGGCGTGCCCGTGCGCGCGCGCCCATTCGATGACATGGCGGGCGTAGTCGAACCAGCTCGTCTCGCCGGCCGCCACGAGGTGGTAAAGGCCCGACAGCTCGGGCCGGGCCTGGGCGGTGCGCAAGGCCTGGGCGGTCACGTCGGCGATCAGCTCGGCCCCGGTGGGCGCGCCGATCTGGTCGTTCACCACCGTCAGGCGGTCGCGCTCCCCGGCCAGGCGCAGCATGGTCTTCGCAAAGTTGCCGCCACGCGCGGCATAGACCCAGCTCGTGCGGAAGATCAGGTGACGGCAGCCACTCTGGACGATGAGCTGCTCGCCTTCGAGCTTGCTGCGGCCGTAGACGCTCAGCGGGGCCGTCGGGTCGTCTTCCCGCCGCGCCTGGTGGCCACTGCCGTCGAAGACATAGTCGGTGCTGTAATGCACCAGCCAGGCGCCCAGGGCCGCCGCCTCGCGGGCCAGCACACCGGGCGCAGTGGCATTGAGCAGGGTGGCCAGCGCGGGCTCGCTCTCGGCCCGGTCCACCGCGGTGTGGGCCGCGGCATTGACGATCACGTCCGGGCGCACCGCCCGCACGGTGGCGGCTAGGCCATCGAGCTGCGCGAGATCGCCGCACAGCACATCATGGCCGCGTCGGTCGAGCGCCACGACCTCGCCCAGGGGGGCCAGGGCACGCTGCAGCTCCCAGCCGACCTGGCCGTTCTTGCCCAGCAGGAGGATCTTCATGCGGCCTGCGCGTCCGCCGGCTGGTACTGCGTGGCAATCCAGTCGCGGTAGCTGCCGCTCTGCACCTGGGCGACCCACTCGGGATGGTCGAGGTACCACTGCACCGTCTTGCGGATGCCGGTGGCGAAGGTCTCGGCCGGGCGCCAGCCGAGCTCGCGCTCGATCTTGCGCGCGTCGATCGCATAGCGGCGGTCGTGGCCGGGGCGGTCCTTCACGAAGGTGATCAGGCGGCTGTAGGAGCCTGCGGCATCGGGCTTGAGTTCATCGAGCAGGGCGCACACCGTGCGCACGATCTCGATGTTGGGCATCTCGTTCCAGCCGCCCACGTTGTAGGTCTCGCCCACGCGCCCACGCGCCAGCACGGCGCGGATCGCGCTGCAATGGTCGGTCACATAGAGCCAGTCGCGCACGTTGAGGCCGTCGCCATACACCGGCAGCGGCTTGCCGGCCAGGGCGTTGACGATCATCAGCGGGATGAGCTTCTCGGGGAAGTGGTAGGGGCCGTAGTTGTTCGAGCAGTTGGTGGTGAGCACCGGCAGGCCGTAGGTGTGGAACCAGGCGCGCACGAGGTGGTCGCTGGCCGCCTTGCTGGCCGAATAGGGGCTGTTGGGCTCGTAGGGGTGGGTCTCGGTGAAGGCCGGTGCGTCGGCGCTCAGCGAGCCATAGACCTCGTCGGTGGACACATGGTGGAAGCGGAAGGCGGCCTTCTCGTCGGCGGGCAGAGCCTGCCAGTGGGCGCGGGCGGCTTCCAGCAGCGTGAAGGTGCCTTCCACATTGGTGCGGATGAAGGCACCGGGGCCATGGATGGAGCGGTCCACATGGCTTTCGGCGGCGAAGTGCACGATGGCGCGCGGCCGGTGGGTGGCCAGCAGGCGGTCGATCAGGGCACGGTCGCAGATGTCGCCGTGCACGAAGGTGTGCCGGGCATCGCCACGCAGGCGGTCGAGGTTGTGGACATTGCCCGCATAGGTGAGGGCGTCCAGGGTGACCACGGGCTCATCGCTCTGCTGGAGCCAGTCGAGCACGAAGTTGCTGCCGATGAAGCCGGCGCCGCCGGTGACAAGGATCATGGTGAAGTCCGAAACGAAGCAGAGAACTGTTCACCGGGCACCCGGTGTGCTGCGTGCCCGTATTGTGGGGGGCACATGGCACGCGGCCAACCACCCACCACCCCCATGTCAGGGGTGCCTGATCTCGGACCACCCGATTCAGGGGCCCGCCAGCAGATCAGCGCAGCCGTGCTGCATCAGCCGTCGTCGCACCAGCGGGCTGGCCGCCGGGATGGCACAGCCCCGGCCCAGCCGCTGCTGGTGGGCCTGCACGAGCAGCAGCAGGCCCATCGCCTCGGCGTCGAGTTCTTCGACTGCCTGCAGGTCCAGGCGCAGGTCACGCGACAGGGCCAGCGCATCCTTGCAGGCCTGGCGCAATGCCGGTACTGTGGCCGTGGTGCACATGCCCCGCAGGCGCAGGGTCACCGTGCCCTCGGGGAGGGCTTCGAGGTGGGCATCGAGTCGGCTTGCCTGCCGATCGCGCCGAATCCGGGCCCACCACAGCGGCAGCACGCTGCCCCAGAGCATGGGCAGCAACGCTTGCGCATCGCCGGCATACCGGCGCCACAGCGCCGGTTCCTGCACGATGCGCCACAGCCACTCGAGGCCCAGGCGACGCCACAGCGGCGGCGCACGGCGCACCGTGCCGGCCTCGAAGTTGACCACCGCGCCCAGCGGCCCGATCACCGGGGCTGTCAGGCGGTGTCGATTGCGCTCGATCCAGGCCTGCCCCTTCTTGGCGCCCAGCGACACGACCACGAAGTCCGGCTGGGTGGCATTGATGCGCTCGATCACTGCGTCGGTGCTCATGCTGTCCAGCGATCCGAAGCCCGGCGAGTCGAAGCCCACGCAATGCAGCCCCCCGCCCAGCGCGTTGATGCGCCGGCTGGCCGCCTCGGCCGCGCCGTCGGGCCCGCCGAAGAAATAGGCGCGCACCGGTCGGGCTGCATTGCCATGGTGCAAGGCCTCGAACACGTCGGAGCCGGCCACGCGTTCGCGCAGGGGCAGGCCCAGCAGGCGGGCGAGCCAGACGATGGGCATGCCGTCGGCCACGCTCAGTTCGCTGTGCAGCACCGTGCGTCGGAACTCGGCGTCCTGACGGGCCGCGATCAGGAAGTTGAGATTGGGTGTGGACAGCCAGCAGGGCCGCCGGTGCACGATGGCCTGGTTCACCCGCTCGAGCGTTTCGGACAGGGTCAGCACATCGAAGGGCAGACCGAGCAGGCACACGACGCGCCGGTCGAGCTGTGACAGGTCAGTGCCAGGCGTCGGGGTCGTCATGCCATGTGCGGCGCAGCGGCCTGCTCGGCGTTGAGCATCCACGCCAGGGTCTGGGTCAGCGGCACCGTCGGCAAGGGCCCCACGGCGGCCAGCAGACGGGCCGGATTCCCCACCAGGCGGCGCACCTCGTTGGGTCTCACGAAGGCCGGGTTGACCTGCACCTCGGGGCGGAAGCCACACTGGCGCTCCAGCAGGCTCAGGATGTCCATGAGGCTGTGCCCCTGTCCGGAGCACACGTTGTAGATCTGGCCACCGGCGGGTTGTTCGAGCAGGCGCACATAGGCCTCGACCACCGTGCGCACGTCGGAGAAGTCGCGTTCGACCTCGAGATTGCCCAGTTCGAGCACCGGGGCGCGGCGCGCGAAATGGCCGACGATCTTGGGCACCAGGAAGTGCGCGGCCTGTCCCACGCCCGTGTAGTTGAAGGGCCGCACCAGCGTGATCGGCAGCCGGTGCATCCACAACCGCGCCATGTGCTCCATGGCCAGCTTGCTGACGGCATAGTCGTTCGCGGGTGCCGGCGGCGAGCTTTCGTCCAGCATCCCCTCGACGGCATTGCCATAGACGTTGGCACTGCTGGCCAGCAGCACATGACGGACCGACCCGCGCCGGGCCAGCGCATCGAGCAGGCATCGGGTGCCGATCAGGTTGGTGCGATAGATCGCCTCGACGTCCCCGTGGGCCACGAAGGACACGGCCGCCAGGTGGACCACAACCTCGGGGCGCTCTTCGTCCAGCAGCGATGACAACCGTCCGGCATCGAGGAGATCGCCCTCGCACAGCCTGTCCACACCGGGCAAGGCGTTCGCCGCTGCTGCATCCTGCACCAGACCGCACACCCGGTAGCCCCGGGCCTGCAGGGCCAGGGCGAGATGGCGGCCGGTGAATCCGGCCACCCCGGTGACAAAGGCCGTTCGCATCAGAAGGAACGACCGTCCCGATTGCGGCGCAGGTCGGCCTCCACCATCATCTGGCACAGGGCCTCGAGGGTGGTGTGCGCCTCCCAGCCCAGTTCCTCCTTCGCCTTGGCCGGGTTGCCGATGAGCAGCTCCACTTCGGCCGGTCGGTAGAACTTCGGGTTCACGCGCACCAGGATCTTGCCCGTGGCCCGGTCGATGCCCACCTCGTTCTCGGCCTGGCCTTCGAAGGCCAGATCAAAGCCCGCCGCCTTGGCCGCCATCGACACGAAGTCGCGAACCGTCTCGGTGCGGTTGGTGGCCAGCACATACGTGTCGGGCTTGTCGGCCTGCAGCATGCGCCACATGCCTTCCACGTACTCCTTGGCATAGCCCCAGTCGCGCTTGGCGTCGAGGTTGCCCAGCTCCAGCACATCGAGCTGGCCCAGCCGGATCTTGGCCATGCTGTCGGTGATCTTGCGCGTGACGAACTCGCGCCCGCGCAGCGGCGATTCATGGTTGAAGAGGATGCCGCTGGCGCCGAAGATGTCATAGCTCTCGCGGTAGTTCACCGTCATCCAGTGCGCATAGAGCTTGGCCACGCCGTAGGGGCTGCGGGGGTAGAAGGGCGTGTCTTCGACCTGCGGGACGGCCTGGACCTTGCCGAACATCTCGGAGGTGCTGGCCTGGTAGAAGCGCACGCGCGGGTTGACGGTGCGAATGGCTTCCAGCAGGTGCACGGCGCCCAGGCCGGTGATCTCGCCGGTGGTGAGCGGCTGGTCGAAGGACACGCCCACGAAACTCTGGGCTGCGAGGTTGTAGACCTCGGTGGCTTCGCTGCGCTCGAGCAGCCGGATGCTGGACGACAGGTCGGTGAGGTCGTACTCGACGAGCTGCAGCTGGGGGTGGGCGGCAATGCCGAGCTCCTCCATGCGCCAGAAGTTCACCGAGCTGGTGCGGCGGTAGGTGCCGTACACACGGTAGCCTTTGCCCAGCAGCAGTTCGGCCAGGTAGGCTCCGTCCTGTCCGGTCACGCCGGTCACGATGGCTGTTTTCATGGGGTCGGAAAGTCTGTCAGGTAAGGAAGGGGCGGCTACCGGCCGTAGCTGTCTTCGAAGCGCACGATGTCGTCTTCACCAAGATAGGTGCCCGACTGCACTTCGATCATCTCCAGCGGCACCTTGCCGGGGTTGGCCAGCCGGTGACGCTGGCCCAGGGGAATGTAGGTGGACTGGTTCTCGCACAGCAGGAAGGTGCGGTCCTCGCAGGTGACCTCGGCGGTGCCCCGCACGACGATCCAGTGTTCGGCCCGGTGGTGGTGCATCTGCAGGCTGAGCTGGGCGCCGGGCTTGACGACGATGCGCTTGACCTGGAAGCGTTCGCCACCGTCGATCGCGTCATACCAGCCCCAGGGGCGATAGACCTTGCGGTGCTGCAGGGCCTGCTGTTCGCCGTCACGGCGCAGGCGCTCGACGATTTTCTTGACGGACTGGGTGTGGTGCTTGTCCGCCACGAGCACGGCGTCCGGGGTTTCGACCACGACGATATTGTCCAGCCCCACGGCCGCGACCAGGCGCGAGCCCGCCATCACGAGGCTGTTGCGGGTGTCTTCCAGCAAGGCCTTGCCTCGAACGACATTGCCGGCATCGTCCTTGTCGGCCACCGACCACAGCGCATCCCAGGCCCCGACGTCCGACCAGCCGCAGCTCATCGGCACGACCACGCCAGCGCCCAGGTCGGGGTGGTCGGCCAGCTTCTCCATCACGGCATAGTCGATGGAATCGGACGGGCAGGCCGCGAACGCGGCGCCGTCCACGCGCAGGAAGTCGTGGTCGGGACGCGCGGCCGCCAGCGCCTTCTCGCAGGCCGCCACGATGGTCGGGTGCAGCCGGCGCATGGCCCCCAGCCAGGCGGAGGCCCTCAGCAGGAAGATGCCGGCATTCCAGAAGTATTCGCCACTGGCCACATAGGCCGCGGCCGTCGCGGCATCCGGCTTCTCGACGAAGGCCTGGATGTGACAGGCGGCCCCACCGTCCATGCATCGGCCCCCGGCGCGGATGTAGCCATACCCGGTCTCCGGGCGGTCGGGCATGATGCCGAAGGTCACGAACGCGCCCTGCGCGGCGTGGGCAGCCCCCTCGGTGACGGCCCGCCCGAAGGCGGCCAGGTCGCGCACCACGTGGTCGGACGGCATCACCAGCAGGAGCGGGTCGCTCGCATCGGCGGTGGCGGCCAGAGCGGCCAGGGTCAGGGCCGGCGCCGTGTTGCGGCCCACCGGCTCGAGCACGATGCGCGAGGCGTGCCCGATCTGGCGCAGCTGCTCGGCGATGACGAAGCGGTATTCCTCGTTGGCCACCACCAGCGGCGGCAGGCTGCTGAATCCCGTCAGTCCGTCCAGCCGCCGGGCCGTCGCCTGGAGCAAGGTGTCCTGGTCCACCAGGGCCAGGAGCTGCTTGGGGTGGTGTTCACGCGAGGCGGGCCACAGGCGGGTGCCCGCTCCGCCGCACAGGATGACGGGCTGGATCTGCATGGATGGACGATACCAGGAGGAAGGCGCATTGGACCGCGGCGCGCAGCGCCTGTCACCCCCGCCTTCACGGGGCGTTGGAGGTCACATGCACGTCATCCCGGCGCGCCCCCGGCGCTCACTGTGGCTGGAAGCCCGTCTTGCGGATGATCTCGGCCCAGACCTGGCGGTAGGCCGCCTCGCGCTGGGCCAGTTGCGGCCCGGTCATGAAGCCCACGTCCAGGCCCCAGCCGGTGAGGCGCTGCTTCACCTCGGGCTCGGCGATCACCTTGGCCAGGGCCTGGGCGAACTGGTCGAGTGCCGGCTGGGGCGTGCCCGCCGGCGCGAAGATGCCGTAGTAGGGCAGGTCTTCCAGGCCCTTGAGGCCGAGCTCCGAGAAGGTGGGCACGTCGGGCAGCACGGCCTGGCGCTGGCCGCCCAGCACGGCCACCACACGCAGCTTGCTGGCCTTGTGGTGCTCGATGAAGTCGGGCACCGAGCCCGTGCCCGCGGCAATCTGGTTGCCGAGCATGTCGCCGATCATCGGCGCGCTGCCGCGGTAGGGCACGGGCACGAGGTCGAGCTTGTAGCGCTCGCCCATCACCTTCACCAGGAACTCCGGCGTGGATGCCGGTGCAGGCACGCCGATGGTGGCCTTGCCCTGGCCCTGCGACTTCACCCAGGCGACGTACTCGTCCACGTTCTTGGCCGGCGTGCCGGCCGAGACCGCAAAGGCGTTCACGAAGGTGGCGAAGCCGGCCACCGGCACGAAGTCGCGCGCCGAGTCGTAGCCGGGGTTCTTCACCACCATGGGCAGGATGGTGATGGTGTGGTCGTGCGAGATGAAGAAGGTGCTGCCGTCGGCCGGTGCGGCCTTGAGCGTCTGCGCGGCGATCTGGCCGCCCGCGCCGGGCTTGTTCTCGACCAGCACCTGGCGGCCGCCCAGGTGCTCCTTCAGCCGCTCGGCCAGGGTGCGGGCGATGGCATCGGTGCCTCCGCCGGCGGGGAATCCCACCAGCAGCTTGATCGGGGGCTGCGACTGGGCGTGGGCGAGGCCAGCGACCGCCAGCGCGGCCACGGACAGGGCCGCCAGCACCAGGCGACGGGCGGGCTTGAGGGACAGGACAGGCAGCATGCGGGACTCCGACAAGGGTGGCAAGAGCCACCCACTGTAAGAGATCACCGCATGAAACGGCCATCGGGACCGACGATGGTGATTTCGGCCCAGTTGGTGCCGTGGTGGTTGGTGGGGCTGAAGTTGAGCTGCGTGCCCCCCAGGTCGAAATTGCGGATGCCCTGGGTGGTGCGGATGATGTTGTCGGCGGTGATGTTGGACGCGGTGCGACGCAGCACCTCGATCAGGAAGCGCGCCGCGAGGTAGCCGCCATAACTGCTGTAGCTCACCGGCACATCGGCCGCCGCAGCCTCGCGGTTGAAGTCGCGCGCCATGGGGTGCACCTGACGCCAGGGGAAGGGCACGATCTGGGTCATGGCCAGGCCGCGGGCATCGGCCCCCAGGGCGGGCACGGCACTGGCTGCCACCGACAAGGTGTAGATCGGCACGTTCAGGCCCGCCTTGGCCGCCTTCACGAAACCGACCACGGACGGTCCGACGGCAATGAGCAGCACCGCCATGGGGCGGGCCTGGGCAATGACGCCCACCGCCTGGGCCGAGGTGCTGCCGTCCACCGCCAGCGGGGCCGAGGCCACGAGCGTGGCGCCCAACTGCTTGGCGGCTGCTTCCACGACCGGCATCATCAGCTTGCCGAACTCGTTGTCCTGGAAGGCCACGCCGATCTTGTCCATCTTGAGCGTGACCAGCGTGCGCAGCTGGTGCTCGATCTCGTCCTTGAAGCTGCCCTGGGTGGTGAACATCGTGGGGTGGGGGCGCAGCCGCAGCACGTGAGCGCCGGTGTAAACGCCCACCAGCGGCATGCGTTTTTCGGCGATGTAGGGCAGGATGGCCGCCACCCCGGCGGTGCTGCCCAGACCGGTCAGGGCCACGACCTTCTCCTGCTCGACGAGCTGGCGCACGTTCTCCACCGTGCGCTGAGTGTCATAGGCGTCGTCCAGCAGCACCAGGCGCAGGCGCCGTCCGTTGATGCCGCCTTTGCGGTTGGCCTCCTCGATCGCCAGCTTCTCGCCGGCGAGCGGGCCCTGGAAGGCAACCGCCACCGGTCCCGTCTGCGGCGCGCTCTGACCGATCAGGATGTCTCCCTCCTGGGCCCTCAGGGGGCCTGCCCATGCGCTGCCCACGGCGGCAGCCGTGCCCAGGACCAGCTGGCGGCGGGTGGGATGGATCTTCGTCATGCGGGGCCTCCAATTTCGAGCGTCGATGCACCGGGACGGCGCGGGATGGCGTCCCATGTATCAAAGTGTCACAGAAGTGCACGGCCGTTCGTATTCGGGATTGTCGCTGGCGCTGTGACTTTTGCCGCCGTTTGGGCGGCTTTCGCACCCCTTCATCCAAGGGGAGGGGTTCTCCCGGGGTCAGGATTGCTCCAAATTTGTGCAGGTAAACCCCTAGTGCACCGTGGGTGGGCTTTCCCTAAAGTCTGGGCACTCGCTGCAGGCCCCGTCTGACGGACCCTGCGCACGGCGGGGGACTGAGGAGACACAGAGAAGACGAAGAGACTCTGTGACGCGCACAAGGAATGTCACAATTCGAGGGCGCCGGCCACAAGCCGGCGCCCTTTGTTTTGGGGCTCGCCCACGCCATCCATGCTCGAATTCGTCGTCGTCACGCTGGCCTCGCTGCTGGCCGGCTTTGTGGACGCCATCGTTGGCGGCGGCGGCCTCATTCTGGTGCCCGCCCTGTTCGGGCTCTTTCCCGGGGCGGCCCCGGCCACGCTCTTTGGCACCAACAAGGGGGCCTCGGTCTGGGGCACGGCGTGGGCCACGCTGCAGTACAGCCGGCGCGTGACCCTGCCCTGGTCGGCCCTGCTGCCGGCCGCCGTGGCGGCGCTGGCCGGCGGCTTCCTGGGGGCCTGGGCCGTCACGCAGGTGTCCGCCGAGGGCCTGCGCCAGGCCCTGCCCTTCATCCTGGGGGCCGTCTTCCTCTACACCCTGGCGAAGAAGGACCTGGGCCGTGACCACACCCGCCACCACCACGGGCGCACCGAAGCCCTGCTCGCCTCGCTGATCGGCCTGGTCATCGGCTTCTACGACGGCTTCTTCGGCCCAGGCACCGGCAGCTTCTTCGTTTTCCTGTTCGTGCGGGTGCTGGGCTACGACTTCCTGCACGCCTCGGCCAGCGCCAAGCTGCTGAACACGGCCACCAACCTCTCCGCCCTGGCGCTGTTCGCCTGGAAGGGCCACGTCTGGTGGCATTACGCCCTGGTGATGGCCGTCGCCAACGTCGTGGGCAGCCTGCTGGGCACGCGCCTGGCGCTCAAGCACGGCGCCGGCTTCGTGCGCGTCTTCTTCATCGTGGTGGTGGGCGCGCTGATCCTGAAGACGGGCTGGGACGCCTACGCCACCGGCTGATCAAGGGTTTCCACCAGGATGCAGCCGTGCATCCGCCGCGCCGCAGGCCGCGTAGATCCCCACTCCTTCCACCGTTAGGAGTGCACCGTGCAACCCTCCCGTCCTCTTCTGGCCCTGGCCGCGGCTGCGACCTGCGCCATGCTGGGCCTGCCTGCCCAGGCCTCGAGCCACCGCGAAGCGCCGTTCATCACGACGGTGCCCAAGGTGGACGCCACCGACTTCTACATGTTCAGGAGCTACGAGCCGGGCCGCGAGGCCTTCGTGACCCTGATCGCCAACTACGTGCCGCTGCAGGACCCCTACGGCGGCCCGAACTACTTCTCGCTCGACCCCAACGCCCTGTACGAGATCCACATCGACAACAACGGCGACGCGCGCGAGGACCTGAGCTTCCAGTTCCGCTTCAGGAACACCCTGAAGGACATCGCGCTGAACGTCGGCGGCCAGCAGGTGTCGATCCCCCTCATCCAGGCCGGCCCGATCTCGGGCGTGAATCCGGCCACGCTGAACCTGCGCGAGACCTACAGCATCGACGTGGTGCGCGGCGACCGGCGCAGCGGCCAGCGCGCGGCCGTCGCGGCCACCAGCGGCGGCGCGACCGAGTTCGACAAGCCGGTGGACTTCATCGGCACCAAGACCTTCGGCTCCCTCGCGGCCTACGAGAGCTACGCCGGCCAGCACGTGCACACGGTCAACATCCCCGGCTGCAACACACCGGCCAAGGTGTTCGTGGGCCAGCGCAAGGATCCCTTCGTCGTGAGCCTGGGCCGCACCTTCGACCTGATCAACTACAACCCGCTGGCCACCGCCGGCGGCACCGACGACCTGGCCGGCAAGAACATCACCACCCTCGCGATGGAGGTGGCGGCCAGCTGCCTCACCAATGGGTCCGACCCCGTGATCGGCGCCTGGACCACGGCCAGCCTGCGCCAGGGCCGACTCATCCAGGCAACGGCACAACCGGGCCACCAGGTGGGCGCCACCAAGGAGGGCGGCCCCTGGGCGCAGGTCTCGCGCCTGGGCATGCCGCTGGTCAACGAGGTCGTCATCGGCCTGAAGGACAAGGACCGCTTCAACAGCTCCAAGCCGCGCGACGACGGCCAGTTCGCCACCTATGTGACGAACCCGGCCCTGCCGGCGCTGATCGAGCTGTTGTTCAGCGTGCCCGCCCCCACCAACTTCCCGCGCACCGACCTCGTGACCGCCTTCCTGACCGGCATTCCCGGGCTGAACCGGCCGACCAACGTGACCGCCTCGGAGATGCTGCGCCTGAACACCTCCATCGCGCCCACCGCACGCACCAGCCAGAACGCGCTCGGTGTGCTCGGCGGCGATGCGGCCGGCTTCCCCAACGGCCGCCGCCCCGGCGACGACGTGGTCGATGCCGCACTGCGTGTGGCCATGGGTGTGCTGTGCACGCTGGACCAGCCCTCGGCCTTCGGCTGCCGTCCGACCGACGCCCCTGCCGGCGGAGCAGCCCTCACCGACGGTGGCACCCACACCGACCCGCAAAGTTTCCCGGCCGCCTTCCCCTACCTGAACACGCCCCTGCCGGGCTCGCAATGAGGAGATCGTCATGAACCATCGCCTCATCCCCCTTCGATCGCGTCTTCGGTCGCGCCTGGCGGCGGCGCTGGCCGCCGGCCTGCTGGCCGCCTGCGGCGGCGGCGGGTCCTCCGGCCCGCGCCTGCCCGACAACGTGAGCACCAGCGGGGACTTCATCCTCTACGTGCAGCGGGTCATCGACCGCTTCTCGTCCGAGACCGCCGAGCCCCTGAACGTCGAGCATCTCGACACACCGACGTCGGACACCGATGAAGCCCGCGACGTCTGAGCCGCGACCCCGGGCCGGCGCACTCGCGCTGCTCGCCGCCCTGGCGCTGGGGCTCGCAGCCCCCGCCGGTGCCGCCGGCCCCGGCGACGACGAGATCGTCGAGCGCCGGCTGCTGCCGCGCGAGGTCAAGCTGCAGGTGGCGGCCCTGGCCGGCGCCCGCGGCGCCGCCGCGTTGCCCGAGCCGGGCCGGGCCGCGGCCCAGGCCCAGGCCTTCCTGCGCCGGGCCCGCACCGAGGGCGACCCCCGACTGGTGGGCTATGCCGAGGCGGTGCTGCAGCCCTGGGCCGCCCGCGCCGACGCCCCCGACGAGGTGGTGGTCTTGCTGGCCACCGTCGAGCAGGCCCAGCACCGATTCGACGCGGCGCGCCAGCGCCTGGAGCGCCTGCTGCAAGGCCGCCGCGAGCCGCTGCCCCAGGCCCGCCTGACGCTGTCGACCGTGCGCGCGGTGCAGGGCGACTTGCCCGGCGCCCGCGCCGCCTGCACACCACTGGCGGACGCCTCACCGACCCTGGCCGCCCTGTGCACGGCCCAGGTGCAGGTGCAGACCGCCGAGGCCGACGCGGCCTTGCCCGGGCTGCACGCCCTGGCGAGCTCGGCCGACCCGGCCACGGCGAACTGGGCGGCGTCCCTGGCGGGCGAAACCCTGGCTCGCCTGGGCCGCACCGACGAGGCCCTGCCCTGGCTGGCCCAGGCGGCACGCAGCGGCGAACTGTACGACGCGCTGGCCCTGGCCGACACGCTGCTGGCGGCGGGCCGGCATGCGGCCGCTGCGGCCGCCCTGGCCGGCCTGCCACCCACCGACGCGGTGCTGCTGCGGCAATGGCGGGCGGCGCAGCTCGACCCGCAGGCTGCACCCGGGCAGGCCGAGCGCCTGGGCACGCTGCTGGCCGAACGCTTCGCCTCCGCCGACCCGGCCGAAGCCCAGGCCCATGCGCGCGAACGGGCTCTCTTCCATTTGTGGCGCGGTGAACCCGCCGAGGCCGCACGCTGGGCCCGCAGCAACCTCGCGCTGCAGCGCGAACCCATCGACCTGCGCATCGCCGCCGAAGCGGCGGTGCGGGCTGGCGACGAGGCCCTGTGGGCCGAGGTGCAGCGCCTGCGCGAGGCCAGCGGCCTGCAGGACCGGCGCCTGGCCCAGGCCCCGCGCCCCGGCGAGGCCGGCCGCGAACCGCCCACCCTCACCCCCTGAGCTCTGCCATGCGCCACGGCTTCTTCCCCTCCTGCTTCGCCCTGATGCTCTGGCTGCTGAGCCTGGCCGGGCCCGCAGCAGCCCACACCAGCAGCCACGCGACGCTGAGTTTTGCGTCCGATGCGGCCCCCTCCACCTGGGAATGGCAGGCTGCCTGGCGCGACCTCGACGCGGTGCTCGACCTCGACGCCAACGGCGACGGTGCCCTGAGCGCGGCCGAGGCCCGCGCCGGCGAGGCCCGCCTCGCGGCCCTGGCCGCCCACGCCTTCGGCTGGCAGGGCGCACCGGGCTGCACCGTGCACTGGCACCTGGCCGGCAGCACCCAGCGCGCCGGACTGGGCTATGCCCGGCTGGCGGGGCAGGCGCAGTGCCCCGAGGGCCGGGCCTTCGCGCCGCAGTTCACCTACCGCTTCCTGGACGGCATCGACCCTTCGCACCGCCTCTTCGTGCAAGGGCACGCGCAGGGACTGCGTGTGCTGGCCGCCGGAGAAACCCTCGAGGGTCCGTCCGCCGCGGCCCCGCCCTCGCTGTGGGCCTTCTTCGCTGACGGGATGGTGCACATCCTCAAGGGCCTGGACCATGTGATCTTCGTGCTCACCCTGGTGCTGCCCGTCGCGCTGGCGGTGCAGGCCGGGCAGCGGCGCGACGCGCTGCGCCGGCTGCTGTGGGTGGTCACGGCCTTCACCCTGGCGCACTCGCTCACGCTGGCCCTGGCCAGCCTGCGCATCTGGGCACCGCCGGCCGACATCGTCGAACCGGCGATCGCCGCAAGCATCGCCCTGGCGGCTGGGGCCAACCTGGTGTGGCGCCGGGTGCATGCCTCCAGCGCGCTGGCCTTCGGCCTGGGCCTGCTGCATGGCTTCGGCTTTGCCGAGGTGCTCGTCCCGCTGGAACTGCCACCCGCGACGCTGGCCATGGCCCTGGCGAGCTTCAACCTCGGCGTCGAGGCCGGCCAGTTGCTGATCGTGCTGCCCGCCCTGGTGCTGCTGCAGGCGCTGGCGCGCCGGCGCCAAGCCTGGGGACGGCGCGTGCACGACGCCGGCTCGGCGGGCTTTGCGGTGCTGGGCCTGGTGTGGTTCGTGCAGCGCGTGGTGTGAGCGCGCTCAGGGGCGGAACAGGTCCTGGTGCTGCTGGCGCAGCAGGTTCTTCTGCACCTTGCCCATGGTGTTGCGCGGCAGATCGGCCTGCACGAACACCCGCTTGGGCACCTTGAAGTTGGCGATCTGGCGCTTGAGCTGGGCCATGATGGCCTCGGCATCGGGGGCCGCGCCGGGCTTGGGCACCACCACGGCCACCACGGCCTCGCCGAAGTCGGGGTGGGGCACGCCGATCACGGCGGACTCGGCCACACCGGTCATCTCGTTGATGTACCCCTCCACCTCGGCCGGATAGACGTTGTAGCCGCCGCTGATGATGAGGTCCTTGCTGCGGCCCACGATGGTGAGGTAGCCCTTCGCATCGAATCGGCCCACGTCGCCGGTCTTGAACCAGCCGTCGGGGGTGAACTCCTCCTTCGTCTTTTCGGGCATGCGCCAGTAGCCCTTGAAGACGTTGGGGCCGCGCACCTCGACGTTGCCGATCTCGCCCACCGGGCAACGCAGGCCCTTGTCGTCGACCACGCGCACCTCCACACCGGGCAGCGGCTTGCCCACGGTGCCGCCCACGCGCTCGCCGTCCTCGGGCTTGCAGGGGTTGGAGGTGAGCATCACGGTTTCGCTCATGCCGTAACGCTCGAGGATGGTGTGGCCGGTGCGCTCGCGGAAGTCGTTGAAGGTTTCGAGCAGCAGCGGGGCCGAGCCGCTGATGAACAGGCGCATGTGGCGGCAGGTCTCGCGGCCGAAACCGGCCTCGCCCAGCAGGCGCACATAGAGCGTGGGCACGCCCATGAAGACGGTCGCGCGTGGCAGCAGCTCGCACACGCGCTTCGGGTCGAACTTGGCGCACCACAGCATCTTGCTGCCGTTGATGAGCGCGCCATGCACCGCCACGAAGAGGCCGTGCACGTGGAAGATGGGCAGGGCGTGCACCAGCACGTCGCCGGGCTGCCAGTCCCAGTAGCTGCGCAGGGTGACGGCGTTGCTGCGCATGTTGCCGTGCGTGAGCATCGCGCCCTTGCTGCGCCCGGTGGTGCCGCTGGTGTAGAGGATGGCGGCCAGGTCCCCTTCGTTCTTCACCGCGATCTCGTGCTCGTCGCTGTGGTGCGAGGCGCGCTCCAGCAGGGTGCCGGTGCGGTCTTCGTTGAGCGTGAAGACGTGCTTCGTGCCGGCCTTGAAGGCCAGCTTGCTGACCCAGCCGAAGTTCTTGCCCGTGCACACCACCACGCTGGGTTCGGCATTGCCGATGAAGTACTCCAGCTCGCTTTGCTGGTAGGCGGTGTTCAGCGGCAGGTAGACGTAGCCCGCGCGCAGCGTGGCGAGGTAGAGCATCAGCGCCTCGACCGACTTCTCCGTCTGCACCGCCACGCGCGCGCCTTCGGGCAGGCCCAGCGAGGCCACCAGGTTGGCGATCATGGCCGTGCCGCGGTCGAGGTCGCGCCAGGTGTAGTACTGGCCGTCGTCGGTTTCGATGGCGGTGGCGTCGAGCTGCGTGGGGAAGGCCGCGCGCAGGGCGGCAAAGAGATTGTGGTTGTTCATGGTGTGGCGCAGGAGATCGAGGGGATCAGGATCCGGAGAAGGTCGGTTCGCGCTTGTCGATGAAAGCCATCACGCCTTCGCGATGGTCGGGGTGGGTCGCGTAGCTGAAGTGCTCGCGCCGCCAGGCCGCATCGAAGGGGCGGCCCAGGGCGATCTGGCGCAAGGTGCGCTTGTTCAGGCGGGCGGCATGCGGGGCCAGGGCCGCGATGCGCCGCGCAGTGGCCGTGGCCTCGGCGGCCACCTCGGCATCGTCCACCACCCGCTGGACGACACCCCGCTGCTGGGCCGTGGCGGCATCGAGCAGCCGGCCTTCCAGCAGGACCTCGGCCGCGGTGCCCGGGTCGAGCACGCGGCCGAGCACGGCCAGTTCGTCGGGCGCCATCGGGAAGCCCAGACGGCCGATGGGGGCACCGAAGCGTGCGCCGCGCCCGGCGATGCGGATGTCGCAGCAGGCCGCGATTTCCAGGCCGCCGCCCACGCACACGCCGTCGATCTGCGCCACCAGGGGCACCTCGCAGTCGAGCAGCGCCTGCAGGGCCGGTGCCACGATGTGCTCGTGGAAGTGCTGCAGGCTGTCCACCTCGAAGCGGAAGCCCGGCAGCTCGTCGATGTCGGCGCCGGCCGCAAACACCCCCCCGGCCCCGCGCACGATGACGGCGCGCAGGTTGGCATCACGCTGATGCCAGTCCACGAACACCTCGCGCAGGGTCTCCCACATGTTGATGCTGATGGCGTTGAGCTTGCCCGGGTTGGCAAGCTCGACCAGCTGCACGCCCGGCAGCGCGGGATGGGGCGTGACGAGAACGCGGCCGCTCATGCGCAGCTCAATCCAGCTTGGCGCCGGACGCCTTGACGACAGCCGCCCATCGCTTGAGCTCGCTGTTGACGAACTTGCCATAGGCGTCGCCCCAGAGGTCGGGGGTCTCGGTGCCCATGTTGGTCCACATCTGCTTGAGCTCGGGCGAGTTCATCACCGTCTTCATCGCGGCGGCCATCTTGTCCACGGCGTCCTTGGGCGTGCCCTTGGGGGCCCACATGCCGTACCAGGTCGACACCACGTAGTCCGGCATGCCGAGCTCGGCCGCGGTCGGGATGTCGGGGAAGGCCGCCGCACGCTTGGTGGCCGCCACGGCGATGGGCTTGATGCGCCCGCCGCGGATGTGGCCGGCCGACGAGCCCAGGCCGTCGAAGGCCATGTCCACCTGGCCCGCGATCAGATCCTGCAGCATGGGCCCGGCACCGCGGTAGGGGATGTGGGTGATGAAGGTCTTGCTCTGCAGCTTGAAGAGCTCACCCGCGAGGTGGTGCGAGGAGCCGTTGCCGGCCGAACCGTAGTTGCGCTTGCCCGGGTTGGCGCGCAGGTCGGCCAGCAGCTCGGGCAGCGTGTTGGCGGCGACCTTGGCCGGGTGCACCACGATCACCTGCGGCACGTTGGACACCAGGCCCACCGGCACGAAATCTTTCTCGATGTCGTAGTCGAGCTTGGGGTACATCGACGGCGCGATGGCGTGGTGGGCACCGCCCATGAAGAAGGTGTAGCCGTCCGGCGCGGCCCGCGCAGCCACGCCGGCGCCCAGCGTGCCGCCCGCGCCGCCCTTGTTGTCGATCAGGACCTGCTGGCCCAGGTGCTTGGTGAGCGCGGCAGAGAGCGGACGCGCGAAGGCGTCGGTGCCGCCGCCGGCCGGGAAGGGCACGATGATGGTCACCGGCTTGGAGGGCCAGCTCGCCTGGGCCAGCGCCAGCGGCGCGGTCAGGCCCGTGGCCGCCAGGGCCGCTGCCGCGGCCAGGGTGCGCAGGCTCGCGCGGCGATGCAGGGTCTTCATGGATGTGTCTCCTTCTTCATGGTGGATCAGGATGGATCGCCTTTTTTTTACAGCAGGCGCTGCAGGGCTCGCGAGGCCACGACCTCGCCGTGGACAAAACGCTCGTGGTGGTCTTCGATGTGACGCAGGTCGTAGAGGTAGTTCACCATCAGGCCCAGGGCCTGCTTCAGCCCCTTGCGCGACAGGTCGCCGGCCCAGTTCAGCCGCTCCAGGCGCGCTCCGTTGCCCAGGTGGAACTTCGCGACCGGGTCACCGCGCGGCGTCACCGATTCATGCGCCAGGTAGAAGGCCGCCAGCGTGCTGATCGCCTCGCGCAGAGGTTCGCTCGCCTGGGCCGGCTCCAGGCTGGCCAGGGCCGACGGTTCACCGCCGTGCTGCACCAGCGCGGCCAGGGCCTTGAGGGCACGCTCCTTCAGCTTGGGTGCGAGGTCCTCGCGCTCACGCAGCCCCGGGGCGTGCTTGTGCAACCAGGCCGAAAAGCCCGGGATGGGCGAGAGGGTGCAGAAGGTGTGCAGCTGCGGGAACTCGCGCTGCAGGTGCTCGGCCACCCGCTTGATCAGGAAGTTGCCCAGCGACACCCCCTTGAGGCCCGGCTGGCAGTTGCTGATGGAATAGAAGGTGGCCACCTTGAACTGCCGCTCGTCGGACTGCGGTTCGTCGCGCGCATTGATCAGCGGGCCCACGGCGGCCGGCATCTCGGGCAACAGCGCCACCTCCACGAAGATCAGCGGCTCGCCCGGCAGTTGCGGGTGGAAGAAGGCAAAGCAGCGCCGGTCGGGCTGCAGGCGGCGGCGCAGGTCGGCCCAGCCGTCGATCTCGTGCACGGCCTCGTGCTGGATGATCTTCTCCAGCAGCGCGGCCGGCGAGCGCCAGTCCACCTGCTCCATCTGCAGGAAGCCCGGGTTGAACCACGATGACAGCAGGTGCAGGAAGTCGGCCTCCACCGCCGCCAGCGCGGGCTGGTGCTTGAGCAGGTCGAGCAGGGCCCGGCGCATGCCGATGATCACGGCCGTGCCCCCGGGGGCACGGTTCAGCCGGCGCAGCAGTTCCTGGCGGGGCGGCTCGGCCGCCTGCACCAGGGCCATCAGTCGCGTCGCCTCGGGTTCCTCGGCATAGCGCTGCGCGGCGTCGAGCACGACCTTCGGGTCGGGCCCGAACTCGGTGTCCAGCACCTTGAAGAAGGCTTGGCGCTGCTCGGCCGTGAGGCCCGCATACTGCCCAAGAACCTCCTCGGCGATGGCCACGCTGTTCGATTCCCCGCGCTCGGACAGCAGGCGGCGGCAGCCTGCCACGACCTGGTGAAGCAGGCGGGCCTGGGCCCGGGGCGAGCGCTGCTCCATCGGGGCGCTTGAGCGGCGAAGAGCCGGGGCTGAGCGGGACAGGAACATCATGGGCTCTCCGTGGGCGAAGGGATCGAGGGCCGCGACTCGTTCGCGCGCAAAGCCTGCAGCGCCTGGAGCTGTGCGATCAGGTGGTCGTGCATCAGCCGTTCGGCGCGGTGGGCGTCGCGGTGCATCAGCGCGTCGATCAGCGCCCGGTGCTCGGCGATCGAGGCCTCCAGCCGCCCGGGCCAGTTGAGCTGGCGTCCACGCAGCATGCGCATGAACTTGCGCAGCTCGTTGGTCGCACGGTCGAGCCAGCGGTTGCCCGCCAGAGCCTGCACGCGCGAATGGAAGACGTGGTTGGCCCGGTAGTAGCCGTTCACGTCGCGCGCAGCGGCGTGCAGCTCGAGGGCTTCATGCAGGCGCTGCAGCTCGGCCAGGTCGGCGTCGGTGGCGCGCAGCGCCGCCTCATGGGCACAGCGCCCCTCCAGCAGGGCCATCACCGGGAAAAGCTGGGCGGCATCGTCTTCCGACAGTTCGGTCACCTGGCAGCCGCGGCGCGGCACGGCCGTCACCAGGCCCTCGGCCGCCAGCACCTTCAGCGCCTCGCGCAGCGGCGTGCGGCTGATGCCCCACTCGGCCGCCAGCGCCTTCTCGTCCACCCAGGCCCCGGGTGCCAGACGGCGCTCGAAGATCAGGGTGCGCAGGCGCGAAGCGACCTCTTCATGCAAGGTCGTGGGCCGGATGGCACTGTGCAACTCGCTCAGATCGGTCATCGTCGCGCCTGGCGCCGGCTCCATGCCGACAGGTGTCTGTGGACAATAGATCAAAAATCCATAATTACAAATTACGGATCAACCCTGAGACCCACGCCAAGTGCCCCACAAACAGGGGATGTGAGCGCCCGCTGCGCGCTGGATCCCCGGCAACGCGGGCCTTATGCTTGAGGCACCTGTCCCGAAAGCCCGCCATGCCGCGTGAACACCTCAACGAGCACATCACCGCCACCTACCTCAGCCTGCGGCTGGGCATTGCGGTGCTGTCGATCGGGCTGCCGGTGGCGCTGTGGCTGGTAGGTGCCGCCCTGGGCGGTGTACCGCTGCAGGCCTCGATGAGTGCTTACTACCATGCAGGCGACGGGGCGGTGCGTGACGTCTTCGTGGGCACCTTGTGCGCCGTGGCGGCCGGCCTGCACCTGTACAAGGGCATCACCACACTCGAGAACAACGCCTTGAACCTGGCGGCGATCCTGCTGGTGGGCGTGGCCCTGGTGCCCATGGCCTGGGACTGCGGCAGCGCCTGCCCCTCGGTGTCGCTGCACGGCACGTTCGCAGCGCTGTTTTTCTTGGCCATCGCCTATGTGTGCATCTTCCGCGCCTCCGACACCCTGAGCCTCATCCGGGACCCGGCCCTGGCCCGGCGCTACCGCCGCACCTACAAGACCCTGGGGGTGGCGATGGTGCTGGCACCGGTGGCCGCCGGCGCCTTGGGCTGGCTGCTCGAACGGGGCTCGGGCTACCGCTGGACCCTCTTCCTCGTCGAGGCCGCCGGGGTGTGGATCTTCGCGAGCTACTGGCTCGTCAAGACCTTCGAGATGCGCCGCACGCACGCCGACACCCTGGCCGCCGAAGGCCATCTGGCCGTGCCGGAGCACGGCATGGCCGATGCGTTCAAGGCCCTGGAGGTGGAGGAGGTGGGGACACCCTGACGCAGGCCGCGCCAGGGGCAGCGCGCCCGCGGAGGCTCAGATCATCGGGCGCGTGGCCGCCCAATGGTCCGCCTTGGCGCGGCGAGCCCGCCAGCCGCCGAACACCGAATTCGCGCTGTCGTCTTCCGCCTCCCAGGCGAGCAACGCCGCCGCTGCCGGCACCGGCAGGTGGATGTGTTCGGCCGTCTCCAGCGGGACCGGCTGGCTGATCACGCTGGGCAGCCCCTCGTCGGGATCGGCTGCGTCAACGGCCCGGCCCGCCTGCTCCAGGCCGGGCAGGCGGCCATAGAAGCTGGCATTGATCTGGTTGGTGCGCAGCAGGTAGTGGCGCAGGCGATGGAACATGGCGTCCTGGACGGCTCCAGGCTCTCGCCAGAAGCGCGCCAGCGGCCCGGGGTGGACCAGGCCGTCCAGGGCGTAGAAGCACTCGCCCAGCGTGATCACGGGCACCTTGTGATACAGCGCCTGCAAACCGGTGGTGCTGTTCACGGTGATGACCCCGCGGGCATGGCGCAGCAAGGTGGGCAGGTGCAGGTCGTGCACGTAGAGCACACGGCCCTGCAGCCGCAGCTGCGCCGTGCGGTGGGCGATATGGCGCGCATAGCACCGGTAGGCGCGATCCATCGGGTGGTGCTTGATCACCAGCCAGTCCTGAGGGTCGGCATGCCGGGCGAACGAGGCCATCACGTCATCGATCACCGCCTCGACGTCGGGGTAGGGCGAGTGGCGCAGCATCTGGCTGTCGTTGTGCACCTGCAGCGGCAGCAGGAAATAGCGCTGCTGGCGACCCGGCGCAGCCAGCCGGACCGCCAGCCCGCGCTGCGTCCAGCCGTGCCACAGCTTGCGCAGCCCGCCGCGCACCCAGGCCAGGGCCTGCGACACCGGGTGCAACGGCCGGTGATAGACGTGGTGGCGGAATGCCGGCCAGCCCAGGCACATGGCGATGCTGTAACACGTGGCGTACCAGGCCATGTGCATGAAGCGCTGGTCGGTGGGCTCAGGGCGGGCCGCCGGTGGCGCCGACGGCAGAAAGCGCAGTTGCTCAGCCCGACGGGGTACCGACGACAGCCCGTTCACTCCGCCTTCTTCCAGGGTGATGTAGTCGGGCCGCAGATAGCCTTCCTCGAAGACGAAGACCGGCAGGCCCAGCCGGGCGGCGACGGCGCGCGCCACCTCGTGCACCGGCCGGTGCTGGCCGAACAGCACCAGGGCATCGATGCGGTGCACGACGAGGAAGGACTCGAGCCACGCGCCCAGGTCGTCATGCCGCCCGCGGTAGGCGTGGGTGCGTTCGCGCCGGTAGAACCAGTGATCGCCGCCGTTGAAGTTGAGCTTGTAGACCGTCTGACCCTGCC
Organism: uncultured Caldimonas sp.; assembly: GCA_964552215.1. Taxonomy (GTDB): domain Bacteria; phylum Pseudomonadota; class Gammaproteobacteria; order Burkholderiales; family Burkholderiaceae_C; genus Caldimonas. The sequence goes on from CAZKGD010000003.1 coordinate 82,725, forward strand.
CCTCGAGCCACTGCGCCAGACGGGCGAAGAAGGGCCCCATCGGGCCCTGGAGCAGCAGGGGCCGGCGGTGGGAGAGCAAACGGCGCAGAGCGTAGGGTGCGGACAAGGTGTCTCGGACAGCGACAAGGCGGAGCACGGGCGCGCGTGCAATGCAACGCCCATGCCAGGGAAAACCCGAGCCCGCGCACGGCGACTCAGGGTAAGCCCCAAGCGCTGGATTGTCGCCAATGTTTCGGTCCGATGGGACGTCTTCCCCCGTAAGGGGGTGTATCGCTGCGTCAAACCTCACGGCCCGGCTGCGGGCGGCCAAGCGCCGGGCCTCAGCGCCGACGCCAGCCCAGCACGGTGCGCAGCGCGCGACGCCACCAGGGCAGGGTCGCCGGCCCCTGGGCCCGCCAGGCCAGCAGCTCGTCCAGGGCGCGCTCGGGCGTGGTGAAGCGGCCGGTGGTGCGGCTCACATAGGTGGGATAGAGGATGAGCACACCGGCGACGAGTTCGTCCAGGCTGAGCTGGCGCTGGCGCCGCCCCACGGGATGGTGGTCCTCGGTCAGCCCCCAGCCGGCATAGAAGGGGCAGCCGTGGGTCACCACCCGCCGGCCGCGCAGCAGGGCCTCGAAGCCGGCCAGGGAAGTGAGCACATGCACCTCATCCACCGCCTCCAGCAACTGGTGCATGGGCACGTCCACCACGATCTCATCGCAATGCTGCGCGGCGCGGTCCTCGCCCCGGCCCGCCTGGCGCAGCCGGGCCACCACGTCCGGATGAGGCTTGTAGATCACATGCGCATCGGGCCGGGCCGAACGCACCGCCTGCAGCAGGCCCAGGTTGGTGCGCAGGCCCGGCGCGCCGTGCACGATGGCCGCGTCGCTCTCGACCTGCCCGGGCACCAGCACCACCGGCCGCTCGCCGCCCGGACGGCGCCAGGACGCCTGGCCCACGTTGTATTTCGTGATGCCTTCGGCGGCGATGCGTTCGCGCAGCCGGCGCGCGCGCGCCACCAGCGTCTCGTCGAACACGGCCGTGGCCAGCAGCCGCTCCAGGTCGGAGGGCATCGCCGCGTCATAGTAGATGCCCCGCGTGTCCATCACCCACGACAGCGGCCGCACCAGGTCGGCCCCCAGGCCCACCGAGCGCAAGAAACCATCCTCCAGGCGCACCACCTGCTGCAGCGGGCCTGCACCGGCCACCTCGCGCCGCCCCCACACTGCCAGGGTGGCGCCTGCGGGCACCTGCGCCGGCCGCTTCACGAAGGCCACCTCGCTGCCGCCAAAGAAGGCCCGCACAATGGGCTTCTTCCAGCGCGAAAACCCGAGGGCGTGCACCTGGGGCGCAAAGCGCGCGCGCATGCGCCGCTGCAGCGCGAGCCACGCCATCAGCCGCTCGGGTTCGCAGCGCTGGCCGGTTTCAGGGTCGAGGTAGCGGGGGTAGTCCACCAGGGCGGCGTGCACCAGATCGTCCAGACGCGCCGGACCCCGCCGCGCCGGGGCCGGCAGCGCATCGTCGGTGAGGCCCCAGCCGGCATAGAAGGGCAGGCCGAAGCAGCGCACCGGGCGGCCCCACAGCAGCCCCTCGAAGCCCATCTGCGAGGTGACCGTGTACACCGCCTGGGCCGCCTCGATCAGGCCGCTGGGGTGGGCGGTGCTGGCCAGCAGCGTCACGCGCGCCGCCTGGCCAGGCGTCAATGCCTCGAAATGCCCGCGCTTGCGCCCGGCGATCACGTCCGGGTGCACCTTCAACACCACCGGCACGCCCGGGTGTTCGTCGAGCGCAGCCTCCAGCATGCGGGCGAAACTCTGCGCATCGGCCTGCCCGAAGGCGATGGACGCATCGCCGAAGGTCTGGTCCACCACCAGCACGAAGGCGCCCGCCAACGGCGGTGGTGCCTCGCGCGCGGCGTTGTACTTCGACAGCCGGCCCTGCTGCCACTGCTCGCACAGCGCCTGCGCGCGCGCCCGTTCGGCACTGGTGCGCACCGCCTTCACCAACGCCTCCAGGCGCGAGGGGCCACTGGCATCGTAGTAGATGCCCTGATCGTCGAGCACCAGCGACAGCGGCGGGTCTTCATGCCCCAGGCCCAGCGAACGCAGGAAGCCGTCCTCGGCCCGCCACACCGTCAGGCCATGCCGCTCGGCATAGGCCTCGGCCACGCGTGCACTGGGCTTGCGCCCCCACGCCAGCACACCGCCCAGGCCTTGAGGCGAAGGCCGGCGCGCCATCACCAGCTCGACGTCATCGAGCAGGGCGGGCAGCGTGGCCACACGCTGGACGCCGCGCGTGAGGACGGCGAGGCGGCTGGGCGGGGTGGGGCGATCGGGTGTCACTCGGCAGGCATGCGTTCGAGGCGCTGCGCGGCATCCCGCAAGCCCTGCAGGATGGCTACCGCCACGGGCTCATGGAACAGGCCCGGCAGTCGCCCGGCCACTGATTCGATCACACCCGGCGTGCGCGCCAGCAGGTCTTCGATCAGCGGCTCGGCGCTGTCGAGCCCGCACAGCCGGGCCATTGCATTGAAGTGGCGGCGCAGCACGTTCTTGAACACATCGTGCTTGTTCTTGCTGCGCACGGCCATTGCCAGCTTCACCTCATGCCATGACCACTGGTTCGGTCCTTGGCCCAGCACGGGGTAGGCCGACATCACATCGTAGAAGGGCGTGAGGCGGAACCGTCCTCGGGGCAGGATCTGCAGGCTGAAGTTCTTGGCATGGCCGTCGGGCGCCACCAGCAGCCAGAACAGGATCTGGACGCGCAGCACGTTGGCGATGTCCTGCTCGGCCTGCACCGACTGCTTGAGGATGCTGCACAGCTCGACGACGCCGGGCCCGCCATCGGCTTCGTACTTCCTGTGCGAGGGCAGGCCGTAGACCTGGCAGAAGTCTTCCTGGGGCAGCCGCAGCAGCCATTGGCCCGAGGAATGGAGCTGCCGGTCGAAGCGCTCCACCGCCAGGACACGCTGCTGGCCGAAGCGCTGCAGGCTCGCGCGGGGCGCCGGCAGGCCATAGGCCCGCAGGATCTCCAGGCACAGCCATTCGTTGTCGACCGAGGTGTGGAAGTCGGCCTGGCGGTTGCCCACCAGGCCCAGTGGCAGCTTGAGGATGTGCGTGGTGGGCGTCGCCCCCTTGGGCCGCAGCCACTGGCCGCCCCAGTGCAGCAGGGCCGTCTTCTCCTGGGCGCCGGCCAGCGAGATGCGCAGGTCGTCGGCCTCGTCCCGCAGGCGGCCGTCCCCTCCTGCGGCGCGCAGCAGATGGGCTTCCACCTGCGCGTCGTCGAGCACGTCGCCTTCAATCCGGTCGTAGCCCAGCGGCTCCTCGCCCTCGGGCAGGATCTGCAGGACGCCGACACAATCCCGGCCCACGGCGGCCAGCAGGTCGAAGGCCTGGTCGGACTCGGCGCGGAAACGGGCCGCCAGGCGCTTGCGGATCGTGCTGCTGTCGGGGAGGAGGTTGTCGAAGTAGTTCTCGACGGCTGGGCCCTTGATCGGCCGGTCGTCCACCCCGAAGGGCAGTGACAGCGACAGCGGCCGCCCAGCCTGCGAGGCCATCCAGCGCGGGTCGTAGCGCAACTCCATGGGCCCCTGGGCCGGCAGCACCCACTGGCCCACCCGGACCCCATTGGCCCACAGGCCGAGCACACGCGACTTGGACGGCCGCCCCATGCTCACCACTCCGGCGGGGACGGCTCGGCCGCGTGGGTGCCCCGGGGCCCCACTTCCAGCTCAAGGTGCAGGGCGGCCAGCCAGTTCAGCAGCTGCTCCAGGCTCAGCGCCTCGGGGTGGAGTTCGAGATAGGACACCCGGCTTTGGCTCAAGCCCAGCTTGCGGGCCAACTCAGCCTGCGACCAGCCCCGCGCCTTGCGGGCCGTCACGAGGAGGCGGGCCAGCTGGTGAGGGGTGGCGATGGGTGTGCGCATGGCAGCTGGAATTCAGTTATTTCCACTATAACTGTCTTCCAGCTATTTCGCAAATAGCTCTAAAACAGTTGATCCTGTTTTAGAAGCTATGCAACTGAACAGGTCAGTCGATCCGCAACGGCGCAAACCCCTTCACCAGCGCGTCGATCGCCTTCATCTGCGCCAGGAAGGGCTCGAGCTTGTCCAGCGGCAGGGCGCTGGGGCCGTCGCACTTGGCCTGGTCAGGGTTGGGGTGGGCTTCCAGGAAGAGGCCGGCCAGGCCCACGGCCATGCCGGCGCGCGCCAGATCGGCCACCTGCTGGCGGCGCCCGCCCGAGGCGGCGCCGCCCGGGTCGCGCTGCTGCAGCGCATGCGTCACGTCGAAGATCACCGGCAGGTCGCCCGTGACCTTCTTCATCACGCCAAAGCCCAGCATGTCCACCACCAGGTTGTCGTAGCCGAAGCAGGTGCCGCGGTCGCACAGGATGATCTGCTCGTTGCCGGCTTCCCTGAACTTCTCGACGATGTTGAGCACCTGCGAGGGGCTCAGGAACTGCGGCTTCTTGATGTTCACCACCCGGCCCGTCTGGGCCAGCGCCACCACCAGGTCGGTCTGGCGCGCCAGGAAGGCGGGCAGCTGCAGCACGTCCACCACCTCGGCCACGGGTTTCGCCTGCCAGGGCTCGTGCACGTCGGTGATCACCGGCACGCCGAACTGCGCCTTCACCGCCTCGAAGATCCTCAGGCCTTCCTCCAGCCCCGGGCCGCGGTAGGAATGGATGGACGAGCGGTTGGCCTTGTCGAAGCTGGCCTTGAACACATAGGGAATGCCCAGCTTCGTGGTGACGCGCACGTACTCCTCGCAGGCGCGCAAGGCCAGGTCGCGCGACTCGAGCACGTTGATGCCGCCGAAGAGGACAAAGGGGCCGTCGTTGCGGCAGGAGATGGACGGGGTGATGGCAACCATGGCGGTGTCTCACGGATGAAATGCAGGGCGGATTGTCTCACCGAGCCCTCCACTTCTTCGACGGTCGCATTGCCGTGGGTCGCCAGATAGACTAGACTACCAAGACTTAGCTAAGTCACCCTGCCATGCGAACCGTCAACATCCACGACGCCAAGACCCATCTGTCGCGCCTGCTCGAACAGGTGGCGCGCGGGGAACCGTTTGTCATCGCCAAGGCCGGGCGCCCCATCGCCAAGGTCGTCCCCCTGGACACCCCCGATCCCCGCCCGGTACGGCGACTGGGCTTTCTGGCCGGGCAGATCACCGTGCCCGACGACTTCGACACCCTGGGCCAGGCAGAGATCCAGCAGATGTTCTACGGCGAATGAAGCTGCTGCTCGACACCCACCTGCTCCTGTGGGCCGCCAGCGCGCCGGAGCGCCTGTCGGAGGCGGCACGCATGCTGCTGACCGCCCCCGAAAACGAGCTGTTCTTCAGTGCCGCCAGCCTCTGGGAGGTGGCCATCAAGCGCGGGCTCGGGCGCAACGACTTCCAGGTGGACCCTCGCGTCCTGCGTCGCAGCCTGCTCGACAACGGTTACCAGGAACTGCCCGTGACCAGCGGGCACGCCGTCTCGATCGATCAGCTGCCACCTGTGCACAAGGATCCCTTCGACCGGCTCCTGGTGGCCCAGGCCACGGTGGAGGGGGTCACGCTGCTCACGTCCGACACCCAGGTGGCCCGCTACCCGGGGCCCGTGCGTCGGGTGTGATCCGTCAGCCAGTTCTCCACCCGCAAACCCGGATAGCCTGCGAAATCGGCCTCGTTGTTCGTGACCAGGGTCAGGTCGACGCTGAGGGCGTGGGCGGCGATCAGGCGATCGAGGGCGTCGCGCCGGCGGTCTTTCACGGCTGCAGCCAGCACGCCATAGCGGTGCGCCTGTGCCTCGCCGAACGGCAGGGCCGGCAGGTACTCGAGCAGCCGCGCCAGCGCCCTGTCGGCGCGATCGCGCACCGCAGTGTCACGCTCCACCCCATGGCGCAGTTCAGCCAGGGTCACCACGGACATCACCGCCTCACCCACCTTGAGGGTGTCAAAGCGCGCCAGCAGCTCGGGTGGCTGGCGCTGGATGAGATGGATGCAGATGTTGGTGTCGAGCAAGAAGCGCATGCTCAACGCTCCGGCAACCAGTCGCGCTCGGCCTGCTCCTGCTCACCCCGCCCCTCGGCCATGAAGCCCGGCGGAAACTCGGCCAGCACCTCGCGCAGGCCCGTCATGGTCCGACGGCGCACCGGGCGCACCACCAGCGTGTCGCCCACCCGCTCGATCTCCACGTCCTGCATGTCCGCCGGAAACGCCAGTTCCTTGGGAATGCGCAAAGCCTGCGAATTACCGCTGCGAAAGAGCCTGGAGAACATCGTGCTGCCTCGGACGGAATGAATGTATATACAGTATATACATTCGCGTCCCTGCGTGGAAAGCGCCAGGCCCCAAGCCGGTGGAAAACAACATGGCGGCCCTGAACCCTTATCATGATCACAGCCACCGACATCCATCTGCCCGCCCGCATGAAACCCTCCATCGCCCTTGCCATCCATCGGGAAGCGATCCGGCGCGTGGTGGAGGCCCATCGCGCCCGCAATGCCCGCGTTTTCGGCTCCGTCGTTCACGGCGACGATGCAGAGGGCAGCGATCTGGACATTCTGGTCGACCCCCTGCCCGAGGCAACGCTCTTCGACATTGGGGCCATCCGGCATGAACTGCTGGAACTCCTTGGCGTACCTGTCGATGTCCTGACGCCACGAGCGTTGCCTGAGAAGTTCCGCGCCAAGGTGCTCTCAGAAGCTCAACCGGTATGAGCCGAGACAAACAACGTCTGATCGACTACCTGACGCACATCCTGGACGCCATCGAGCGCATCGAGCGCTACACCACGGGTTTGAGCTTGTCGGGATTTCTGTCCGAAGCAATGGTGCAGGCTTCACCAGCAGGTCAAGGCACTCTTGCTCGAGCAGTTGCACGGGGCCGACGAACAAGAGGCTCCCTGAGCCCTCAGGCATCCCCCCCGAACAGATCGCGCGTGTAGACCTTCTCGTCCACATCCGCCAGCTCGGGCACCCGCCGGTTGGCCACGATCACATCGGACAGGCGCTTGAACTCGGTCAGGTCGCGGATCACGGGCGAGTTGAAGAAGCGCTCGTCCTTCAGCACCGGCTCGTAGACGATCACCTCCACCCCCTTGGCCTTGAGCCGCTTCATCACGCCCTGCACGCTGCTGGCGCGGAAGTTGTCGCTGCCGGCCTTCATGATGAGGCGGTGGATGCCCACCACCTTCGGATTGCGCTTGAGGATGTCGAAGGCCACGAAGTCCTTGCGCGTGGTGTTGGCGTCCACGATGGCACGGATCAGGTTCTGCGGCACCTCGTTGTAGTTGGCCAGCAGCTGCTTCGTGTCCTTGGGCAGGCAGTAGCCGCCGTAGCCGAAGGAGGGGTTGTTGTAGTGGCGGCCGATGCGCGGGTCCAGGCACACGCCCTCGATGATCTGGCGCGTGTCCAGGCCATGCACGGCGGCATAGGTGTCCAGCTCGTTGAAATAGGCCACCCGCATGGCCAGGAAGGTGTTGGCAAAGAGCTTGATCGCCTCGGCCTCGGTGTTGTCGGTCAGCAGCACCGGCACATCGGGCTTCAGCGCGCCTTCGCGCAGCAAGTCGGCAAACACCTGGCCCCGCTCGGAACGCTCGCCCACCACGATGCGCGAGGGGTGCAGGTTGTCGTAGAGCGCCTTGCCTTCGCGCAGGAACTCGGGCGAGAAGATCAGGTTGGGACTGCCGGTGTCCTGCTTCAGCCGCTCGGTGTAGCCCACGGGGATGGTGGACTTGATCACCATCACCGCCTGCGGGTTGATGGCCATCACGTCGCGCACCACCGCTTCCACCGAGCGCGTGTTGAAGTAGTTGGTCTCGGCGTCGTAGTCGGTGGGCGTGGCAATCACCACGAAGTCGGCGCCCTCGTAGGCCTCGCGCTTGTCCAGCGTGGCGCGCAGCTTCAGCGGCTTGGTGGCCAGGTAGTCCTCGATCTCGGCATCCACGATGGGCGAACGCCGCGCGTTGATCATCTCCACCTTGGCCGCGTCGATGTCCAGCGCCACCACCTCGTGGTGCTGCGCCAGGAGGATGGCGTTGGAGAGGCCGACGTAGCCGGTGCCGGCGATGGCGATCTTGGTCATGGAACCACGCATCCGAAAGTGATCAGGCGCCCGCATTGTGCCCCGCACTGCCGTGCGCCCACCCCCCTCACTCGGTGGCCCGCCGGCGCAGAATCGGGGCTGCTCCCGCGACCAGCCACCTGCCCATGTTCCTTCACCTGCGCCGCCCTCCCCGCCTGCCCACCACGGCCCACCGGCCCGAGGCCACCCGCTGGCTGGTGCTGCAACAGGGGCCCAACCCCTCCACCGACTACTACATCCGCCCCCGTGCCACGGCCAGCGGCTTGCCGGTGGCCTACCGCGCAATCGACACCGAGCCGCCCACCGCCGACGACCTGAGCCCCGGCACCCGCGTGGTGATCGTGCGCTACCTCACCCCGGCCTGGGCCCAAGCCCTGCACCGGCACCATGCGCAACTGGCGGGGGTGGTGTACTTCATGGACGACGAACTGCTGAACCCAGCCGCCTGGGCCGAACTGCCCAAACCCTACCGGCAAAAACTTGCGCGCTACTGCCAGCGCATGCACCCCTGGGTCGAGGTGCTGGCCACCGAGTACTGGGCCTCCACCGCCGCGCTGTGCGAAGCCCATGCCGACCGCCGCATGCAGCTCACGCCCCCGCTGCCGCTGCCGGAAGACGCCCACGTGCAACCCACCCCCTGGACGCCCGACGGGCCCCTCTGGGCCTTCTATCACGGCTCGGCCGCGCACCGCGCCGAGATCGAATGGCTGCGCCCCGTGGTGGCCGAAGCGCTGGCCCAGAACCCCCGCCTGCACTTCGAGATCATTGGCGACCACGAGGTGAACAAGCTCTACCGCTCACTGCCCCGCACCCGCGTGTTGCACCCCCTGAGCTGGCCCAACTACCTGAGCCACTGCCGCAGCTTCCGCGCCCACATCGGCCTGGTGCCGCTGCTGCCCGGCCCCTTCAACCTGGGGCGGTCGCACACGAAGGTGTATGACGTGCAGAGGTTGGGGGCGAGGGGGGTGTTTGCTGACCAAAGCCTGTATGCCTTGATCGCATCAAGTCTCGGCGAGGCTGAGTTGCTGCCAATGCGATCTGACGCCTGGACCCGGGCACTCATCTCCGTGGCATGAGTGTCCCGAGATCGCTGGTCGGTAGATCAGCTCGCCGTAGCGATGCCTTCGAGCCAATCGACAGGCTGAAGTTGGTTGTTTTTTAGAAAGTCCACATAACGCCGGGCAAGCATCCGTCGGTTGGTATCAAATTCATCCGGATCAAATTGGAAGAGCCTTAGCAAGTCTTTTCGCTGAATGCCACCGACCACATCCTTCGATAGTACATAAGGCACTTTCATGGTCTGGCAAAGCTCCAGGGTGCGTGAGTCGTGCACTATGCAAAGTGCTGGGACACCCGCCTGGAGAGCAAGCATTATTCCGTGAATGCGTGTACCGATCACGAAGTCGAATCGCCGATAGTGCTCCATCCATGATGGAACATCAAAAAATATTACACCGTACTGCTTCGTCCAGCGCGAGAACTCTTCAGAAGACATCTCAGGGCAAATATATTGTCGCGACAGTTCGAGGTCATTCGCCCCCATATAATCAACTTCGCCACGCGTCAGACGGAACATTATTAGCGGATGCTGACCGACGTAAGACCCCTGTGTCGCCTTAACTAAGTTTGTTAGCGAGGCCTCCAGCCGGGCGAGTTCGCGAATATAGGGATTGCCGGCTGCAACTGCGATTCTTTTCGGCTCGGATAATCGGTCGTGAATATGCTTGCCCAAACAAGGAGACGGGTGGATGAAAAGGGTAGGGCAACCGAGAACCACTCCGCTTTCCGCAAGGCCATAGTGCTCTAAAACACGAAGCGTAAAATCTCCACGCAATCCGATATTGGGTCGATCTCCTACAGCTCGGTCAGCTATAGACCGAACCCAATCGATGGTCCCTTGCTTGATATCAGGTATGTCACCATCCAATCCTGCCTGCGCCCCAAGCCCAACAGCAATCATCGAAGTCCGCAGACATCTGAACTTTTCCGCTAAAACTACCAAGTCAGTATGGGCACCTAGCTGATTTGCGCACGGAATAACCGCTATATTTCCCGCAGCATCGATAGCTTCAGGTGGAGCACCCCAAGCCACAACAGAATTACAATCTAACTGCCTTTCCACGGCATAGTGAAATGCGAGGTTCCCGGAGTTCTGGCCCACACGCTCGCAAAGCTCTTGAGTCGATAGATGCGGCGCATCGGGCTGGCTCGACCGAAGGCCAAGAATGAAGGGCTTGTGCATGGGTGTCATCCAAGTGCAAGGGTATTGATGAGCTGCGTGTGCGTCACGGCGCATGCGTCGTAAGTAAGCGGTTGGCGAACGCCTCTGCGCATGGCGTCCCAGGCATCAGCCATAAGTGCTGTCTGTTGGAAAGTCTTGCCCCAGCCCAGTACATTGCCGGCTGGAACGTGAATGCCATCCACGCCATCTCGCACCTTTTCCGCCATCCCACCGATATCGCTCACCAACAGCGGCCTCCCACACACAAAGGCCTCCTGGATCACCATAGGTGAGTTTTCCCACCAGATGGAGGGCACGACCACCCAGTCGACGCCGGCCATGCGGCGGCGAAGCTCGTGGGGCTGGTAGGGGCCCACCCACTGCACCACGCCTTGCTTGATGAGAGGCTCGCGCAAGGCCTCGATCTTCTGGCGATACGCCTCGGGCTGCCATTCGAGGTTGGCACCGTGCACCTCGAGCACGATTTTCTTGCGCTCGGCCTTGGGCAGGTCGTGCAGCGCCTGCAGCAGCACGTCCAGCCCCTTGTAGGGGTTGATCTGGCCGAAAAAGCCGAAGCGGTTGCGCGTTTCGCCTTCGGCCAGCGGACGCGGGGGCAGCGGCGGTTCGTCGGCCTGGCCGTTTTCGATCACCACGATCTGCTCGGGCGCCAACCCCCACTCGATGTAGCGCTGCCGCAGGAATTCTGACGGCGCCACGAACTGGTCCACGAGCTTGAAGTGGCTCATGAAGTAGTGCTTGCGCAGCCAGAAGTCTTCAGCGGTTTGCTGCGGGAAACACTGGCGGCACTCGTCGTAGCTCTCCCGGCTGCACAGCTTGAAGCTGCCCGTCTTGATCATCTGGCCATTGTTGCGGCAGATGGCAAGATATTCGTGCAGCGTCATCACGATGCGGATGGAAGGGTCCACCTGCTTGATGACACGCAGGTACTCCAGCCCCAGGTGCGCGTAGTGGTGGGTGTGCACCACGGTGGGTTTGAGTGCTTCAACCAGATCTCGAAACTTTGTTACTACGGACCCGATATCTGATGCTTTGAATGTGGTCCCGTGATAATCGGCAACGGATTGTTCCCATAAGTACTCGTTTGTTCGACGCATTGATAAAGCACCGGTTGCCCCGCGCCCTCGGTCCGCGCGCGCAAGAAACCATGCGTTTTCTACATTCTCATTTGCTCTATATGCCTTGTAGAGGTTGTAAGCGGCAATCTCGCCGCCGCCCAAGCTGAAATCCGGATGACCATGGGCAATCACCAGAATACGATGAGTTAGATTCATGATTATTTCCTCCCGAGCGACTCAATAAGTGCAGGCCAACGCTCTTGATGTCTGATGGCGTTATAAATAGTAACGCGATGCCTGAAGTCATCCTGCCCCAATAGCCTAAAAGACTGACGCTCTAAATGGGTCAGTTGTACGCTCGGGAGATATGCAATATCAAAGCCTGCGCTGCGCAACTTGAGGCAAAGGTCAGAATCCTCAAAATCACCGATGAGGTAACCTGTATCCCACCCTCCAATGGCGTCAAAATCGCACTTGCGCAACATAATGCAAGCACCTGTTGCTGCGGGAACAATTGTCACGCTGCTTGCTGGGTCCAACGAGGGGTCTAAACCTGCTCGTGGATGGTGATTGACCCACACCCCCAGCTCATCCAGCCGTAAAAACTCCATACCGCAATGTTGTATAGAACCGTCAGCAAACGTGAGCCGAGGTCCAACAGCGCCTATATTCGGGTTTTGCTTCAGAATTTCTAGCATCGCTAGCAGCCATCCCGGTGCCTGGGGAAAGGCATCGCTGTTGAGGAACAGCAGGTGTTCACCCCGGGCTTGTCGGGCTCCCAGGTTGTTGGCCCCCGAGAACCCGCGGTTGACGCTGCCCCACACCCAGGTGAACGGGAGCCTGTAGAGCCTGAAGAGGGCCTCGGCCTGCGCGGCAAAGGGTTCGACCAGCTTGGGGTCGTCCACCACGTAAATGATCTCGGCATGCGACTGCAGCCAGGCATCCTGGGTGAACTCGATGAGCTGGTGCTCGACGAAATCGGTCCGTCCGTACAGCGGGATGATGAGGCTGACCAGCGGCCGCTCCACGGCCGGGCCCAGCCGCTTGACCTGCACGGGCAATTCGTCCCATATGTCTTGGCGGTATTGGATGAGGGGGGCCAACACGGGTTCGTCCACGATGCCCACCCTGCGATGCATTTCTGACAGTGGACAAAACACGTTGAAGAGCAATCGCGCAGCGGCCACGGGGTCCGCGGGCAGGGTGCCGCAGCTCGTCTCGCTGAGCAAATGCACGCCCGCCTCGGACAGCGCCTTCAAGCGCAGCCTGGATCCGGGCTTGAGCCCGGGCAAGCGAAGGACGAAGCCTGCCTCACGATCTGCGTGTCCGAACTCATGGCCAACCGCGTCGTAGACGTCCTGCCGGTAGCGACGAAAGGCCTTGTCGAGGGGGTAAGTGCGGCCCGCATCGTCTTCAAGCCAAGCCTGGGTGCCTGGCGTATGCACGAGCCAGCCCCAGGCCACGCCTTCTTCGGTTTGAGCGCACGCCGACGCTCCTTCCAAGTAAGCGCGGGCGTTTTCGCACGGCGTCGTGGATGACGGCAACTGAGCGACCAGGTCTTTCCACTCGTCGGTGTGGGGTCGGAATGCAGCGCATAGCAGGGCCAGCGCCGAGCCCAGCGGCGCTTGCATCCCGTCGCGCCACTTGGGTTGGGTTTCGAGCACCAGCGGTTGCGATACGGTTTCGGCTTGCCCGCGTTCACGCCAACACAAGGTCACGGCATCGTCGCCGGCCGATTCGGCCACGAGCACGAACCCCAGATCGGCGCCGGACGGGAGGTTAAAGTGTGTGGCGACGTCGGGCCGCGGCACGGCCTGCCGGCGCACCTGGAGCACACGGTCGGCTGCGCGCAGGCCCAGCTCCACGCCCGCAGTCGACCAGCCGGCCACCACGGTGAGGCCGCCCAGGCGGTAGGCGAGATCGACCTTGATCTGGCCGGCCTCAGGTGACCCAGCGACGCGCAGAGGCTTGGTCTGGACGTCAGGGGCCGAGGCGGGCGGTGCCGTCTTGGTCTGGGAAGTGGGGAACAGTTTCACGCTGGGGAACCTCCTGTGGTCATGGCGTCTTGGCTTGGGCCAGGCGCTCTTTCATGTGCACCGCTGCTTGCGTTGACAGTGGCAGTGGGCCGTGCAGGGCGGTGTCGTGCGGGCCCGCCCACACCTCGAACAATGCGTCGCCGTTGGACGGCTGGGCGGCGGGCAGGCTGACGTGGAAGCCACACAAAGCCGTGGCCAGGGGGTGGTGGCGGTGTACGTCGGGACGGGCCAGCCAGCGCGGGACGGGCGTATCGATCCACTCGGGCCCAAGCCGCACGCGCAGGCACGCCGGCGCCTGGCCGTCTTGCTGCAAGGCCCAGCCCCAGAGGTTCAGGCGGCCGTCGCGCCATTCGACGCGATCGATGTGGCCGCGCACGGCCTGGGGGAAGAGCTGCAGCCGGGCCGCCTGGGTGGGAGGCGCCGGGGGCTGAGCCCCTCGGTTTCGCAAGGCCGCTTCGATGGCTGCGATCTCGGCTTTGACCCGCGCCAGCAGCGCAGGCGGCACAGGGGCGTGGATGTCGTTACGGTCGTGCGCACGGAAGTAGTCGTCGCCCTTGGTGCGCCCCAGCACTGCCGCACTGCCTTTGCGCTGCTTGGCTGTGAATTCCTCGCGCGACTTGACGACGTAGTGGTGCAGTCTGAGGCCCTCCCAGACCAACTGCCGGCTCAAGCCGGGGCCTCGGGCTGCGTGGTCCACGAGCACGTCGCCATTGGCGTGGACGTAGTGGTAGCCGGGCTTGAGCATGAAGAGGTGGGGGTTGCCGTGCAAGCCCTCGAAGGCCTGCATGCGCAGGATGGATTTGATGTGGTGATTGACCCAGAAGCCGGGATCGGCATGTCGGTCGAAGCGTTCCATCACGAGCCCGGCACCGTGATCCAGCTGCCCCGCCGACCCGTAGGTCACCCAGTTCAAGGCCACGGCTCCCACATCGGGGCGTTCGCCCAGGCGGGCCAGCACCTCCTTGGGGCTGGTGTCCTCACGCGCCGGCATGATGAACTCGTCAGCGTCGATGACCGCCACCCAGTCTTCGGCAGCCGCGTGGCGACCGAGGATGTCGGCGTAGGCCGGGAGCTGGGGCGCCCGGCCGGGGGGCGACGGGAAGGGGATGCGCTGCAGGTAGCCCAGCTCGTGCAGCGCCTGCAGCAGCTCGGAGGTGCCGTCGTCGCTGTCGTTGTCGGCGATGTAAAAGGCGTCCACGCCGACCACGCGGTGGTGGGCGAGCCACTCCACCACGTAGGGGGCTTCATTGCGGAAGATGGCCGCCACGGCCAGGCGCGGCAAGGGCCGGGGCGGTTGGCCAGGGGGTTCGAGAGCGGTGTTCATGCGGTCAGGGCCTCGGCGCGGTGGGACGCTGCCACAGGCGCGAGAGCAAGGGAGTAGTCCTCTCGCTCACGGGTGAGGTTGGGGTTGTAGGCAGGGTCGCGCTGTAACACGGCGCCCCAGCGGTTGAGCATGACGTTGACTTCGCCGACGAAACGGGCCCGCTTTTCGGGGCTGGTGTCGGCGCCGCGGCTCACGGATTCATGGTGGTAGAGCTCGGCGTGCGGCGTCCAGAGGTTGCGGTAACCGGCCTCGCGCACCTTGAGGCACAAGTCCACGTCGTTGAAGGCCACGGGCAGGCCTTCGGCGTCGAGCCCGCCCACACGGTCGAACACTTCCTTGCGCAGCACCAGGGCGGCGGCCGTGACGGCGCTGGGGTTGTATATGGTCCACAGCCGGCCGAAGTAGCCGGGCTCGTGGCGCGGTGTGCGGCGCAGCGCGTGGTTGGCCACGCCGCCCAGGCCCAGCACCACGCCGGCGTGCTGAACGGTGTCGTCGGGGTAATAAAGCTTGGCCCCCACGCAGCCCACGTCGGGGCGCAGGGCGTGGCTGACCATTTCCTCGAGCCAATCGGGGGTGATGACTTCGATGTCGTTGTTGATGAGGCCGAGCACCGTGCCGCGCGCCTGGGCCGCGGCGAAGTTGTTGAGGGCCGAGTAGTTGAAGGGGTGGTGGTAGGGCAGCACGCGCACGCGGCCGCCGCCGTGGTCACCGCGGGCCAGCGCCGCCAGGTAGGCCAGGGTGTCGGGGCAGGTGGACTGGTTGTCCACCACCAGCACCTCGAAGTGGGGGTAAGTGGTGCGCTGCAGGAGGGAGTCGATACACGTGCGCAGCACATCGATGCCGTCGCGCGTGGGCACGATCAGGCTCACCAGGGGCGCGGGCTCGGGCAGCGGCCAGCGGTGCCGGTAGATGCCGGGGGCCACGACGCTGACGCTCACTCCGGGGTGGTGGGCATCGAAGTGGTCTTGCAGGGCGCGACGACCGGCCTCGCTGGCGTAGTCCTTCTGGTCGTGGCCGCGGGCGGTGGAGCCGGGCGTCATGCGCCAGTGGTAGAGCACCTGGGGAATGTGGACGATGTCGTGCGGGTCGGCCACTTCGGCCACGCAGCGCAGCACGAGGTCATGGTCCTGGCTGCCTTGGAAGCCTTCACGAAAGCCACCCACACGCTGGACGAGGTCGCGCCGGTACACGCCCAGGTGCGAGATGTAGTTCTGCGAATAGAGCAGGTCGGGCGACCAGTCGGGCTTGAAGTAGGGCTCGCAGCGCTGACCGGCGTCGTCGAGCTTGTCTTCGTCGCTGTAGAGGATCTGGGCGCTGGGGCGCTCCTGCAGGGCCTGGGCCACGGCAAACAGGGCGTGGGGCGCGAGCCGGTCGTCGTGATCGAGCAGCACGACGAACTCGCCGCTGGCCAGCACCAGCGCGGTATTGCTGGCCGCAACGATGTGGCCGTTGGTGGGGCGAAAGGCGACCTGGATGCGCTCGTCGCGGGCCTGGTAGTCGCGCAGCACCTCGTGGACGGCGGGGTCGGTGGAGGCATCGTCGGCGACGCACAGTTCCCAGTCGGGGTAGGTCTGGGCCAGCACGCTGTCCAGGCAGGCCCGCAGCAGCTTGGGCGGGGTGTTCCAGACGGGCAACACCACCGAGAAACGGGGGCGGTAGGCCCAACGGCCGGCGATCGCTTCTTGTTCGGCGGGGCTGGGCAGGCGCGGGGTCTCGACCTCGTCGATCCACTGCGCGTAGCTCACCAGGGCCGCTGCGCTGCGCTCGAACAGTGAAGCATAGGCAGACCACAGCCCGCCAATCTCCTGCGGCAGCGGTTTCGCCTCCTGTGGCCCCGGCCCCACGCGGGCACGGTAGCGCGGATGACGGTTGCGCAGCTTGCGCTCCATGCGGCTGCGGGCAAAGGACTCGGTCACCTTGATGAGCGCAAAGTGCTCGACCCGGAAGGGGCCAGGGCGGGTCATCGGGTCGAAGCGCAGGCGTGTCGGGGCGGGCAGGTGGAGCAGCCGCTTGGTGAGCTGGCCCGAGCGCAGCGGCAGCAGCATGGCGCTGGCCTCGTCCTCACCTGCGCCCGTGTCGATGTAGAAGCAGGCATCGGCTCGGGCCCCGGGCAGCTCCAGGCTGACCTCGGCCATGTACCAGCCGGCGGGCAGGCGGGCCGAGAGTCGCAGGCGCGGGTCGGGCCCGATGGCCTGGAAGCGCCGACTAGCCGAGTCCAGGATGCGGAGGTCGTGCTCTACGTGCAGGTCGTCGATCGTCCAGCGGCCGGCCAGGCGCCGAGCGAAGCGGGTCGCCGAGCGCCACCCGCTGCCGGCCCAGGCGGCATCGACGGGTTCCAGGGCCAGGTGGTCCAGCCGGAAGCGGCCTGGCGCATCCAGGGGATCGATGCGCAGGGCCTTGGTGGCCCGCGACAGGTCGACTTCAGCCACCCAGGTGGCAGAGGCCTGCCGGCCCATCGGCGCGGCCCGTGCCGCGCTGTACCCGGCGCCGTCGTTGCGATAGACCGTGGGCGACAGCGCAGCGGCCTCGGACTCGATGTCGAGCACCACGCGGTGGCGCCCACGCCCTGGCGGCAACGCCAGGCGAATCTGCGGGTCGCTGTCAAGGCTGCGCAGCGGCCAGCGTTCGTCGTCGGTGAGCTCGATCCCGAACAGTTGCTTCACCCCGAGGCGGTTCAGCATGGCCACGGTGCGGCAGCGCGGGTGCACCCAGGCCTGTGCAGGCGGCTGCTCGGCGGGCCGGGCTTGCTCGGGGCTCACGGTCAGCCCTTCGGTTGCGCGCAAGGTCAAGGCCTCGATGTCGCGCCCAACGTAGAGCCACAGGCACCCCGAGCCAGGCGCCACCGGACACTGGAGCGACAGGGCCTGCCACTGCAGGCCCGGGCCCTCTTTAGCCTGCAGTTCGACCAGGACGGTCGCGGGAAACGTCCCGGGGTTGTGCACGGGCACGCCCACCCACCCGCGATAGTTGATGGGGACATGCTGCACACCCGCTCCCGAAGGCACCGAGCGGCCGGCAGACACCACGGCTGCGGTCATGCAAGCACCCTCACAACCCAAACAGCACCTTCGCCGACACGGCGATCTGGTACAGGATCTGGGTGATGCCGCGGGTGATCTCGACGTTCTTGGTGGCGATCTTGGGCAGCACCATGATTTCGTCGCCCGGTTGCAGACGGGCGACTTCGGTGCCCGGCACCACGCTGCCGTCCTGGCGCAGCACGATGAGGCGGGCCTTGTCGGCCCCCTGGTTGAAGCCGCCGGCGCGCTGCACGTAGTCTTCGGGCTGGGCCTGGGGCTCGAACACCAGGGCATTGGGGAAGAGCACTTCGCCACTGACGAGCACGAGGTTGCTCTGCTCGGGGATGCGCAGGATGTCGCCGTCTTCCAGCAGGGTGTCGGGCGCCTGTTCGCGCTGGGCCAGGATGACCTGGCCGCGCGGCTGCACGGTGCGGGCGCGGTCGATGAACTGCAGGATGAGCTCGGCCTCGCGGGTGCGCAGCGCGGCTTCTTCGCTGGTGGCGCTGCGGGCGGTGAGGGCGTAGGTTTCGAGGCTGCGCAGCGAGGCGTCGAGCATTTCCTTCTGGCGCGCCGCCACCGAGCGGCGGAAGAGTTGCACGGCGTCGAGCTGCGCCTGGGGGGCCGGCCTCACGCGCGCCAGGGCGTCGCGCAGGCGGGCGCCGTAGGGCAGCACGAGCGAGCGCTCGCCCAGGTGGGCGCCTTCGATGCGCACGAGGATGGTGCCGGGGTACTTGTCGGAGGTGACGTTGACTTCGTCGCCGTCCTGGATGAGCACCTGGGCGGCCGCGTCGAGCGGGTGGTATTCGCTGCGTCGCTCCACACCCACCTTGCGCACGATGCTCAGGTGGGTGGCGCCGGGCCGGGGCCGGGCCACGGCCAGCAGTTCGCTCGCCGAGACCGTGGGTTGGCCAAACTCGAAGATGTAGGGGTTGAGCACCTCACCGCTCACCTGCACGGTGTGCTTGCGGGGGTAGGCGACGATGGTGTCGCCGTCCTGCAGCTGCAGGTGCTCAATCTGGCCATCCAGCAAGAAGCGGTAGAGGTTGAACTTGGCGCGCACCTGTCCGGCGCGCAGCACGTCCACTTCAAGGTAGCTGCCACGGTCGGGGTCGATGCCGCCGGCCTGATCGAGGTAGTACAGCACCGAATCGCTGCTGAGGCCGCCATAGAGGCCGGGGGCACGCACGAAGCCGGTCACATAGACCTTCACGGGCTGGGCGGCCGCCAGCGAGGCGTACACCCCCACGGTGGAACGGAACACGCGCTTGACCTGCGCTTCCACCTGGGCGTTGAGTTCTTCGTTGCGCACGCCCTGCACGCGGATGGGGCCCACGTTGGGGATGAAGATGTTGCCCTGGGCATCCACGGGCTGGGTGGCGTCGAAGGTGAAGCCGCCCCACATGCGCACGGTGATCTGGTCGCCGGTGGCGATCTGGTAGTTGGGGTTGAAGCCGGCAAAGGGCACGGCGCCAAAACGGCCGGTGAAGATCTGCGAGCCGAACATGACCGGCTGGGCCGCGGTGAAGGGGTTGGGCGGCAGCGGGGTGGCCACGCCGGTGCCGGCAGCCGTGCCCTGGCCGGTGGCGGTGGGCGTGGTGGGCGCGCCGGCCGGGGTGGCCGTGGCGCGGTTTTGCATCGGGGCCAGTTCTGTGGCGCCGCGCGGGCCGGTGTTGACCGGGTCGCGCAGGGCCTGGGCCGAGGCGACAAGCGGCACGGCGGCCAGCAGAAGGATGAGGATGTAGCGCTTCATGGCTGGGTCAGTCTTGGTGTTCGCGGATCGTGGCAAGCACCAGGCGGGTCACGCCGTAGAGCAGGCAGCACACGATGAACAGCGTGATGAGGTTGTAGGCGCGGCGCGGGTAGATTGCCACCTCGGGCCGGCCGGGGGGTTCCACCACGACCAGGCTCTTGAGCTTGCGGGTGGCGTCGATGCGGGCGTTTTCGACGGCGCCAAGCGCCAGTTTGTAGGCGTCTTCGGCAAAACCGGCCTGCAAGGTGAGGTCCTGGAAGCGGGCGGCCTGTTCGTTCAGGCGTTCGTTGTTGTTGCCCTGGGTGGCGCGGCGGCGCTCGGCCTCCAGCTGTTTGGCGGTGGCCTGCACCTGGTTGCGCAGGGCCTGCACCTGGAAGGAGTCTTCGTTGAGGTAGCTGCGCAGGGCGCGCAGCTCGGTTTCCTGGCGGGCCAGGCTGGCCTGCAGCTCGGCCACCAGGGCGCCACTGGCCTGGGCCTGTACCAGCGGGTCGAGCAGGCGGTTCCGGCTCTGGAACTCGAGCACGGCGGCCTTGGCGGCCTGCAGCCGTTCGGCCGAGCGGGCCAGTTCGGTTTCGGCAAAGGCCATCTGTTCGCGGGCGATGCGCTGCGAGAAGGCGTTCACGAAGGCTTCGCTTTCGCGCAGGATGGCCGCGTTGAGCTTTTGCGCAAACTCGGGTTCGAAGCCCTGCACCCGCACCGTCAGCAGCGAGGCGATGTCGTCGTACAGCACTTCCACCCGGGCGCGGTAGTACTCGAGAAACGTTTCCTGGCTGGTGCCACCCCACAGGCGGTAGAAGGGGTCGAGGGTTTCCGCTTCGAAGTGGGCACGCAGGCCGAGTTCAGCATCCAGCTTGTTGAGCAGGGCGAGCGAGTGGATGTACTGGCGCAGATAGAGGGTGTCTTCGCGCGAGGGCGGCGTGATGCCGGCCAGCATCAGCGCGGCGCCGGGCACGGGCGAGCTGCCCTGGTTGGCCTGGCGCACGGTGATGATGGACTCGCTCACGTAGCGGTCGGCCGCCAGCACGGTGTAGTACACCAGCGCCAGCAGCACGGGGGCGGCGATGATCAGCAGCTTGAGCCGCGCCGGGGTGAGGATGGCCAGGACCTTGTTCATGCAGCTTGGGGTTGTTTGGGGGGTGAAGGCGCTGCCGCTGCGCCCTGGTAGGCGGCGATGCCCGCCTGCACATCGGTGTACAGCGTGGCCTGGCCGTCGCGCACCAGCACGACCACGTCGCAATACTGGGCAATGTCGCGCATGCTGTGCGACACGAGGATGATGCGCGAGCGCTCGAGCTTGCTCTTGAAGACGTCCTGGCTCTTGCGCTTGAACTGCGCATCACCCACGGCCATGACTTCGTCGATGAGGTAGTAGTCGAAGTCGAAGGCCATGCTCAGGCCAAAGGCCAGGCGCGAGCGCATGCCCGAGGAATACGACTTCACCGGCAGGTCGAAGTACTCGCCGATTTCGGCAAACTCCCGCACGAAACGCACCTTCTCGCGCATGGCCTCGCCGCTGGCGCCATACAGGCGACAGACGAACTGCACGTTGTCGCGCCCGGTGAGCGAGCCCTGGAAGCCGCCCGACAGACCGACCGGCCAGGAGATGCGGGCATCGGTGACGACGGCGCCCGAGTCGGGCGCGTCGATGCCACCGATCAGGCGCATGAGCGTGGACTTGCCCGCACCGTTGGGCCCGATGAGGCCGACGTTGGCGCCTTCGGGGAAGTTGAAGCTCAAGTCGCGGAAGACGTAGCGCCGCCCGTGCGGGGTGGGGTAGGACTTGGTGAGGTGGCGCAGCTCGATCATCGTGGCGGCCTCCTCATGACGCCAGCAGGCGATGACGCCGCACGCGGTACAGGCTCAGGCCCAGCACCAGCGCCCCGATGGCCCAGGCGGCCACGTAGGTGGCGCTGATGCCCTGGGCGAGCGCATACTGCGGAAAGAAGTGGGCACGCGACACTTCGACAGCGTGCAGGATGGGGTTCCACAGCAGCCAGGGCAGCACCTGGGGCGGCAGGGCACTGACCGGGAAGATGATGCCCGACATCAAGTACAAGGGCATGAAGCTGATGCGGATGAAGCTGCGCACGTTGGGCAATTCGTTGGTGGCCACGGCAAACACGAGCCCCAGGCCCAGGCCGAACACGAGCAACGCCGCACTCACACCCATGAGCTCCAGCGGCCGGGCAGGCACCACGGGGAAGCCCACCCAGCCCATCACGCCCAGCATGATGAGATAGACCATGCTGTAGAGCGACACTTCCAGCAGGGCGCGCGAGACCAGCGGGTCGATCGGCTTGACCTGCCGGTAGCCGAAGAGCCCCCGGTTGGACTCCACTGCCTCCATGCCGCGCAGAGCCAGGCTCTTGAACATGAAAAAAGGCACCAGGCCCACGAGCAGGAACATCGCGAAATCGACCCCCGGCACCACCCGGTGCTGGATGAAGCCGAAGAGCAGCATCAGGATGAGGATGTGGGCGAGGGGCTCGAGCAGCACCCAGAAGACGCCCAGCCAGCGCCCACCAAAGCGCGTCTTGAGCTCGCGCAGGAAGAGCGCAAACCACACGGCCCGCTGGACTTGCCAGGGGCTGCGCTTGGAGGGAGGGGTGGTTGGGACGCTCATGCACTGCCGGTGGGCGGGTCGCCCGATTGTGCGCCGCGACGCACACCCCCCGCGACGCAGCGCCACCGGGGCCGGTGCAAGACAGGCGCCCCGGTCGATGGGCCCCTGCTGACGCGGGCAAACCCTCAGTATAAGAAGGGAAGGCCCGGAATCTGGCCCCTACATGTGTCCAAATGCTCCCCCTTTCGGGGGTGTGGCCGTGACCGGCTTCACACCCCGGGGCCGGCGCTACCATGCCGCCATGCTGCCGTCTCCGCGCCACCTGCTGATGTCGCCCCTGTGGTGCGCTGCCCTGCTCACCGGCGCGAAGTCCTTCCGCGACAACCCGGTCATCGGGTCGCCCCGGCTGAACGCCTGGGGCCTGCACGCTCGCCGGCTGCAATGGGCGCACGGCCTGGCGGCTGCGCGTCGGCAGCGTCTGGCCGGCCTGGTGTCCGAGGACGACCGGGCGGCCTTCGACCGCGACGGCTTCGTGATCCGGCACGACGTGCTGCCCCCCGCCGAGTTCGCGGCGCTGCGCGAGCGCCTGCTGGCCCACCGCGCCCCGGCGCGCGAGATGCTGCAGGGCGACACGGTCACGCGGCGCATCGCGCTCGACCCGGCCTTCCTGGCCGCCCAGCCGGCACTGAGGGACTTCCTGCGCTCGCCGCCGTGGCACGGGCTGAGCCGCTACGTGGGCAGCTTCGACCAGGAACCGGTGTCCTACATCCAGACCATCCTGTCGCACGTGGTGCAGGCCAAGCCGGACCCGCAGACCCACCTGCACGCCGACACCTTCCACCCCACCGTGAAGGCGTGGTACTTCCTGACCGACGTGGCGGCCGATGCCGGCCCCTTCTGCTATGTGCCGGGTTCGCACCGCCTGAGCCCCGAGCGCCTGGCCTGGGAACGGGCCATGAGCCTGGTGGCGGCCCAGCAGGGCGGCCTCACCGGCCGCGGGTCCTTCCGCATCCGCCCCGACGAGTTGCCGGGCCTGAACCTGCCCGAGCCCAGGCTCTTTGCGGTGCCGGCCAACACCCTGGTGGTGGCCGACACCTTCGGCTTCCATGCGCGCGGGCCCTCGCTGCAGCCGTCCACGCGCATCGAGATCTGGGGCTATGGCCGGCGCAACCCCTTCCTGCCCTGGGCCGGCGCCGACCTGCTGTCGCTGCCCGGCCTGGCCGAGCGGCGCGTGGGCTGGTACTGGCAGGCGCTGGACTGGCGCGAACGCCACTTCGGCAAGCGCAGCCCCTGGCGGGACGTGGGGCTGGTGACGCCAGGCGAGCCGGCCGTGCTGACACGGGCGTGAGACGAGCCCGACCTGTGAATGACAGGTTTTGTCTAAAATAGCTAATTCGTGATTCGCAGGAGGTTGCCGTGATCACCTTCACTTCCGCCGAGGCGCAGAACCGCTTTGGAGAACTGCTCGACCGCTCTCAGCGCGAACCGGTGCAGGTGACGCGCCGCGGCCGTCCAGTGGCCTATGTGGTGAGCGAACACGACATGCGAGAACTGCAAGCCCTGGACGCACGGCGCCAGGAAGCCGCGCGCTGGTATGCCCAATATCGCCAGACCCTGGCGCCCGCAGGGGCTGCCATCGATCTGAGCGACGCCGACATCGACCGCCTGGTGCATGAGCTTCGGTAGACCCGTCGTGGTCGATACCGGGGTGCTGGTGTCGGCAGCGATCCGTCCGGGCTCGGTGCCGGCGCTGGCCCTTGAAAAGGCCCTGCTGCACTTCGACATCTGCTGCTCGGCCGAGACGTGGCAGGAGGTCGAGACCGTCCTGATGCATGACAAGTTCGATCGCTACCTGTCCTTGCCGCAGCGACTGGACTTTCTGCGCGGCCTGCAAACGCACCTGACGTCCTACGAGGTGAACGAGGCCGTCACCGACTGCGTGGATCCGCAGGACAACAAGTTCCTGGCCTTGGCGTGGACGGCCCGGGCCGAACTGATCATCGCGAGCGATCCTCACCTGACCACACTCCATCCCTGGCGCGATATCCCGATCCTGCCCCCGGCGGCCTTCCTGGTGGGAGTGCGCTAG